>JALGWN010000002.1 GCA_025774115.1 bacterium
GGCGTTGCCTGTTGGTGCACCTGCAGCGCATGCACTTGCACGATTCCCTGAGGCTTCGGCCCACATCGGTAATCAGCGTGAGAGAGCCACACACCGGACACTTGGCGGGCCAGATCATCCTGAGCCGGAGGAGCGCCTTCTCTAGACGGGTCAGCGATGGATAGATAGGATACTGGACAAACGTATCGAGTTGGTTCCCCATGAGGTAGCTCCTTCCAAACGGCCGTCCCTGATAGTCCGGATGAAGCTCCGGCTCCACCCCGGCCATGGCATGTTCAGTAGACACGGACCGCGGCTTCGGCGAACGTCTCCTCTAATTGTCTTTCGGCCTCCTCAACTGCATCCTTGAACTGTTCCAGGTCTACCACATACACACTTCCCAGTTCCTTCAATACCCGGGGGCTCAGCTCCCGCAACATGAACGGAACAAAGTCCAAATCGACCGACTCAGAGGCCCGGGCGGCGATGTCGGCCATGTGTATTATTCTTATGAGATCATAACCGTTCCGGTCCCGGTCAACAGAACATTCCGGGACGTGGTGCCACCTTATCGAGGCAACCAGCGACTCAGGAAGCATCCATTTCGACGCCATCCATCCCCCCATACGCATGTGATCAAACCCTATCACCTGTTCTTCTGCTGCAATCAAAGGTCTGCCGCTCGCCTGCACCTGGGCCACCAACCGGCCGTAGGCCCCGGGTTTCAATCTCAGGCAAAGGGCCATGCCCACATCGTGGATAAGCCCGGCGGTAAAGGCTTCCTCGGTATCTATATCCGAGATCTCCGCTGAAATGGTCCGGGCCCAGGCCGCGGTTTTGAGAGCATGCCGCCACAGGATCTGGTACTCCTCATGACGGCCACCGAGTGCCTTCATTGCGTCCCCATAGGCTATGTTTACGACCTGGTTCTTTATCGCGGTGATACCCAGAATGGTCGTGGCCAGCGGTATCGTGGAGACCATCCTCGGCAAACCGTAATATGCAGAGTTCACGAGTTTAAGAACTCTACTGGCCAGCCCGGTATCCGTTGTGAGAAGGTTCGCAACTTCCTTTAAAGATGCCTCCGGATTCTCAAGAAGGGAGTTGACCTTATGAAGCACCTCCGGCAACGACGGGATCGATGTGAGTTGACGGCCATAGATCTTCTCCACGGCCGCATCAACAGCCTGGTCGGCCAGCTTCGATGCTTGCGGTAAGCGTACGTAGGCGAGGGCCCCTTTTTCGGCCGACCGACCGAAGGCCGTCAGGACATCGGGATCGAATTCGTGGGACCGGTCGTTGGTGAGACGCTCGACCGCCTCCTCATGTGAGCATATGTCCCCGTTCCCGTGATCGGATGTCATGACATCGAAAGCATCGGCAAGGGCGATCACCTTCGCCGACAGGGGGATACCCTCCCCTGTTAAGCCGAATGGATACCCGGAGCCGTCATCACGTTCATGATGGTAGAGTACACTAGGTACAACATCGCCCAGGCCATAGCATGACTTCATGATCTCTGCGCCCAGAACGGGATGTTGGCCCAGGAGACGGCTGCTACCCTCCCCTATCTCACCTTCTCTCTGGAGAATACTGTCAGGAATACCGATCTTGCCGACATCATGGAGAAGGGCCGCGATCCTGACACGGTTCCGTAGATCCTGATGTGCAGGATCTGTATCGTCATGTTCCAGCTCGTTCATGACTGCCATAGCATACATGGCGACCCGATGTGAGTGCCCTCTCGCTCTCGGGTTCCTCGCATCAAACGCCCCGGAGAGTGCATGGGCAAGGGATCTGATCCGTTCGTCTTTATCTTCACCACTGACCAGTTCCTGGGCGGCGCTTCCCAGCACGGCTGCAGCCAGCAAGAGCCTGACCTCTTGCTCTGGTGTGAGCGCCTTGCTGCCCTCATTCACCGCACTCATCATACCGATTATGGTTTCCCCGATGAATATCGGAGCAATAACGCCACCGGTGGCGCCAGCCTCGACTTCATCATAGTTCTCGCCTTTGGGCTCGATCCGCATGCAAGTTCCGAGTGCGGGGGAGTAACCGCCTGCCAGTATCCCCTTTATAGCATTGGTTAGCGAGGCCCCTGTGTCGGTGTCGGGGCTCCCAGAAGTCACAAGCAGATACGACTGCGTACGAAGGTCGCGGAAAAGGACTACTACGGTTTCGCCGAACCCGAGACGGGCGTTCACGGCGTCGACCGCACTTTTTGTAATCAGCCTGATACCTATGTCGGCGTCGACGCCTGCCGCTACGATCTCCCCTGGCTCAAGGTCTAACGCCATACCAACGGTAGCCAACTTCGACTGCAGGATCTTAAGGAAGCGGCTTCTGCAATCAGCGGTTGCCAGCCTATCGGGGAAAGTCACATCCGCTTCGGCTTCCCTTATGCTCACATTAACACCTCGCTTGCAGGCTCAGTCTGCATCGCAATGTTGTCCAAAACTTCTGTCTCCTGTGCTCGCTTGAGCTCACCGGAATGCCGGATTCTGTGCCCAAACCGGTGTTCCCCACCACGCCATACCCGTCCCGCGCCACACCTAACCGGGACTGCTTTCACAAACACCTCGATCCCCAAGCGCCCGGAGCCCGCCCGACTCATCGGCCATGGCAGGCTCTCTTGACAATTGTTGTGACACTCCATTTGCTATGAATATCTCCACCCTTCGGTTCCTGCGCCTGCCCTCCTCGTCCGCATGGGGAACGAGTGCCAGCTGATCCGCAAACCCATAGGCATACAGCCATTCCGGAGGCACGCCTTTGTCCTCGAGCCGGTGAATCACACTGACCGCCCGCACAATCGAGAGCTCCCAATTAGATGGGAAGGCATCCGTCGCTATAGGCAGATCACAGGTATGGCCGACCACCGAAACCTTGCCCGGCCTGAGTTTTGCAGCTTCGGCCACCAGGTCCAGGACCGGCAGGAAATCCTCTCTGATATCGGCACTGCCCCGCGCAAATACGAGAACATCTGAAACCCTTATGGCCAGACCGCTTTCCCGCTCCTCGATCTCCAGGCCCACCAATTCGGGTCGCCGGGCTTTCTCCCTGATCTCCTGGACGGCCTGCTCATAGGCCCCGGGCGACTCTACCTCAGAGGAATCCGGGCTCCCGGGGAGTTCCTTCGGGAGGAAACCGGCGGACCCGTTCGCTAGCGGATTGTCACCACCGGTATGCGGCAGAAAAGCGAAGGCGCCCTTGACCGATCCTATCGCTTTCCTGAAGCGAGGCTCCTTCACCTGAGCGAGAGTCACCATCAGAATCATGAAGGTGAGAAGGAGTATCATCAATGAGGAGTAGCAGACCATGAAGCCGTCTTCGCTCTCTTCAGGTTTCTTCTTCCTGAACCTGGTAGCATCAAAGATCAAACGGCAGCCCTCCCTCGAGATCGAATCTTATCTCCACCCTTCTGTTTCTGGCCCGGCACAGTTCAGTATCGTTGGCCACAATAGGCTCATACGCCCCCCTGGCCAAAGCGATAAACCTGGTATTAGGGCCGGCATGGGACCTTATCTTGCGAAGCACATCGGTCGCCCGCCTCGCCGAGAGCTCCCAGTTCGACCGGAAGTCGGACGTCGATATGGACAGATCGCATGTGTGACCGCTCACTATTACCGTACCCGGCGCCTTATGCGTGGCATCGGCTATGGCGCGCAGGAAGCGATCGGCGACCGGTTTGGTTTCGGCCTTGCCTATTTCAAAGAGAATCGGGGTCGCAATTCTGAATATGTATCCCGTCGGGGTCTCTTCGATCTGGATTCCCTCGGCTCCACCCATAACCTCTTTGATCTTGGCGACCTCTTCGCGCAGCGCCTTCCGCTTTCCCTCGCTGGAAGTCTTTGGGTCCGTGAACACCGGCGCTACGCCGAGGTGATGTGGGAACAAGCCGGTCGCTCCGCCTGGAACCACCCTGTCACCCTGGGTCCCCGGGATGACTGCCAGCGCACCCTTTATCGAAGCATCCGCGGTCTCCCACTCGCCCGGATTGAAGGAACAGAAAGAATAGACAAGTACGAAAAACGTGAAGAGCAGGGTGATCATATCGCCGAAAGTGGTGAGCCAGCTAGCCCCTTCCTCCGCTTCCCTTTGTCTTCCCGCAATCGGCATCAGCGTGCTCCGGCTTTTATCGTCTCAAGTTTCTCCCTCTCCTTCGGAGCAAGGAACGATTTGAGCTTCCGGTCCACGACCCGAGGGCTGTCCCCCGACTGTATGGATCTGATGCCTTCTATCGCCAGCTCCTTCACCATCATCTCGTGTTCGGAGATGGTCTCGAGTTTGCCGGCGAGGGGCAGACACACGAGGTTGGCGATCAGGGTGCCGTAGAAGGTTGTGATCAATGCGACCGCCATGCCGGGGCCTATGCCCGAGGGATCTTCGATAGATCTCAACATCTGTATCAGACCAATCAGGGTCCCGATCATGCCGAAGGCGGGCGCGAACTTGCCCATGGCCTTGAACATGCCCTGGCCGCGTTTGTGCCTCTCGTTCACAAAGGTCAGCTCCATCCTCAGCATGGAGGTGACCAAATCCGGGTCCAGGCCGTCGATAGCCATCTCCAGCCCCCCCTTGATGAAGGGATCTTCGATGGCGGACACATCCTGCTCCAGGGCCAGTAAGCCCTCGCGTCGGGCTTTCTCGGCGAAGAGCACAAGGTCCTTGATGATCTTCTCAGGCGATTCCATCGTGTGAAGAAACGCGTTCTTAACGACCTTGACCACCCTGAGCATGTCACGGAGAGGATAGTTTATGAGCGTGGCGGCAAACGTACCGCCAACGGTGATCATCAGCGCGGGCATGTTGACGAACACACCTACCCCACCACCCTGGAATATGGCCAAGAAGAGCAATCCGCCGCCCACCACTATCCCGACAACCGTTGTTACATCCACTGGAGTTCCTCGCTACGCTCGGCAAAAGGTCCGGAGACCTTTCTGGCGAATTCGGTGAATTTCGCGATGACTTCCTCCGAGGACTCCCTGACCATGAGCTTCTTACCGTTGGTGAGACTGATCACCGTGTCGGGCCTACTCTCCACCGTCTCGATCAGACTGGGATTGACATAAATCTGATCGCCATTGAATTGGGTCAGCAATAGCAAGTTCGTCCAACCTTCCCCGGGTATTCGAAAACTCAGTAATTACAATCCGAAAAGATCGAGCATCCTGTTGGCAATACTTCCGAGTACTTCTTCGCTGTCGTAGAAACCGCTTCTTATTCGCTCCTGTAATCGGGCTCGAACCTGGTTCAGGGCCGCGCTCATCTCACTTTCTGTGTCGTTAAGACCGGGCTTACCGACGTATGATTGCGTGGCGGCCTTGGCCTTGGCTGATATCTCCACCGCATCATCCGGTCGGACCTCCCGCCGGACCTTCGCGGACCCTCGCTCCGGGCCGCCGGCCTTGCCACCGGCCGGAGGTATAACGTTATGATCACCACTTACCTTCAATTGCACCGTCCTCCTTGGTATTCAGGTCTTTAGAATCCTAATAGACTTGAAAACATGGCGGTCAGCGAACTAGTCTGCTGCAGGATATAAAGAGCTTCCTGGAGCGCCCCATATCGATCCCGGAGGTCCTGCTCCTTTATCTCCAGGCGCCTCTCCTGCCTCTCTATGCTCTTGTCTATGAGATCTATGCGCGCACCGACGCCGTCCTCGCTACTCGAGATTGTGCCGCCGGCTGCCGTGTAGCCCGAAATCAGGTCTGCCAGGGATGCGGCGACTCCACCTTCCCCGGCAAAGAGGCTCTCGAGGGCTTCCGGGTCAGAGCCTATGGCTTCCTCAAGAAGACTGGAGTCCGTGACGGAGAAACTGCCACTGCGGTCGGAAGTGATTCCGATCTGGCTCAGGGCATTATAGCTTGTTGAACCCCCACTGACATAGGCACTCATACTCCCACGCATACTGATCCGCAGCGATACATAGGGGAACTGTCCAGCAAGGGTACCTCTCTCATAGGTAACACCGTCGACTCGGGTCTTCTCTCGGAGGTAGGTGAACACCTCGTTGTAGGCTTCCAGGAACTCTTCCACATCGGCCTTGATGCTTTCGGTATCCACCATAACCGAGAGGGTCACCGGAGCGTCGCCCGCTTCCTGCTCCGCGAGAAGCGTGAATGTGAGTCCACCGACTACGTTCTCAACCACGTTGTCGCTGCTTATCACGTTGATGCCGTCGACGGTGAGCTTTGCATCGAGCTCGGTACCCCCGAGGTCCGCGTAGATATAGCCGCCTACAGTATCCGTGGCCTCGGTCCCGTTGGTCACGCCGAGTACCGAGAGGAGCCCGTCGGTATCGGTGAAAGTCATGCTGCCCGTCGTCCCGGTGGATCCGCTCCTGATGGAGATCTTACCCGTCGAGGGAGTATCCATGACATAAGAGGCTGCAATCTTACCGTCTGTAGCGTCGTTTATCGCTGAAGCTATATTGGCCAGCACCGCCGCGTCCGTCTCCCCTGCCGATATGTTCACACTTATGTCGTAGGCCTCACCATCGACCGTAATCGAGAAGGCTTTGGTTCCGGATTGCGACTGGCTGAGGGCTGTGCCATCCTGGTCATACCGGCTTGATACGACCGCATGTGCCCTTGCCAGCTGTGTCACAAAAACAGTGTGAGAACCCGCCTGCGCAGCCCCCGTCGCCGTGGCGGTAAGCAGACTCTCGGCGGATGACATAACCGACTTCGACCTGAAAAGAGACGACATCCCCGATGCCGACATCCTGTCAAGCGCATCCTCGAGCGCGGAAAGCTTCTCACCCAGGTCGGTGAAGACTGCGTTCTTGACCTCGAGCTCTGACCTCTGGGACTCGAGGTTCGTTATAGGTAATCTTAGATAGGCGAGCGACTGGTTGAGATAATCGCTGAGGCTTATCGGCGAGATGCTAAGACCTGACACTTGCCGGCTCCTTGTTCTCGGGGACCTGTTCTTCCTGGTTCGCCATCCTGCCGATGGCGGTCGCCCACATCTGTCTCATCTCAGTCAGGACCTTCGAGGCCTGTTCGTATTCGCTCTTCTTCACCAGATCGAGAGAGTATTCGTAGAGGCTGAAGAGCCTGCCTGAGACCTCCTGGTAATCAAGGTCCAGAGAGCCCATGAGTTCCACAAGCCCCTTGCTGGCTCCCCGCATGTCCTCGTTTCCGAGGCACCGGATCACATGGTCATAAAGCAAAAGAACCAGTTGCCCGGGAGAGGCTCCCATCACCTGGTTTGTCCTGTAAACGTCTATTCCATCCTGGTTCACCCCGCGCTCCCTTCTCCGTTGTTCGAAAACCCTCGTGGGTCAAGGCGCCGGCCGATCTATGTTCCTTAAGCGGGGTTGGCGCCCCTACCGGGTAGGGGCACCAACCACCAGAGGCACCAGACCAATCGAGACCTGAAGTACTTACCCCATGATCAGTTGTAGTATGCTCTGAGGAGCCATGTTGGCCTGAGCAAGCATGGCCGTAGCCGTCTGCTGCAGGACCAGGTACTTCGTGGCCTCGAGCTGTTCCATCGCCATGTCCGCGTTGAAGATACGGCTATAGGAGGCCGTCACATTGGTGATGGCGACGGAGATATTGGCCTCCTTGATCGACATCCGTGAAGACACCGAACCTATCGACTGAAGGCTGGTGTTCATGGTGTCGACAGCCGTATTGACATTGCTCAGCGCAGTCGAAGCCGCCGCACTTGTCGTGACATCGAGATCCGAATCGGCAACACTAAGAGCAGAAGCGCGGTGATCCTGGCTGATCGAGAAGCTCATGGTATCCGTGGTCTGCTCGCCAACCTGGAACTGCTTGCCGGTATAGGTAGCGTCCAGAAGCACAACCCCACCCCAGGTGGTGGATTCCACGATCTGGTCTATTTCGGCGGCCAGGTCATCGAGCTGGCTTTCCACGGCCGCTCTTTCCGAAACACCGATGGTATCATTGGCAGCCTGAAGGATCTTCTCCTTCATAGTGATCAGAATCTCGCTGATGCTCTGGATACCACCTTCGGCAACCGACATCATATTCTGGACATCGCCGATGTTGTTGCGGGCCACAGCAAGACCTCTGGCCCTGGAATCCAGCTTCTTCGCGAAGGTCATCCCCACCGGATCGTCGCCGGCCGAGTTGATCCTCTTGCCCGTAGCCAGCCTGAGCTGGTGCAGGGCGAGTTTCTGATTGACGTCGCGGAGCGCATTGAGCGCGTTCAACGCGCCAATGTTTGCATTGATACGACTGAGGTCGGCATTCGCCATTTCAACAACCCCCTTCTGATCGTCTTGACCTCGGGGCTTCCTTGCCTGCTTGGGATCCGGCCTTCGTGACCGGGACCAAGGTTCTACTTCCTGAAGATGAACAGAATATGCACCAGGTAGGTGCAGGCAAGTAAAGAACCCACCTCCTTTCAATCCACGCTTCTTTGTACATAGGATGACCCTTATATGGCCTTTAATCCAACTCCCGTATGACCTATCGCAAGGATTGCGAATTACTTTAGCTTCAAAGTTCCACCAGGGACGGCGGCCTCTATCGTGACCGACCCTAGCCACTTTTTGCATATTGTTGCTTCCACCACTACAGGGCTTGCATGTTCGCGCGATTAGTTGGATATCGTGGCGTTGGGGAATTAAGGTGACAGCTTACTTAGTTCGCCAACTTAGGAATTAAGTAAGCTGTCACCTCAATTCGTCGCGACAGGAGTCACGACGCTACGCAGGCGAAAAACAAGATACCCCGGTATCAGGGCGGTCAAGACAGGCTGAATGCAAGGCTTGCGAAGGCGTGACGCGCGAGGCGTATAGTTGCATACGCCGCAGCAAGGATCGCCGAGCATAACGCAGCAGGCAGACCGTTTTCACCAGCCTGAGCATCCGGCAAGGGTTTCTTTCGCAAGATTGGTATTGCCGGAGGCATGGTAGAGTCCGGCGAGCTTCTTCCGTGAAGCGGTATCGCCGGGATCGACATCCAGGGTGCGCCGATAGGCCTCTATAGCACCCGCCAAATCCTTCTTCCTTATCTTGAGCACTCCGAGGCACCTCAGAAGATTGGGCCCTCCCATGCCGTTCTCTATCGCGCTATCCAGGGTCCGGATGGCTTTGTCGTTAGACCCACAGGCTACATATGCCCGGGCCAGCTCAAAGCGAAGCCTCTCTTCGTCCGGATAGGCTTCAATCGCTTCTTCGTAGTGGTTCGCCGCCTGGCCGAACTTGAGCTCCTCGAATGCGATCTTGCCCAAAAGCACATGCACATTGCCTTTGGATCGGTCCATGCGCAGCGCATCCTCCAGCGCCTTCCTGGCCTCGGCGAGCTGTCCCCGTGCAAGCCGGCACTTGGCAAGCATGACCAGGCCATTAGGTATGTCGGGGTCGTGGCCGAGGGTTACCCCGGAGCCCCCCTTGATCTCACGGCACATGGAGATATATGAGAGCACCTCCTGCTCGGCCCGCTCGTACTTCTTCATGCCGTAAAGGGCCGATGCCAGGACGAGGTGAACCGTAAGAAGCCCGGGATCGACCTCGCGCGCTTGCTTTAGTGAGACGATTGCCTTTTCGTATTCCTTGAGTTTCACAAGGGCGGTCCCCTTGTTCTGGAGCAGGGCGCCGCGCACTACGCTGTCGAGTTTGCCCGCCGCAAGGGCCTTGTCGTAGGACTCCACCGCATCCTCATAGCGCTCCATCATGGAATAGGCTTCGGCCAGGTGAAATAGGACCAGGGAATCCTTGGGGCGCTCCTTCACTTCCTTAAGCAGAAGGTCGGCGTTCCTTTGTGCCTTTGCCTTCATGTCGGGGCTCGAAAGCGCATAGCCCGTGTGTTTGATCACTATGTCGGACACCTGAATCGACATACCGAGGCGTTCGAGTGATGGCGTAACCTGTTCATGGACCTTCCCCTCGAACCGGACCCCATCCAAATTCCGGAAAAGCCTGGGGAAGAAATTGACGAAGACCTTGCCTGCAGTGGAGTCCACCCGGCTATCGATTCTTACCATGTAGGCGCCGGCCTTGCCCGATAGGGCCTGGACCAGAGCGGATTCGCTTTCCGGGGCAAGGCACTCGTCGGCATCCAGGCAAAGGATCCAATCACACTCCGCCTCTGTGAGCGACCTGTTCCGTGCATCGGCGAAGTCATCTTGCCAGGTGTATTCGATTACTTCCGCCCCGAGGGAGCGGGCCTGCTCGATTGTGTCGTCCGTGGAGCCCGTATCAACGACTATCACCCGGTCGGCGATCTTCCTGACACTCTCTATGGCGGTGGGAAGTCTCTTGCCCTCGTTCCGGGCGATCATACATACGGCAAGCGTTGGTCTATCCGACATCGACCTTGCTCCTTCCTTCTTGTTTCAGGTCCGGTCTCACCGCTTGGATAGCCAGGAGACCACGCCGGGCGGCATCGTCATCGGGGAAAACCCCGAGCGCCATCTCGAACAGGTGCTCAGCGGACTCCAGGTCGCCGAGGTTGGCGAAGACCTCCGCTACCGACGCATACACTCCGGGGCGGTCTCCATGTTCTTGAATCAGTAAGGAATATATCTCTATGGCCTCGTCCGAGCTGCCCCGGCAGAGCAGCAGATCCGCCAGGTTCTTCCTGGCTTCCCAGTTTCCCGCATCGGCCCGGAGCGCATCCCGGAACCTGCGTTCGCCTTCGATCTCATTTCCCATCTCATAATGGAGGCATCCAAGGTTGTTTGCCGCCCGTGAGTCCGAGGGCTTAAGTTCGAGTACACGCTCGAAATCAGCGATCGCTTCTTGCTTCTTGCCCATGAGCGAAAGCACAAGGCCTCTCTCATAGAGGGCTTCCGTATAATCACCTTTTGCGCCCAGAGCACGGTTCAGGTACTCCAGCGACGCCTCCGTCTTCTCCTCACCTAAGCACTTCCGGGCGGCAAGGACCTTGAGCACGGCCTCCATCTCCTTCACCGCTTGTTCGCCGGCGGTGTCGGCGGCATGGACGTAGGTTGCCTTCGCGCAAACGATACGTAACCCGGCGTCCGCCAGCCTTTGCTGGAGATCGAGGAGTATTGCCGGTGTTCTGAAGTCCTCACCCAGACCGTGATCGAGAAGGACGTCTTTTCTTATTGCCAGGGCCGCCGGAAACCCCATGTCTATGCTCTGAACCCGGCCTTGCCATGCCCTCGCGTGCTTAGCGGCAAACTTGACAAAGGGCTTACCCATCTTGCGGTAGCCCGGCTGCACAAGGTCCTCACCCAGGCCCTTGTTGGACATGGCCAGGGCACAGCCGACGTCCCGATCTGACAAGGCCCCCTCGAGCGCGGAAGTCCATCCCATGGGCACCACTGTCCCGGGTGCCAGGAAGAAAACTGTATCTGCGTCTAGATCGCGGACCTTACTCAGGATGCTTGCGGCAAGCCCACCTCCGCAACTAACGGGTATGACATTCGTAGCCTCGCCGTATGCCTTGAGGCTTGCCGGCGTGTCCGCTCCGCTTCCACCATCTGTAAGAACGAGGACAGCCGAACCAGCCCACTGCGAATGGAAACCGCCGGGATAGGGAGCGACATCGTCTGCACTGACCTCCTGTGGTCCGGACAGGTTCTCATTGTCCAATCCGGCATCGACGCCGGTCCCGCCGCTCTCCAGGACTCTCGCCTCACCTGCATTGCTGCATACGGCGAATTCACGGGCCACGGGCGCCCATTTGGCCTCGTATTTCTTGCGGTTCTCCTCCATCAAGCGGCCATAGTCCACCTTGAGCGCCTGGAAGGTCTTGCTGCCTGCATGATGGATGAATACGTCCCTGGCGAAGGCCACCTTGTAACCGGCGAGTCTCGCCCGGAGGCATATGTCATCATCTTCGAAGTTACCCAGACCGAACCGGGTGTCGAAGAGCCCGACCTCCCGGAGCATCTTGCGCCGAAAGACCACACAGACGGCAACCACCTTGCCGGCTTCCTTCCTACGGCGGCGGTGCTTGCTGTAGATCTCCTCACTGAAATCGTAGAGTTGCTTTTCAGTCTTATAGGTAGCCGGGATCTGCTGTTCGCTCCCCGCATAGTTGGTAGTGACCCCGAGGATGCCGATGTCCGGATCGTCCTCCATGTGCCACATCAGACGTTCGAGCCAGCCCGGGGTGACTATGGTGTCGTTATTCAAGATCACGACGAAATCGCCGTGGGTATGCATTATCCCCTGGTTACACGCATATGCGAAGCCCCGGTTGGATTCGTTCCTTATGACTTCGAGGTTGTTCTGATCGGCCTCATGGGCCACATCTTCGCTGGAAGCGTTATCTACTATGACAACCTGGTGCGGGATCCCGGTGTTCTTCCTTATGCTGGTCCAGCAGGTTCTCGTTAAATTCAGGTTGTTATAGACGGGAATCACTATGCAGACATCAGGTACAAGCTCGGGCGGCGATGAGATCCGCTTGAAGCCGGCGGCCGGTGAGGTGGCACGCTTAAAGCCCGCATCCGCCCGTGGGCAGGGCTCCTCACGCACCTTCCTTCCGCCTCGTATGAAGTCTATTATCTCCAGCCAGTGTTTCTCAACGGCCCGGACGCTGTAGCTCTTACCCGCCAGGTGCTTACCCTCAGTAGAGAGGATGTCCCAGAGAGCATCATCCGTATATGCCTCAACGACACACCGCGCGAAATCCTCGGGCGTATCGCCTATCATGGCGTTCTTGCTGTGAACGAGGTTCATACCCTCCGCACCGATCGAGGTGGTTACGATAGGGATGCCCGCCGCAAGGGCCTCACCGATCTTGCCCTTCAAGCCCGCGCCGTAACGGAGCGGCACCACGAAAACCCGCGAATCAAGCAGATAGGGAGTGACCTCGGGCACAAAGCCGGTGACTACGATATCGTCCGAGGCAAGCGCCTCAACCGGCGGCGTTGGGGAATTGCCGACCACATAGAGCTTGATGCCGGGGACCTCTTTCTTTATAAGGGGGAAGATATCTCGCGCGAAGTAAAGCACCGCATCCTCATTGGGATCGTGTTTGTAGTTACCGACAAAAACGAGGTCGAGGCCGCGCCCGTCCCGATCTTCGCCTGTGAGGGGGTGTATATCGGTAGAAATCCCGACGCTAAGTTCAGGGAGCTCCTCACGGAGCCTTCGCCTGTCCTCCTCGGTTACCGTGAGCACCATATCGGTCTGACGGTACATGGCGAGCTCCCGGCGCTTCACCTCGAGCGCCTCCCAGATATCACGGGCCTCACCGCTTAAGTCGGCCTTGCGTCGCCGGCGCACCCAGCAAAGGTCATATGAGTCCACCATGAGCACGCTCTGGGGCGAGTGCTCGCGGATGTCGTGGGAGTACTGGTGCGCCATGTGGTAGAAGCCCACGATGACCGCTTTGAAGTCGTTGGACCTAAGTAGCAGGGGAAAGTCGATCCAGAGCGGGCCCTTTTCACTGCAACCCATCAGTTCGAGGCGTGATTGATCGGTGTGAAAGACGGTGACTCCCATCTTCTCCAGCTCGTTTATGTACTTGAGCTGGCCCGCACCGTTTCGCGCCAGGAAGGTGACGTCAAAATGCCGGGCGAGGATCTTCAAAGTGTGAAACCACCTCTTCTCACCCGCCGCGCGGTCATACATGGGAAGGAAGGGCAGCACCACAAGGATCTGCTCCTTCCCGTCCTTAGGTCTCACATCGAAAACGTTCCTCCGGCGGGACTTAAGCTCCTCACCCCACCGGGCCATAAACTTAGGTTTATTACGTTGCTGGAGGCTCTGGGAAAGCGACCTCCGGCTCGGCATACCGGCGGTTGCGCCCTCGAGATGCACTACCCTGGCGTCGGGCTCATAGACCACCCGCCAGCCGTCTTTCCTGGCCCTGAAGCAGAGATCGGTATCCTCCCAGTAGGCGGGGCTGAAGATCTCGTCCAGATAGCCCACCCTGTTCAATACCATACGCTTTATGAAGAGACATGCCCCGGAGCAGTAATCGACATCACGGTATACATTATATATATGCCGGTCGGGATCATCGTTCTTGCCGATGTTTCTCCCCGAACCGTCCCGGAAGATCTCGCCGCCGGCTTCCTGGAGCCTGCCGTCGGGATAGAGGAGCTTCGCCCCCACGATCCCGATCTTGGTGAGGCTATAAGCCCGGTTGACGAGGGCCCCGAGCCAGCCCTTCTCCACCAGCGTGTCGTTATTGAGCAAAACGATATCCTGGTTCGGATAACGCTCCATGACCAGGTTGTTGCCGTGTATAAAACCGACGTTCTTAGGCAGATGTACCGCGTCTATCTTGTCTCCCAGGCCGTCAAGATACTCTTTGGTGCCGTCGGTCGAGGCCTGGTTTACAACGCAGATCTCATGTGGGGCCTCGGTATTCTCGAAGATGCTCTCGAGACATTGCCTGGTGAGCGCCAGATTATTCAGCGCAAGTATCGATATGACAACCGGTTGCTTCATTTTGACACCTTGTTCCAGCCGGCCGGCCTCTGGGCAGTCAGCGATTCCCTCAAATGTCTGTTTTCTTCCGCCAGCCTTTCTACCAGGGCGCCGGATTGCCGGAGCTCACCGTTCAGGCGCTCGGCCCACCGGCCGCGTCCGGCGAACTGGTTTCGGAGCTCCGCAAGTTCGCGCTGGAGGCTCCGTATTGTCTTATCCTTCCTGTCGATCTCCCGATCGAGACCCTTTGCCCACTCGCCTCTGAGGTCGAACTCGCGCTCCAGCTCGAGTGCGGCCTTTTTGAGGCTGTCATATCGCACGGCCCGGCCATAGAAGGCCATGGGACTGAGGCTGGGAATGACATCGTCGAGAACATCGCGCTTGGCGCAGATAGCTATAAAATAAGGAGGCTCCCCGCCACCGATGCAACCTGAGTGAGGCCTCCCGTCGTCCGCACCACCCGTGCTGCAATCCGAAGTAGCCCCATTATCGGTCAGGTCAATTGGGCACGGACCCTTATCCTCCAGCAGCCTACCCGCTCTTACCTCTCCACAACCCACAAGAGCCGGATGGGGGTTTAGGGCCATGCCCTCGACCCAGTGTTGACCGAGGATCCGCACTGACGGGAAAGTACCCGCCAGAAGATCTTCGAACTCCTCACGATAATACTCCCTCACGTGAAAGGGGTTCTTTCCATCTTCGCCCCCTGCCACATAGGTTGCCTTGTTAGGAGTGGAAACGACGAAGACACCCGAGTCATCCAGCACTCGATGAACACCCTTCAGCACGGCTTGAGCATCTTCCACATGCTCTATGAGCTCGAAACAGGTCACAAGATGGAACCTGTCCCTGAGACTGAGCCGTGAGGCGTCCATTACCGCGAAGGACAGGCTAGGGTGGCGATAATTGCGCCGGGCAAACGCCACCGCTTCAGGTGAGATATCAATACCCAGTGTGAGCTCTGCGACCCCAGCCGCAAGATGGTAGGTGCCGTAACCGCAACCGCTCCCGACATCAAGCACGCGCCGCCCGGCTGCCAATCCTCTCGCAAACCGATAGCGGCTCATGTGCTCGATATAGAGCTCTTCCTGCCCTACCGCTCCGGGTACGTAACGCTCTCCGGTGAATTCCATTGGGCTCCTTCCATCCCGGGTGGCCCAGAGCCGCCCGGCATCCTGATATGGTTAGGTTGGCGAGACACAAAGGGGAGCCGGATCGGCCAAACCATAGCTCACCAATCCGCAATTGGCTCGCCAACCATACATTCTTCTCCCTCGCTCCGGACACCGCTCGCGTGAACCGTCTCCTCCACACTTTGTCCGGAGGCCGCAAGATTCATCTCATTTGCGAGATACCCGTATACATCATCCGCACTTATGAGATCCATACAGTTGGGTTCCCTGTCACAGTCGGTGTTATAACAGGAAACGCAGTCGATATCGGGGACCACCTTGGTGCCCAGACCATACATGTCGATCTCGGCTGGAGACGTGGGACCGAATAGCGCCACCGCCCGCTTCTTAAGCCCCAGCGCCACATGGAGCGCGAGCGTGTCGCCTGTTACCACTGCGCCGCAGAGATCGACCATGCGTACCAAGCGCCTTATATTTCGTGAGACAGGGTTTCTCACTTTCCGGTCGAACTTCGACTTTATGAAGGCGTTTCTCCCACCCTCGAGCTCCCCACCCAGTAGAACCACCTGGGCGTCGGACCTATCGAGGATCATCTCTATGAGTTCTATGAAGCCTTCGGTTCTCCACTTCTTGAGCCTCCAGCGCTCGCCGGCGCCCGTATTGAGCCCGACGACGGGTCTCGCGAGATCGACTCCGATCTCCCGGGCCAGATCCTCCCTGGATGCGGCTTCCTCCTCGGTTAGATTGAGCACGATGTGCTGACCCTTGGCGTCGAGCGCGCAGATCTCGTGGAGGATTTGCTGATAGGTCCTCGTGTTACCCCGTTTCACCGCGTCACAGCCACCCATCTCGAGCCACCGGTCCGCAGCCCTATTCAGGGCCACCACAGTACCTTCGGGACCCAACCGGTAGCCGAAGGCTGTATACCCCCGCGAGATGGTGGCAAGCTCACATGATTTAGAAGCGGCGTCGGGGTTTATCACTACATCGAAGGTCCTGCTTAAGAGTGTAGGAAGGTAGTCATCCGATGCCGATATGACCTCATCTACCAGGTGATTGCCGGTAAAGAGCTCGCGGGCGGTACCCGAGGTGATCCAGGTTATGTGACACGGGCCGTATTGTCTGTGGAGCGACGGGAGAACCGACGTTGTCCGAAGCACATCGCCTAAGGCTTCGATCTTCATTATGAGGATTGTCATACCTCGCGGAGCGTAATGGGTACAGTTTTCGCAGGTCACAAGATCCTGCTTATGAAAATCGCACGGCCGGTCGCCCGGAAAGTGCCTGCAGTCGCGCTTAAGCATCGGGCGCCTCCCCTGCTTTCCATTCACACTCGCTGCAGGCCGGTGTGCTCGCCTCCCCGGTTGGGCACTCGCGCTTTCCACACCCCGGCCGGTTGGCATGGGTGATATCGTCAAGGCATCCCAGAGCTTCCGCTCCGAGAACACAGGGGTTTGCCGCCCTGAGGTTCTCTTCTTCTATACTTGCGGCGGTCTCGCTACGTTTTACCCTGATATCGGTGGGTGCTTCTATACCTATCTTGACATGACCTCCGCTTATCTCCTTAAGCACAATCCTTACATTGTCCCCCACGTCTATCCCCTCTCCCATCTTGCGCTTGAGGATGAGCATCACTCACCCCCGGTGTCGGGTGTGCCCGCGCTCCGAACGCGCGCATCCGGCGTGCCTGCACCAGGGGCCTGACCGCCCACCGGCACACCCGCCGCCTCCCTGACCGTTTCCAGGATCGGCTGGTGGGGGGAGTAGCGCTGATCGTTAAGGACTACCTGCCGGGCAGTCTTCTTTTCCACATTTATAAGCACCGGCCCCCTCAAGTTGGCAGTCATGTCCTCGGGGTTTTCCGGTATCACGACGACCGAAAAGACCGCGAGATTACCGAGCTCGGTCGCTTCGAGCGCATCCAGGTCTTCACGCGAGAGCAGTACCTCATAGTCGGGGAAAAACGTGAAAGTATCGACGATCACAAATGCCAGGTTGGGCTCGTACACCGCCTGGTACCAGAGAAAAGGCGACCCCTGGTTGTGCTGGATAAGCACGAACTTCTTAAACTCGGTAAACCCCAGCATCCCCTCCGGCATGTCCACGACGGATTGCTCTTCGACCTCGATCCAGCCGAAGCGTGACGTGTTGATTTTCATTGTCCAGACTCCTTTCCGGCAGTCATCCGGCCGGTTCAGGTAATAAAGTTGATTAGACTCGTATTCATGATCTGGGAGGCCGCAGCAAGGGCAGATTCATAGGCTATCTGCTCGGTCTGAAACCGCACCAGGACCTCAGCCATGTCGGCATCTTCGTAGCCTGAAATCAAGGCCTCCAGGTTTACCATCTCGCTTTCCAGCCTGGACCCGGCCAGCCGGAAGGCGTTCTGCTTCATCCCATGGTCGCTTAAGACCGACGCCATGTGATCGAGCCCCGCTTCGATATCGTCCAGGGATCCGTTGACACCCGGCCCGTTGTTCCTCTGGAGCTCGTTCCTGACCGTTATCAAGAGATCGAAGATATCGAGGCGCGAGGCGAATATCTCCTCGCCGCCCGTGTTTATCTTCTCATGCAACCTCGGCGCAATCTCCCTCACGAGGTCGCCATCCGTACCGGGGACGTCGAGGGTAACGCTCGAGATGCCCTCGGTCTCATACGAGACGAAGTACGTATCCCCGGCTCCCATTGCCCCACCTTCAAGCCTTCTTATCCGGCCTCCCGCCGGATCGACCTGGTAATCCACGCCTTCCGTATAGACCTCACCCATCGCCCCTCTCACGGTGACAGAGCCTTCCGTGATGCCGGCATGGTCGAGCTCCACAAACTCAAGACCAGGAAAGCCAGCGGTCTCGCCTGTGACCGCGCGATTCGTGCTGTATGGAGGTGTCGTCGTATAGGTACCCGCGAAAACATACTTGCCGCCGTACCGGGTGTTGGCAAGGCCCACCAGGCGTTCTATCAAGTCTTCCACCTGACCGGCCAGCACCTGTCGTTGACCGGCACTCTTGGTGTCGCTTGCGCCTTCTATAGCTATCTCCTTAAGCTCCATTATGACCGTTACCATGGCATCCACTTCGGGCTCTGTGTTGTCGAGCCACGATAGCGCATCCTCGATGTTCCTCAAAAACTGCCGGTTATCGGTAAGGATGGCCCTCGCCCGCATGGCCTTGGAAAGACTCAAGGGATCGTCCGAGGGTTTAAGAATCCTTTTGCCCGTGGCCAACTGGGTTTGGGCAAACTGGAGCCGCTCCATGGCCATGTTGGTATTGTTGAGTATCCTCTGTCTTATCATCTTGCCTGTAACGCGCATCACAAGCCCCCGGCTTCTATAGTGTCGACATTATGGTTTCCATCAGGTTATCTATGACGGTCACGAGCTTGACCGCTGCCTGGTAGGCGTGTTGCGCGGCGACAAGATTGGTCATCTCCTCATCGAGGCTCACACCTCGGACGCTCTCACGCCTCATATCTATTTCAGTAAGCAGCAGGTTCTCGACATCCTTATGCGCCGCCGCTCTTTCGGCCTCGATCCCAAGGTCCGCTATAAGCGATGCGTAGTAATCCTCCGCCGAGGTTCCTTGGGCTCCGAAGATGTCCGCGAGCCTAAGATCAGAGATCGCAAGCGCAATGACCCCACTGCCCGGGGTGCCGTCCCCTGAGGCAGCCACCAGGTTGGAATTCGCCCGCACCGCATCGGAGACCCGGATCGTGGCTGCCGTAGGCCGGTCAGGATCGAAGAAATCGCCCGCAGCCGCGCCGGTGAAGTCGAAGCCCGTCCTGTGGACCCGGTTCACCTCTTCCACGACGGTTCCGGCTATCTCATCAAGTCTCGCAAGATACCCGGGTACAGTCGTATCCCGGCTCTGGAGCAGCCCGCCGAGTCTGCCCCCGGTTACCCTTATGGCCCGGCCGCCGGCCCCCAGGGTGACATCCGTAATGACGACATTGTTGTCACCGCGTACCGAGGTCCCCAGCAGGACCGCGGTCTTTCGCTCAACCAGGCTTTCGCTCCCGATCTTTACCGAGGTCGCCCCGTCGTTGGTCTCAAAGACCTGGATCTCCGCAAGACCCGACAGTTCATCAATGAGAAGATCGCGCTTGTCCCTAAGATCGCCGGCCTGATTGCCTGAGACTTCTGCTTCCACGATGCGGCCGTTTAGGTGGGCAATCCTTTCCGCCAGCGAATTGATGTCACCCACGATACCTGCTATCTCCCTGTCGATGTTTTCCCTCATGCGGGTAAGCTGGGAGCTTATGTGGCCGAGTGAGGTACAAAGCGAAGTCGCCCTGGATACCACATAGGACCTCGACACCGCGCTCTCGGGCTGGTTGGCAAGCTCCTGCCAGGCATCCCAGAAATCCCTTAAGACGTCACCCAAGCCGGTGTCCGAGGGCTCTCCGAATGCCATCTCGACCTCGGACAGGCACTGCTCCAGGCTCTCGTACCTTGCGTAGGCTGTGTTCTCTCTCCTATAGGCGGCATCGAGATAGACATCGCGCATCCGCTCGAGCGTCCTTGTGTCCACGCCCAGACCTATCCTTCCCAAGGGCATATCCACAGCTTCGGCCTCGCCGAAGATGGGGCGTTTTCTCGAATATCCCGGCGTATTGACGTTGGCTATGTTGTTACCGTAAACACTCAGGGCAAGCTGGTAGGACGAGAGGGCCTTTCTGGCGATCTCGAGTCCCACTGTGAGTCCGATCATGCTTGACTCCTTCCACCGGCCTCAGCCGGTTTCATATCTTCCTGTCCACCGCCAGCCGGCCGGTCGGGCAGGTCACATCACCGTCGGGTGTATATACGGTTGATGAGGTATCTTCCCCGGCGATCGTTCTCAGGGTCTTACCGATATAGCAAAGCGACTGGTTTATGAGCATGCCGTTATGCTTGTTGAGGGTACCAATGGCTTCGAGTACGTCCTTAAGGGCTCGACGCACCTCACTGAGCCGCTCCCCATGCTGAGGGGCGGCTTCGATCAAGTGACTCAGGGTTACGTCTTCCTCATCGTCCGCGCCGAGCTGAACCGCGCCGAGGAGCGTTATACGCTCGCGCTCGAGTTTCGAGATTTCGCTTAGGGTCGCTATCTGGCCTTCGACCGATTGCTTGATCTCCTCGACCTTACCCCGCACCAGCGCCGCCTGCTGGGCTGCGAGGAGGGTGTGGAGATCTTGTAAGAGACCGGTCTCCTTGCCCAGAATCGCTATCAGTTGCTCGAGGGCTTCTTCCTCCATGCCTTATCCCTTTCAGGGCCCTTGCTGGGCCATTCCCCTTCTATTCAATTCCGGGTGTTCTGAGTGCCTCCAGTTTGCCTTTGACACTCTCTACGTAATCTTGCGTCTCCTTATAGGGCGGGATACCGCCGTACTTTTCTACCGCCCCCGGACCGGCATTGTATGAAGCAAGTGCCAGCTCGAGGTTGCCCTTAAAGGTCTTAAGCATCTTGGCCAGGAAGCGTGTCCCGCCGAATATGTTCTGCACAGGATCGAAGGGGTCGCTAACCCCCAGTTCGCGGGCCGTGGGATCGGTCAGCTGCATAAGGCCCTTGGCCCCCTTGTGGGAAACCGCTTTGGGATTACCACCCGATTCCTGCATGATCACCGCCCGAACAAGGTCGGCACTCACGCCGAAGACCTCGGAAGCCGCCCTTATCGTGGAATCATAGATCTTCAAGATCCCGCCCAAGCCCGCCTTCTTGGGTTCACCCACTTGAGCCTGAGCAGCTCTATTACGGGCCGCGTTCGGCGGAGTCACATATGGCTCCCGCGTCCGGACCGGTGAGATCCGCACCTCCTTGCCCGGCCGCGGCCGCCCACTTTCCGACTCTATCCCCAAGGCCTTCTCAAGCATGCCGGCAAGCCCGATACCGCCGGACTTGGCAAGCGCAAGGCTCAGCTGCTCATCCATCATGGACTTAAAGATATCGCCCCCAAACCCCGAATCCTCCTGGTCCTCATCCTGAAAAGCCTTCCTCATCGTGGAAAGCATCCGGTAAAGGAGGATGGATTCAAACTCGCGGCAGGCCTTGCGCGTCTTTGCCGTGTCCGCCGCCTCCTTGGACGGGCATGCGGAGCCGGCCGCGGACTTGCCTGCCAACCTGGAAACGATGTTGCCCAATCCCTGGATTTCCATGTCTTCCCTGCGCCACTCCTCTTAGATTATCTTTATCCGCGCCCTCAGGGCTCCCGCCTCTTTGAGCGCCTGAAATATGGCGATGATGTCCCTCGGACTAACACCCAGGGCGTTTAGGGCCCTGGCCACCTCGGCCACACTGGAGGATTCATCAAACGCTACGAGCCGGCTTTGCTCGACCTCGGCCTGGATGTGGCTATCTTCGGTCACCACCGTCTGGCCTGTCCCCTTGGCCGAGAAAGCCGGCGGCTGGGATATCACAGGCCAGGACCTTATCTCGATGCTCAAACCCCCGTGGGCAATGGCTACAGCACCTATCGTCACATTGTCACCCGCGACGATGGTGCCGGTCTTTTCGTTTATTACAACTATTGCGGCCACATCCGGGTGCACCCGCGTGGTCTCCACCTTGGCGATGAAGTCCACCACCGCACCGCTCATCCGCACCTCTTCGGGAAGCGTGACCCTCACCATGGCCGGGTCGAGCGCCACGGCTTCTATATCATCGAAGGCCATCGTTATCGCTTTGCTTATTCTCGAGGCCGTCGTGTAATCCGGGTAGAAGAGCATGATATCGACATAGTCGCTCTGTAGCCCCCCCACACCGGCCTCGGCTTCCACCACAGCACCCGACGGGATGCGCCCCACCAAGGTGTAATTCTTGCTTATCTGGTCGCCCCCAGCACCGGCGGCCTTGAAACCGCCTACAGAGACCGGGCCCTGGGCCGTGGCATAGAACTTGTTGTCGGTACCCTTTAAGGGCGAAAGGAGAAGCGTTCCCCCTTCCAGGCTCTTGGCATCCCCAAGCGAGGAGACCGTGACATCTATCCTGGTTCCCACCCTTGCCGTCAGGGGCATCTCCGCCGATACGATCGCGGCGGCGACATTCTTGGTCTTCACCTTGTTCTTGGGCACGGTTATGCCCATGCGGGTGAGCATGTTGGTCACCGACTGGACCGTGAATTCGGTGCCCTTGCTGTCACCCGTACCGTCGAGGCCCACCACGAGACCGTAACCAATGAGGCGTATCTCGCCGTCGGTCCCCACCCTGCTTATATCCTTTATCCGCGGTATGGCCGCCGCGGTATCGGTCCCCAGGCAGAACCCCAGGGCCACCAGCAAGCCTACAGAGAGAAGTACGTTCCTTCGCATCTTGGTCCTTACCTTTAGAAAAAGAGTGAAACGATTCGGGAGATGATCCCGGGCTTGCTGCCCGAGGTCACAAGTCCCTTGCCCTTGTATTCGATCTGTGTATTGGCAATCTCCGTCGAGTAGACGATGTTGTCGGCCGATATATCCTGCGGTCTCACCGTCCCTGTGATGGTGAGGATCTCCTTCTCATCGTTGACCACTATCTCCCGCTTCCCCTCGATCTCGAGGTTGCCGTTCGGGGCAACACTCACGACTGTGGCCGCCAACTTTCCCACGATGCTCCCGGCGCGCTCGGTGCTTCCACGGCCTTCATGCTCCCTGCCGATGTTTGCACTCAGCGAGAAGGGGTTGACTAAATCCATGGGCCCGGTGCCCGAACCCTCAGTGAAAAAGCGAGACTCTTTCTCGGTATCGAGGCCCGAGCTGTTGGAGGCCATGGTCTTCTCGAGGATGATTATGGTTACGACATCCCCCACACCCACGGCCTTAAGATCGGTATAGAGCGATCCCTGGGCCCAGGTCCCGGCGGGAATACACATGAAGAGAAGCACTGCGGCACCCAACGTGATCCATCTTGGCTTTCTCATTGTCATGACCTCAAAGCATGCTTTCGTCCAGAACAACCAGGCTCTTACCCGCAACCGTCCCCACCAACCGCTTCCCCGTTGTAAGGTCCTGCACCTTTATGAGTTCTCCCATCTCACCGTCTTCTAAGGCCTTGGCCCTGGAGGTGACCGTCACCTTCCCCAAAAGGACCGCCACCGTAACCCCCGCCCCCCTGTCCACCAGAGGCACCGCCTCCACGTCCGAAGCCTTCAGCATGTTGCCCAGGCTTATGACTCGCCGGGCTCGCTTGCCCGCAACTTCGGCCGGCACCGTAAAGTAGGCATCGGTAAGATGTGTGATCTCCCGCGTCTCCGTCCGAAGCGCCCCTCCGGTTACAATCTCGTGCCGGTTCAAGCGTTCTGCGGCCACAAGCACAGAGGCATAGACCCTTACCCGCGCCGTCGCCGCATAGGTGAGTGACCCGCCGCCATCCAAGAGGAAAGTCACCTTCACGGGTACCGTACCTATCACAGGCTTGGTGGAAAAAAGGTCGAGCCTGAAATCCGCGACCTCGCGCGGCTCGACAGCAAACATGGGAAGGGCGATAGCGACCGCAACCGAATCGGCCGGCATGGTGACCCGGTCCCGCACGAAACTCTCCGCCGAAACCCGGACCATCTCAGTCAGTGAATTCATGGTGTCGGCCCGGCCCGCAAGCGCCATCCCAGGCAGGGCAAGCACCAGGAGCCCAAGAAGCGAAAGCCTGAGTATCACACGAATCCTAACCTTCATCACTTACCTCACAATGTTATTTACAATCGCCAGCATGTCATCGGCCGTCTTTATGGCCTTGGAGTTGATTTCATAGGCCCGCTGGGCCACGATCATATTAACCATCTCTTCCACGATCTCTACGTTGGCGGTCTCAAGGTAACCCTGGTAGATCTCGCCGTTCCCCTCGAGGCCGGGTGTTCCGGCGATGGGGTCACCCGCCGCCGAGGTCTCCACCATGAGGTTTCGTCCAATGGACTTTAGCCCCGCCGGATTTAAGAAACGCACTAGTTCGATCCGTCCCACTTCCTGCGTATCCATCTCGTTGCCGACCCTCACACCCACGGTGCCGTCCCTGGCGATCATGATCTCGGTCGCACCCTCGGGGATACTGATCTCGGGATCTACGACCTCTCCATCCGTGGTAACAAACCTGCCGTCGGCTGAGAGTTTCAAGGCCCCGTCACGCGTGTAGGCATAGGTGCCGTCGGCCATGAGTACCCTCAGGAACCCGCCCCCGTTTATCGCGATATCCAGGGGATTGCTCGTCGGAAGCAGCTCCCCCTGGGAGAAGATCCTGGTGGTCGCCACCGGCACCACCCCGTAGCCCACCTCAAGCGATGTCGGCCGCTCCACACCCTGGCGTGCTATGCCGCCCGGGGACCTGGTTGTCTGGTAGAAAAGATCCTGGAACTCCACCTTGCTTCGCTTGAAACCCGTGGTGTTTATGTTGGCAAGGTTGTTTGCGATATTATCGACATTAAGCTGCTGGGCGGCCATACCCGTCGCCGCCGTCTTGAGTGCCCTTATCATTCGTTATACCCCCTTAAGTCAACCAAGATCACCGACCCGCTCCAGGAGCTTCTTGGAGGCCTCGATCTGAAGCGTGACGCTCCGCTGGTCGGCCTCGAAGCCGCGATGGAGTGCGATCATCTCTACCATTTCATCTATAGGGTTGACGTTGGACCGCTCCAGCGCCCCTTGCACTATCTGGGTCCGGCTAAAGTCCACGTTCTCATACCGTGCATTGTTCGATGCAAAGATGTTGCCCTGCCGGTCGAGGTTCTCAGGATCGGAGAAGGCTACGACCCTGATCGTGTCCACCTCCTCACCATCCACGACCACCCCGCCGTCGGGCGTGACTTCAACTTCCTCGCCCTGGACGGCAATGGGTCCACCCGAGCCCATCACGAGGTTCCCGCCATAGGTGGCAAGCAGCCCCACCTCGGTCAGGGTGAAGGAGCCCGATCGCGTGAAGCGCTCACCGAACGGCGTATCCACCACGAAGAAGCCTTCCCCGTCTATCGCAAGGTCGAAGTTACGGTGCGTGTATTCGATCCGTCCCTGCTCGAAGGAGGTATAGATGCCAACGGTTTTTTGCTCGTCTTCGCCTTGCGGCTTCGACGTGGCTACGCCGGCAGTCTCACCCATTTGGGCTGCCCCAGCTCCCATCGATTTCCTGAGCAGCGTGGCGAACGCCCTCTGGGTCTTAAAGCCCGGAGTGTTGACGTTGGCCAGATTATTGGCAATCAGTTCCTGCCTCAGGACCTTCACCGACATGTCCTTGGCCAACTTGCCTACACCGTCTACCATACACACCTCCGTTTTTACCCCGACCATTAGACGAAGCAAGCCCCTTGCCAAAACCCCAGGATTCCCCAAGATTTGGGCGCCATTTGCTAACTTGCGCATTACCAAGGGATTGGCGCGGCGTGTGCCCTAGGCCACGAGCGTTGGGCACTCTCATCAGCTACGAAACAAGGAATCAGACCGGAAGATATTTCCACCCTAGGGAAAGGACAAACCACCGGTGAGACACGTAGGGTGGCACTGCCCGATCAGGAATTGCCACACTCCACAGGCGTCCCTTGCCAGCATAGCGTTCCCGAGAGCGTGACCCCGTGCTTTCGAAGCACGAGTACCCCACCGACAACGAGTCGGGATCACCCGCACACTCCAAGTCAATCGGCCTCTGCCTTTGCTACAACCCCCAGCAATAAAAGCGGCTCTGGAATTCCACACCGGGCCCGAAGCGGGCAGGCTTGCATACCTGCACTTCCGTTCAAGAACTCGGAAGATGGATATTCTCAGCTGTTTACGCCGCTACCCTTCAAGGGTTTCAGTGGTGCCTTCGATGCGTTGGCGGGAGGAGGAGATCATCTCCGGGAGGGCTTGGGTCAGCTTGTTGAGGAGTCCCTGGTCGGGGAGCGCTATGCCGCCAGGCAGCCAGCGGAAATCCGAGGGGGTCAAGACGGTACGACCATCGTGTAGAAGGTTCACGCAGTGGTCGGCCATAGCGACGATAGATGTGAGCTTTGCATGCGATGGCGCTTCGGCTGGATGATGGTGGAGGGCCACTGCCTCCACTATCTCCTGGGGCAGGTTCCACTTTAGACAGACCTTCGAGCCAACTTCGGCATGGGTGGCCCCTACGATCTCGGTCTCGATTTCATCCTTCCTCCGCCATTCCGACTCGGGATCGGGTCGATGCCTGCCGCAGGGCAGCGGGGACCGCCCGCTGCGAGATACGTCAAAGGCAGACTTGACCCCTTGGGCGAGGGAGGTACGCATGTCGGGATCCAGGGCCTGGTCGATGGCGACTTTGCCGACATCATGGAGCAGCCCGGCGCTAAAGGCCATGCTGTAGACCCTGGCATCGATTCGCCTTGCGAGCATCTGCGAGGCGTAAGCCGCTCCCACGGAGTGCTCCCATAGGCTTCCGGCCTCGAGGCCGTAGGCGGTGAGTTTCCGGGAGAGGATGTTACCCACGGAGACCGAGACTAGAACACTTCGCACGTTGGCGAAGCCTAAGAGCACGAGAGCCTCTGTGACATTGTAGACTCTTCTGGGAAGCCCGAAGTAGGCCGAGTTGGCCATCCTCAAGACCTTGCCTGAAAGACCCTGATCCAGGGCTACCACCTCACCGACCTTGGTGAGCTGGATACTGTGATCCCTGAGCATCGTCATCACGCGCCGGACCGCCTTGGGAAACGGGGGGATGTTGCCGGTAAACCTCAGGAGTCTCTGCCTTGTAAGGGTCTGGTTCGTCATGGGATCACTCCATGTTCCAGGTGTCCAGTATTATGCGGCCTTCAAGCAGCCGGAAGACGACGGGCCCCGTCTCCATATCGTTTATCACCCTGGCAAAGCAGATCGAGATCTCGAGCGGTGGATACGACGCCTTGCCGACCTTAAGAACTGCTTGGTTGTTAAGCGTAGTCCGTGTCCTCGTTTCTATGATCTCTTCGCCGGCCGCTACAATGTCGGCCTGTATGGCATCGGCGGCGGCTTTCATATCGAGCGCCGATTCGGCCCTATCATCCCGGCCGGAGCCGCCCTGGATCGCGGCCATATCCTTCAAGAAGCCTATTCTCTTCCTGGTGAGTTGCATGGCCTCGCGCTCCAGCTGCTCTATACGAAGAGCCAGGACCGGATCCACACCCACCTCGATCCTGGTCGTTACCGGCCGCCGGCTTCCCACGACTGCGGCTTCCACGTTGCCACGGGCGTGTATCTCCCCTCCGACGATCGCACCATGCTCCTTCCACGCTCGTACATCTCCCCCCGCAAAAACGGTGCTGGAAAGGATGGCCTTGGTGACCTCTACCCTGCCCTTGGCCTCGATACGCTGGCCCTGTACAAACCCGGCCGAGAAGTCGCCCCCGCAGGTTACGCTCCCTGCGCCTGTTCCCAGGAAGCCACCTTCTATACGCACGTTGCCTTCGACCTCGATAAGGGCGTCTTCCACATTGCCGCGTACGGTAAGGTCTCCATACACCCTGAGGCGGGCGCCCGATCGCACGTTGCCTTCGATCTCGACGTTCTCTTCATAGACCTCGAGTCCGGACGACCGCCGGATGTCCTCAGTTACAACCTTCACTTGAGTCGTCCTTTTGCTTGATTGTGCTTTCGGCCCGCATCTTCTCCCTGGCCCGCCTGATCTGCTCCCTGAAGGCATAGGTGAGAACCTTCCCCCTGTCGCTTTCAGAGAACCCGACAAACTTGATGCAGGCTATCTTGGTGTACTTATAGGGATTACCGGAACTATCCTTATCGACCACACCGACGACGCGCCCATAGATCTTCATGTCTTCGTCCGTGTCCGGTATGGTGAAGCGCAGGCATATAGAGTCATCCATCGAAACCTCGATGGGTGCCACTATCTTGGCCCCACCTCCACCTATCTCCCACATTTCAGCCTCCGTCCAGAGGTCATCTGAGATGTGGCCTTCGTGGTTGAGGCACACCATCTCCACCCTGATGGCGGCGGGGATCCTAAGGAACTCCCGCGCCTTGTAGCATGTTTTGTCACGATCCGTCATTCTCAAACCTCCAGGTCCACCCGCTTGCCGGGGCTTTGCGTACTTCCGCTGCTCTCGTTATTATCGGCATCTTCGTGCTCCCGCTTGCCTGCTGCCGGACCCTGGCGGTCAGAATCCCTGCGACGCCTGTTCTGCTCCCGGCGCGATTTGTCTCCCGGTGCGATTCTGTCCGGCCGCGTCGGTCCTGACGGCGGCTCATATTCGATTCGAGGCATAGGTCACCACCTAACCCCCCAGATGAATCCTCAGCCTGGCCCTTAAGAGCAGAATGGCCCTGGAGTGAATCTGCGAGATCCTTGACTCGCTGACACCCACGACGTCACCGATTTCCTTCATTCTCAAGCCCTCATAGTAGTAAAGCCCTAAAATCGTTCTCTCCATGTGCGGGAGCTCCCTTAGGCCCTCCACCATCACCAGGGCTAACTCCTCCCGCTCCAGTTTGCTCAGCGGATCTTCCTGCTGAACACCGGCGTGGCTTGCGGCTATATCCAGTTCCTCGTCTCCACTCTCGAGGATGTCGTCAAGCGAATAGAGATCGACAGCCGTGGCCATCGATAGCAGCCTGGAAAGCTCATCCTCCGAGATACCGGCTTCCTTGGCAATCTCGCGGTCCGTCGGGTATCTCCCGAGGGTTCTCTCGAGGTTATGGATGGCCCGGTCAAGGCCCCTGAGCTTGGACCTTGTCGAATAGGGGAGCATATCCTGCTTTCTGAGCTCATCCAGAATTGCTCCCTTTATCCTGTATCTTGCGTAGGTCTCGAGCTTTGCTCCTCTCGCCGGATCGAAATCGTCCACGGCCTTTATGAGTCCCACCGTTCCCGCGCTTGTAAGATCGTCTACATCCACCTGTTGCGGGAGGCTATCCGCCATACTCTTTGCGATGCACCTTACGAGCCACATGCGGTCTTCGATGGCCTGATCCCGCGTGTCGGCCACAGCGATATGGTCGTTTACTCCACCATGGCCTTCCGGGGGCTTTGTATATGTCAGACCATCCGTTTCTTGCATCAACCTCTCCCGCCGGCACCCTGGGTTGCAACCGATCTCACACCGTCCAATATCTTCTCTGACAGCAGATCCGCGTCAGGTACGTGGACGCCGTCCCCGACACCCCTCCCACCGGTGACAAATGCCACCGGGATGCCGCTCGCAATCGAGGCCGATATGGGGCCGCCTATCCTCGTGGCCTCATCCAGTTTGGTAAGCACCAGACTCATGCCCGATGCCTGCGGGATGCAGGAGGCGATGGCGCAGACGTTCCAGGGGTCCATGGTGGCGTCCACCACGAGCCTCAAGCCCATACCCGGGATTTCCTTTGAGGCCTCGACCAAAAAGCGCATCTCCGTATCACCGAGGTCGGAGATGCTGGGCGTGTCGACCAGGATGGGATCTTTCTCCTTCTTTAGCATCTTCGCCATTTTGTCCATGCTGGAGATCTGCCTGAACTTAAGTCCCAGGCGCTTGCACCGGGTTTTTAGCCACGCGGTGTCTTCGTCATCGCCGCCGAAGAAGACCACTCGAGGCTTTACGTTGTTATTGAGGAAGACCGTCCGGGCGACTTTGAGGAGCGTGGTGGTCTTACCCGATCCGGAAGGGCCTAGGAAGACCAGGATCCTATCCTCGGTGCGGGCCGCGGGGACTCCCCCCACCAGCGCCTTTACGAGTTGGTCCGATGCCGCATCACTCCTGAGGAGCGACGCCGGGATCTTGCCTTCCAGCATCGCCGGATCGAAACCTGCATTGACGAGGTCCTTGTTGAGGGGAAGCACCTTTTCACTCCGCCGCGTGGCGGGGGCGTCGAAGCTCTCAAGGAGGTCTTTCAGGCGTGTCTCTATCTGCTTAAGCTCTGTGACGATATCCCTATCCAGTTTCCTCATGTCCTTAATCTCCTTAGTGTGTGGAGCCACGCTGCTCCGGCCGCTTGGCCCCGGTTGGGTCGCCTGCCACCGGTCGGGCTGCACGGCCCGGCTGGCGGCACCGACGACAGCCCCCACAGAGGCAACGGCACCCGCCGTCTCCGCTCGGGCTCGAGGCCGTCCACCCATCCGGTCGCGCGCGGCAACCACTTCTACCCGGCCCGCACGTCCTTTTCGGCCCCGGCTCCTCGAAGTCCCGAGGATCAGGGCTTCATCACCCATCTCACTGCGTACCAGATTCAGGGCTTCCGGAATGCTGGCTGCTGTAAACTTTTTGATCTTCATCATGGAGTTTCACCATCCCTACCGAATGGACCTCACAGTCCGTTGTTATCTCGCTGAAGGAGATCACCACCACCCTGGGGAGGCTGGTTTCAATAAGCCTCTTAAGGGCCAGTCTCACGTTGGGCGAGGTGATGAGTATGGGTCTATGGTTATTGGCAAGCATCGTTTTCGAGACTTCTTCGACGGCCTTTACGAGGCGCTGGGCCGCCCCCGGCTCCAAAACGGCGGTGACACCGCTCTTGGTCATCTGGATTGAATCGGCCACCATCTGCTCGATCCTGGGATCGGCGGTCGCCGCATAGATAAGGCCGTCGTCACTTTCGCACATGTTGCATATGGTGCGCTGAAGCGCCGCCCGGACATACTCAGTCAAGACATCTATGTCCTTGGTGTACTGAGCATAATCCGATACGGTCTCGAGCACGGTAAGCACATCCTTAATCGGTATCTGTTCCCTGAGCAGGTTCTGCATCACACGGTGGAGGATGCCCAGGCTCACGGCCTGAGGGACGGCTTCCTCGACTACCGCCGGATGATCGCGCTTCAGTTCATCGAGGATGTTGCTGACATCCTGCCTGCTCAGGATCTCGCTCGCGTAACCCTTGATGGTTTCCGAGAGATGCGTGCCCATGGCAACCGCGGCCTCCACAACGGTAAGCCCGAGACCTTCGGCCCGGTCCTTTTCCTGGGCACTGATCCACCTTGCGGGAAGCCCGAAGGCGGGGTCCCTGGTCTCGCGGCCCTCGAGGTCGGCAAGCGAATCCTTGGTGCCTATGACCAGGAACTGACCCGGGAAAACCTCTCCACGGGTCACCCTGGCGCCTTTGAGCCTTACCTCATATTCGTAGGGTTTGAGTTTGACGTCGTCACGGATCCTTATCGGAGGTACGACAAGCCCCAGATCCACCGCGACCTGGCGCCTCAAGCCCTTCACGCGTTCGAGGAAGTCTCCGCCCTCGGCGGGATCTATCATGGATATAAGGCCATAACCTATCATGAGCTCGAGCCTGTCCACCTTGGCGAGTTCCTCCAGGGCCTCCTGCTTCTTCTCTTTGACTTTTGTCTCATCGGGCTCGGCCGGCCTGGCGGCTTGCTTCCGCTTCATAACGGCGTAGCCCAGGCCGCCGGCCGCCGTTCCCAGCATGAGGAACGGGATCGTGGGCAGGCCCGGCACGAAGGCAACCACCGCGAGCGTCACCCCTACAATGGCCAGGGGTTTATAACGGGAGAAGAGCTGTCTTCCTATATCCACTCCGAGGTTGGACTCGGCTGCCGCGCGGCTCACCACAATCCCGGCCGAGGTGGAGACTATAAGCGCCGGCACCTGGGTGACCAAACCGTCACCCACGGTAAGCCGTGTATAGGTCCTCACGGCCTCGCCCACGGGAAGCCCCTGCTGGAGCACACCTATGGCCAGGCCTCCCAGGATGTTTATCAGGTTTATGACGATGCCGGCGATGGCATCACCCTTGACGAACTTGCTGGCACCGTCCATGGCGCCGTAGAAGTCAGCCTCCCGGGTTATGTCCTCACGCCGCTGCTTGGCCTCGACATCATCAATGAGGCCGGCATTGAGATCGGCGTCTATGCTCATCTGTTTGCCCGGCATGGCGTCCAGGGTGAAGCGGGCGCTCACCTCGGCATTACGCTCGGTACCGCGTACGATGACGATGTATTGGATTAAGACTATGATGATGAAGATCACTAGCCCCACCACGTAGTTGCCCTTGACCACGAAGGAACCGAAAGCCGAGATCACCTCGCCGGCATTCGCTTGCCCCAGGATGAGCCGGGTCGAGGCCACGTTGAGGGACAACCGGAAGAGGGTCACGATCAGCATGAGGCTCGGGAAGACCGAGAGCTCGAGCGGGGCAGTCACATAAATCGACGCCAGGAGGAGCACAAGCGAGAAGGCGATATTAAAGGAAAGCAGGATGTCGAGGAGAAACGTGGGTAGCGGCACCACCATTATCCCCACGATCGATATCATGGCCACAGCGAAGAGAACATCGCCATGCGCCAGCAATCCCGTCCTTCTGCCTAAGATCATTGGGCCTGCCATTAGATGTCTAACCCTCCTTCGCCCGCATTATTCACCCGGGCTACCCAGGGCGGCCGGCATCTTGCCCTGGACCTTGTAAACGTAGCTCAGGATCTCGGCAACGGCCCGGTAGAGGCCCTCCGGTATCTCCGAGCCCACCTCGACCATTTCATAGAGACTCTGGGCCAGGGGTTTGTTCTCGAATATGGGTATGCCGTGCTCCCGGGCTATCTCCTTTATCTTCTCGGCCAGGAGGCGCTTACCCTTGGCCACCACCGTGGGCGCCTTCATGCCGTCCATTTCGTACTTTATCGCCACCGCGATGTGGGTCGGGTTGGTGACCACGACATCGGCGGTGGGTACGGCGTTCATCATGCGCTGCCTGGCGAGCTCCCGCCGGGCCGATTTGATACGGCTCTTTATGAGCGGGCTTCCTTCGACTTCCTTGGATTCTTCCTTGAGCTCATGCTTGGACATCATCAGGCTCTTTGTGTGCTCCCTTCGCTGGAAGGCATAGTCGGCCATGGCCAGGCCCAAGAGGATGAGCGCTGCCTTTGCAGCTATGGAAAACGCCTCCTCGGCCATGAAGTTAACGACCGATCGAACTCCGCAGTCACCCAGCGCGAAGTACTCGTCCATGCTCGACTTTATCGAGAGGTAGAAGACAAGCCCGACCAGTCCGGCCTTGGCGCTGCTTATCAAAACCTTGACCACGGACTGCATGGAGAAGAGTCGCTTGAAGCCTGCGATAGGGTTTATCTTTTCCAGGCTGAGTGAGAGAGGCTGCGTGGAAAAGAGAAATCCCACCTGCATGTAGTTGGCGACGAGGGCTATCCCGAAGACAGCCATGAGAAAGGGGGCCAGGATGCCGGCTCCGCCCGCAATGAGACCCACTGCGAGAGTCCGGACATCATCGAAGCTCTCGACACGCGGCATCGGGCTTAAGTATTTTACGGTGAAGTTCGAGGCCCGCGAGAGGATCCAGGGGAAGAGCAGTTTGAGAGCGACGATACCACCCATTATAAGGATCGCGGCGGTGAGCTCCTGGCTCTTTGCAACCTTACCCTTGTCGCGTGCCTTCTGTCTCTTGCGATGGGTGGGTTGTTCAGTCCTTTGGCCTTGCGACTCGTCCATATCCCGTCCTTATCCTCCGGCCATGGCACCCAAAACCGATCGCAAGTCGGCGTTGGTGCCCAAGATCGTCTTGGCAAGTATGTAAGCGAAATAGGGTATCGAGAAACCAAGCACGGTGAGCCCCACGGCTATCTTCAAGGGGAAACCCACCACGAATATGTTCATCTGGGGGACCGTCTTGGCCAGGAGCGCGAGCCCCACCTCCACCATGAAGAGGGCGCTCAAGACCGGGATCGAGATCCTCACGGCAACCATGAAAACGTTAGAGGTAGCGTATATGAGTTCCTTGGCCCCCGAGGCGGCCAGGCTCTTGGCCGAGGGCGCCAGGATCTGGTAGCTCGCCGCAAGACTCGAGAGCAGGATGTGATGCCCGTTCATACCCAGGAAGAGGGTTATGGCCAGGAGACCCTGGAACCGGCCTATCACGGAGACCTCCGTGTTGGAGAAGGGATCGAACAGGGTTGAGGCCGCAAAGCCCATCTGGAGCCCGAGCACGTGGCCCGCGAATTCCACGCCATAAACGAAGAAGGTGGAGATGAAACCGATGAGGAGCCCCACGAGCACCTCTCGCGCGGCCAGGATGAAATAGGCCGGGCTTCCGAAAGACGGGAGCCCGCCCTCCAGGCCCACGATGGGAACCAGGGCGAAGGCGAAGAAAAGCGAAAACCACACCTTGACCAGAACCGGTACGAGCCGCGATCCGAAGACCGGAGCGGCGAATACGAAGCCGCTTATCCGCATGAAGACCATGAGCAGCACTTCCGGTTCAAGGTTGGTCAGTGTCACAGCTTCCTCACCTTCCGATTGAAAGCATCTTCTCGAAGGAGAAGATGGTAAACCCCGTGATCTGGCCCAGAATCCACGGCATGAAGAGAATCAAAGCCACGGCTACGGCCACGATCTTCGGGATAAAGGTCAAAGTCATCTCGTGTATCTGGGTAACCGCCTGGAATATGCCTATGAAGAGTCCGGTCACAAGCCCGAAGACAAGCATGGGGCCTGCAACCGAGAGGCAGGTGAATATGGCCTGCTTCGCGACCTCCTGGCAGAGTTCCTGAGTCATGCGTTCTTCCTCCTATCCGAATCCGAGCACGGTGGACTGGACGACAAGCCTCCAGCCGTCAACGAGCACGAAGAGTAAGATCTTTAAGGGCAGTGATACCATTATGGGCGGGACCATCATCATACCCATGGACATCAGCACACTCGCCACCGCCATATCGACCACGAGGAACGGGAGAAACAGAAAGAAACCGATCTGGAACGCGGTCTTAAGCTCGCTGGTAATGAAAGCGGGTATGAGAACATAGGTCGGCACATCTTCCTTGGTATCCGGTCTCGGTACCTTGGCCATATCGACAAAGAGGGCCAGGTCCTTCTCCCCCACGTGTTTGTACATGAAGTCCCGAATGGGCTGAATAGAGCGTGCCAGGGCCTCTTCTTCGGTTATCTCCTCATTCATAAGGGGCTGGACTGCCTGGGTGTTTATGTCCGTCCATACCGGCATCATCGTGAAGTAGGTAAGGAACAAGGCGAGCCCCACCAGGAGTTGGTTGGGCGGCATCTGGTGGGTCCCGAGGGCGTGTTTTAAGAATGAAAGCACTACGACTATACGGGTGAAAGATGTCACCATTATCATAAAGGCGGGCGCCAGGGAAAGGAGCGTGAGGAAGAAGATTATCTTTAGGGGTAGTGAGAACTTGCGCTCCCCGTCACCCACCTGGAGGCTTATGCCAGGACCATCCAGAGCGCTTAAGCCTGGGGTCTCCGGGGCAGGTTCCTCCTCGGTGCCTATGCCTGTGGCCTCCTGGGCGCATGCTTGGGCGGCGAAACCGAGGCATGCGAGGGCCAGGACCAGTAGTGCCGATGCCTTGATCCAGCATCCCACCGGTTTCAGTTCTCTTACTTTCATGCTCTTCCCTTGCCACCCAGGGCGAGCCCTAGGAGGTGCTGCTTAAAGTTCCGGCCCTTGGACCTGGAAGTCTCGGGTACTTTGAGGGAACCCAGTTCCTCTTCGCTTAAGTCGCTCAGGTGGTTTATCTGGGAATCGGTAACCCCCACGACCATTGCTTTCTCTCCGACCTTGAGTACATAGATGGCCTTCTTGGGGGCGATATGGGTCTTGTAGAGCACCGATATCGCGCCGGAATTGAAGCCCCCCCTGCCGGCCTTGCCTGATAAGACCCTCATGGCATACATCCCGGCGTAGAGGACACCTATGAGAAGTAGTACGGAGCCTATGACTTTAATGGCCATACTTCCCATCCCGGGGTTCGAAACCTCATCCGGTGATTCAACCGGCGCCTGCCCCACCGACTCGGCCGTTCCCCTGCCGGCCTGGCCGGTCGCGGCCGACGAGATCAGGGACAGGACTACGAAGAGACTTGCCAGGATTCCAAGACCTATGAGAGCTCGCTTTCGCCTGAGCAGCCGCGTGACGGGTCGTATGCCTATGCCACACCTTTTCGCTGGTTTCATGCTTTTGCCACACCTTCGATGGACCCGATCAGTTCGGTGATCCTCACACCGAAGCGTTCCTTGACCACGACGACCTCTCCCCTTGCGAGAGGTTTTCCGCCTACCATGACGTCCACGGGCTCACCCGCCGCTCGATCCAGCTCGATCACCGAGCCCTGGCAGGTGGAAAGGATGTCCTTCACGGTAAGCGAGGTCCGCCCCAGCTCCACCCAGACCGGGACGACCACATCCAAGAGAAGATCCAGGTTGGCCGTCTTGTCCTTGACCGGTGTCTGCGAGACCTCCTGAAATTCGGCCTTCTTCACCGACGCCCCGGGGGCGTCCCCTTCGGGTGAGGCCTCTGCCGACGAAACCCGATCGCCGCTGCTATCCCGCGAAGTCACCTGACTTGCTTCGGCCTCTGCCGGACTCTCCTTTTCGCGGGTTCCGTCTTCAGCAGACATCCGGCCCGCGTTTTCTTCCTCAAGCGCCACTGCCGCGCCATCCGGCCCGAGATTCTTGTCCTTTACAGGAGTCATGGCCTCTAGCCTCCTTCTTCGCTGAAACGCGTTATCTTGACCGCCAGCCTGCCGCCGTGGCTGCCGGGTCTTCCTGCCATCACCGGCTTCTTGCCCACAAGCACCTCGACATCCTCGGAAACCCGGTTATCGAGCAGGAGCACGTCACCCACAGCAAGATCCACCAGGTGCTTTATGTCTACCCAGGTGGGAGTGAGCCTGACCGTCACCGGGAGCGAGAGCGTCTTTACCATCCCGGCCGACCCCTCTGCGATGGGCTGTTCCACGTTGGCCTTCGGCGTAGGACCCAAAGCCCGGATGGCCGGTTCGAACATGTGGTGGGGGTATGCGATAGAGAAGTTGCCGCTTAAGGGGCCCGTCTGAAGCTTGTAGCCGACCTCTATAATGGACTCATCCACTCGACTGGTCTCTATGAGGTCGGGACTGGATGCAAGCCCGGTTGCGGAGATTCTACAGCCACAGACCGGATTCCATACAACCTGGACCTCTGCCAGCACCGCGTCCACAAACTTTCCGACGACCCGCTGCTCGATGGGGGTGAGGTCCCTGCCCAGGTCCTCAGATTCGCCCTTGCCCCCGAAGAGTCGATCAACCAGGGCGAAGGTGAGACCAGGATCCATGCGGAGCAGACCTGTCCCTTTAAGGGGAGGCGCTTCAAACATGAAGACGGCACAGGGTGAGGGCAGTGAAGCCACGAGCCCGGACCACCTGACCTCTGAGAGGTCGCCGGCTGCAACCTCCACATAATCTCTCAGGAGACCCGCAAGAGACATCTCGAGCCTCTTTGCCAGGTCGGCGTGGAGGTACCCTAACCGCTTCGCCTCGGCCGGGGACAGTTTCCCGGGATGTGCTAAGTCGTACGCTTGGGGTACGGAAGCATCCCGGACATCCGCACCACCATCGGCCGGTGTATTGGCTGCCATTGCCGATCCTTTCTGCACTTGGTGTAAAGCCCCGGTAAATCCCGCTTACTGGAGAACGAAGTTCGAGAGGTACACTCCCACAACCTCACCAGATACGAGCAGGTCGTTTACCGCGATCTTTATCTCTGCCCTGAGCTCTTCCCGCACCGAGAGGGTGCTAAGGTCCTCAACAGTGCGCTTGCTCAGTATCTCTATAAGGGTATCTCTGATCTGAGGTTCCCTTTCGGCGACCTCGTCAGCCACCATAGACTTGGTTGATTCCAGGGCAACCGTCGTACACAGGTACCGGGTGCCGCCGCTCCCGGCCGGATTGACCACGATGTCCTCAATAGGCGTGATCGATCCCACTCCGG
>JALGWN010000207.1 GCA_025774115.1 bacterium
GAGAAGATTGTCAATGAATTCGGATTGGCGGGCTTCACCATCCGCTATGCACTTGCCGGCGCCTACCTGCAATCCGGTAGACTCGGTGAGGCTGTCGAGGAGCTCGAGGCCCTCGCCACTGAGTACGGCGAAGACCGGGTCGCGGGCAATCCAATAGGGGCGGTGAAGACCTACTATCTTCTGGCAAAGGCCTATGAGCGATCCGGCTGGAACCGTAAGGCCGCGGAGCAATACGAACGCTTTCTGGATTTCTGGGGTGATGGAGATCCCGGCATATCTGCCGTCGAGGACGCCCGGGAGAGCCTGGCACGGCTCACCACCGAATCCTGAGAACATGAATCGGGCACCATCGGGCACCTGTCGCGCGGACAGGGAAACGGATCATAAGCGGATGGTGTCTTAATGATAAAAGGGTTGCATCATTAAGCCCTAAGCCCAATTGTGGAGATCGGTACCCAAGCAAAGGAGGCTCCAATGCCTAGAGTCGAACACTTCGAAATACCCGCCGACGATCCGGAGCGTGCTGTGAAGTTCTATAAGTCCGCCTTCGGCTGGGAAATCAAGAAATGGGAAGGCCCGATGGAATACTGGCTGGTGACGACCGGGGACAAATCCGAGCCGGGAATCGACGGAGGCATCATGAAAAGGGGTGAGGTCAAGACGGTCACAAACACCATAGGTGTCCCCTCGGTCGACGAATTCATAGACAAGATCGAAGCAGCAGGCGGCGCCGTCCTTGCGCCCAAGATGGCGGTCCCCGGTGTGGGGTGGTTCGCCTATTGTGCGGATACCGAAGGCAACCTCTTTGGACTAATGGAGAACGACCCCAACGCGAAGTAGGTCTATGCTGGGTCTTGCCGCCTGGGGCTTGATATCCCGCTGGCCGGGGTCGACTACCGCGATCTTCCCGATCACGGTTCGCTCATGGAAGGTCAATCGGTGGGATTGGTCAACCGTGAGATGACCGTGGGGGAGATAATGGACGATCTGGTGACGGAAACCGAAAAAGAACTTCACCGCGTCCGGACCCATCTATCCGCCTACGCAGAGGACCATGGGTTTACCCATGGTTGAATGCGTAAGAAGGTGCTTCGGCGGATGTCGATTAATGGGCACCCCCTGTGGCGGATAACCCGCCGAAGCCTAGCGGTGGTAACTTCCATTCCTCGGGGAAACTTATCCGTCTATACAGAAGACCCATGGTTTACCCATGGTTGAGACTGTAAGAGAGGTGCTTCGGCGGATGTTATTTAATGGGTACGCCCTGAGGCCGATGACCCGCCGGAGCCTTGGCGACGGCGGTCGAATACAGGTATCACGGGCTTGCCCGGGGGGTGTTCCACGGGACTCTATCTCGGCATATTCCTTATAGCTTTCGCCACTCTCGCGCTGGAAGTGACCCTTACGCGGCTGCTGAGCGTGACGACGTGGTACCATCTGGCCTTCTTCGCCGTCTCTATCGCCATGCTGGGTATGACTGCGGGAGCGACCACGGTCTTCCTCCGGCCCGGTTGGTTCGGCAAAGAGAAGCTGCGGGTCAATCTCTCAAAGGCATGCCTGTGGTTTGCGGCGGTGGTCCCGCTCACGCTTTCGGTCCTGTGCGTAACACGCATAGAGGCCGGAGGGTCGGCGGGGTCCTACGCAAGTCTCCTCCTGGCGGCGGTTGCCGGCCTGCTGCCCTTCTATTTCTCCGGAGTAGTGATCAGTGCCGTCCTCACCAAGAGCGCACTCCCCATCGGCAATCTCTATGCCTCCGATCTGGTGGGTGCCTCGTTGGGCTGTATTTTCGTGCTCGGCGGTCTCGAGATCGTGAGCGCTCCAACCCTGATCTTGCTATGCGGGACCGTGGGCGTAGTCACGGCGTTTGCCTTTGGGGGCCACAAGCACTCGCGCAGGCTTGGCGTGTGGTCGCTTGCGGTCCTTGCCGTACTCGCGGGGCTTGTGATCCTGGACCTCGCGACCCCATATGGCATAAGGCCCCTGGTCTCGAAGGGGAAAGCGATAGATCCCGGCAAGTATGTGTATGAGAAGTGGAATTCCTTCTCCAGAATCTTAGTCCAGGAGAAGAAGGTGGCCAAACCCCAGTACTGGGGGCGGAGCAGGATGGCCCCGGATGAGGAAATAGCCCAGTACAAGATGACGATCGACGGTTCCGCTGCTACCACGGTCCGGCAGTTCCGGACTCTTGGCGATATAGACCATCTGCGGTTCGATGTCACCAATGTCGTGTATTACCTGCGTCCCGGCGGGGAGGTGTTGATAGTCGGTGTGGGCGGGGGCCGGGATCTCCAGAGTGCCGTGCTCTTTGGTTATGAGCGAATAGTTGGTGTGGAGATCAATCCCATATTCGTCGATCTCCTAAAGACCCGATTCAGAGAGTTTGCAGGAATCGCGGATCGCGATGAAGTTGAGCTCGTAACCGATGAGGCAAGAAGTTACATATCGAGGACTCCCGAGAAGTTCAAGGTGATACAGATGTCGCTCACCGACACCTGGGCGGCCACAGGCGCAGGGGCCTTTGCCTTATCTGAAAATGCGCTCTATACCATCGAAGCCTGGAAGATCTTCATGGACCACCTCTCCGATGAGGGCATTTTCACCGTCTCCAGATGGTATAACCCCAGAGAACTGGGGGAAGCCGGGCGAATGGTGAGTCTGGCTATTGCCACACTCATAGATCTGGGTTTCGAGGAGCCCGCCCGTCACATTGCAGTGGTGGCAAGCGGGGGGATCGCCACGCTGCTTCTAAGCAAAGCGCCTATGAGCGACGAGGATATGGAGATGCTCCGAAAGGTCTGTGGGGATCTGCGCTATAGACTGGTGATGGGGCCGGGCCGGCGGCCGCAGAATCTTGAGCTCAATCGAATCGCATCTTCCACCACGCGGGACGCTTTGGATGAGGCGATCTCAGGCAGTACGCTGAATTATGCTCCGCCGACCGATGAGAGCCCCTATTTCTTCAATATGTTGCGGGCAAACCAGGTGCTGCCGGCGATTCTGTCGAAGCCGGAGGAAGAGAAGTGGCCCATGGCCGGCATCACCGATGGTGTATCAAGAGGCAGCATCGTGGCAACCCGCACCCTATTGGGGTTGATAGTGACCCTGGCTATCCTGACCGTCCTAACGGTAGTATTCCCCTTGGCCTTGAAACGTAGTAGGAAAGCGGTGGGCGACCGTGGCACGCCGATCCTCTGGTCGGCCGCGGCATACTTCGCCCTCATAGGAGCGGGTTTCATGTTTGTCGAAATAGCACTGATTCAGCGACTGTCTGTCTTTCTCGGGCACCCGATGTACGCACTGGGGATTCTGCTTTTCACAATCATTGCGAGTGCAGGTATCGGCAGCAGACTGAGTGAAAGGCTTCCTCTCACCCGGCCGCCCGGGGTTTTCATCTATCCCGTGCTGATAGTCGCCGCGATTCTGGGAATACGGTTTGTGTTACCGCTCCTTGGCACCCACATGGTCTCGGCATCCATGGGAGCCAGGATCGCCGCCTCGATCGCGGTGATAGTCCCACTGGGGGCGCTACTCGGATTTGCATTTCCCACCGGCATGAAGCTCGTAAGATCGGCGAGTGCATCGGAGATGCCATGGTATTGGGCGATAAACGGGGCATTCGGCGTGCTCTGCGCCGCGCTCACCGTTTTTGTGTCGATCTATTTCGGGATCTCGGTGAGTCTCTATATCGGGGCGGTCTGCTACCTCGCGCTGCTGGTGTTCCTGCCGCACATGGTAAAGCGAACAGGCCGGTGAAAACCGCCCGTCTGTCCCCTTATTTCCCCTCATGCGCCCAACGGGTATACGCGTAGGGTTTGATCAAGTGCAATGTGTGCGATCGCAGTGATTCTCATGTTTACATCCGGGGGCGCGGCTCCGGATGCCTTGCGGGAGGTTTCAGAACCGGCCGATGTCTCGGCCCGAGGCCTAACGGTCCGGTAGGTATCATCACCCAGTGGATCCTGGATGTGCTGGACTTTGATTCGGGGGCGGAACGCCCCATCCAGCCGGTCAGCATCTACCGGAAGCACATGGGCCGGTGCGGAGAGCATGCCGACATAACCTGTGCGGCGGAGTGGGCCGCGACATGCATGTCGAGATCACAGTTTATGACATAAAGGGGAGGCTTGTCACAACGCTGGCATCCGGACAGGTCACGGCCGGAAATCACAAGGTCTCATGGGATGGTAAGGACTCGGAAGGCCACCGGGTGGCTCCGGGCATTTATCTTTGCAGACTCGCGACGCCGGAGCGAACGGTCTCCCGCAAGATGGCCCTCATGCGATAGGATCATAGGACCCCATGAGGCCCTTGATCCCGTGCTCTGATCTCCATCCGGAGGGCTATAGCCACGCGTGGGCCCCTGTTTTCACCATAACGCGATCCATGTGTATGAGGCGTTGTGCCGCCGGGGGCCACATGCCATAATGGGTAAAGAGGAGGGCGCGTTGTGAGCAGATCGGAAGCCATCAAAGCCGTAGCCCAAGGCCTGGGCGTAGACCTATGTGGTATTGCGCCCGCCGGGCGGTTTGAGGGTGCGCCCCGGGGTTTCCGCCCCACCGACATATATTCCGGATGCAAATCCGTTCTGGTCTTTGCCAAGCGGCTCCCGCGCGAAGCCCTCCACGCCGAGAGTTGTGTTGCCTACGGGCATGTCAACACCGTGGTTAACATAGAGGTGGACCTGCTCTCGGTGGAACTCAGCCGAAGGCTGGAGGATGAAGGCGTGGGGGCGGTACCCATTCCGTCGGACGATCCCTATGAGCACTGGGAGCCGGACCGGCTTTACGGCCGGGCGATCCTGTCGCTCAAGCATGCCGCTCGGCTTGCCGGTCTGGGCAGCCTAGGCAGGAACACGCTCCTTATCAATGAACGAGTCGGCAACATGATCCAGATAGGTGCGGTCCTACTCGATGCCGAACTCCAGGGAGACCCCCTTGCCGGCTATGATGTGTGCCCTCCGGATTGCAGCCTCTGCAGCGATGCCTGCCCGGTGGATGCTCTGGATGGTGAAACTGTAGTCCAGGAGCTTTGTCGCCCCCTCGCGTGTCACCGAACCGAGCGCGGCTTCATCCTCAAAAAATGCAATATGTGCCGG
>JALGWN010000208.1 GCA_025774115.1 bacterium
TTCTTCGTGCTCATTGCGCCCCCGCCATATGGCGACATACCCGTTCCTCGGAATCCAAGTGCTCTCCATGGTCTTGACCCTCCGCCCCCTGACATCCACTATTGAGGTCTCCACGTATCCGGCCCGCGCCGGAACAAAGGTGATCTCGATCTCCGACCTGAACGGATTGGGAAGGGCCGTCTTGATCCTCAGGTCCAGCGGCGAATCGGGCTCGGTGAGGGAGGTGTCGGGCCCGGCCAGGTGTGCCACCGCTGCAAGTGCCATCCTCACCACATCGGCGGTGAAAGCCTGGTTGAGGTTACCCAGGGTGTCCCCCGTTGTATGATAGAATGGATACTGAAGGTCTCTGTCCTCGATGCCGAGAAGCGCGTAGTAGCCGGCTTTCCAAAAAGAAGCATGGTCGCTGAAGACCATTGTGGGGTCGATGACCTTCACCGCATCCAGGGAAGGCACATAGATGCCTGCGCAATCGGCCGCGAGATCCGCCAGCCACTCAGAGGCCTCGTTGCCGACCAGATCGATGTCCTCGGGTGACGCGTCAACGTAGCCGATCATATCGAAGTTGAGTACACCTGCTATGCGGTCGTCAGCCCGACTTGCATCTGTGGCGTATTCGCCGCTCCCGAAAAGGCCCTGCTCCTCCCCCGAGAAGCAGATGAACTTTATGGTTCGCTCGAAGTCATAGTCACAGAGAATCCGCGCCGCTTCCAGCACCGCTGCCGTGCCCGTTGCGTTATCGTCGGCACCGGGCGCGCGATTATTGGGGTCTTCGGATATCGAATCGAAGTGGCCGCAGATTATGACCTGCCTGTCGCCCTTGGTGCCCTGTTTGGTGCCGACTACATTCTTGAGCCTTATCAGGGCCTCGTCAGGCAGGTTCTCCTTCCGGCTCTCCCAGGAGCGTCCGCCATCGGCGGTGTGAAGCACGGTGCTGCCATATCCTACGGCCCAGCCCTCCGAGGCACTCACGAACCCCACCCACCGCAACCCGAAGAGCGTGCCCGATGATTGAATCGTCCAGGTTTCGCCTCCATCATCGGTGTTGAGTATCGTCCCATTAAGCCCTACTACCCATGCATCCGAGGACCTTCGGGCGGAAACACCTTGGAGAAACGGGTTCACGTCTCCGGGAATATCCCGGACGGTCCAGGTCACCCCCGCATCCTCGGTCTTAAGCACCGTCCGCCCGCTGCCTACGGCCCAGCCCGAGTAGTCATCTGCGAAGGCTATATCCATGAGGTCCTCGCCGGTACCGCCCTGGCGAGCGGACCAACCGGCACCATCCCAGAAGAGTGTCAACCCATCTTCCCCACATGCCCACCCTCGGCCCGCAGACCGGAAATCGAGGCTGTTAAGATCGGAGGTTGTACCGCTCTCCACCTCGGCCCACGTGGCGCCCCCATCGGCGGTCCTCATGATAAGACCCCCGTTGCCGACCACCCACCCGGCACCCGGCCAGCGAATCCAGAAAGCAGATCCCGTTCAGGGTTACCCTGGCCGGCGCCGGCTGCCGGGACCAGGTCTCCCCCCCATCATCCGTCCTGTATACATTGCCGCCGGTGCCGCAGATCCACCCTCTGGCGTTATCGGCGAAGCAAACCCCCCAGAAGGAATGATAAGGCGCGTCGATCTTCCGGCAATCCCACGATGCACCACCGTCCCGTGTTCTATATACGGCCTGGTCGTTTACAACATAGGGATCGAAGACCACATCGGGGCAGTACCGTTCCAGCCTGTATCTTACGTAGTCGGTGGCCACGCTGAAACGTTCGCTCAGGGAGTACCTGGTGTGTAGCGTGTCCGGTCCGTACGGCGTCCCAATAGGTTCCATACCGCTCAACTCCGATATGTAGCGCCAGAGCGTATCGGGCGATACCCGGCTTACCATCTCCTCGATCAGGGGATCCGGGCTTACGGGGCCGCTTGCCCGGAAAGGAACCTCCGCGGCCGGCTCCGGGAAAGGGCCCGGCAGGAGCCTCGCCTTAGAGAAGGGCAGTCGATCGAGCCCGGCCACATCACGGGTCCGGACGGCGGTGATATAGATCCCCGTAGCCACGCTCGAGAGGGCCGCCGTGTGGACAAGACCCTCACCAGGACCCCTTTGCTTAAGCAAAAACACCTCAAGGCCCGGCTCGGCACTCAAGATCCGACTGAAGCCTGCCCCGGCACGGGCAAGCCCGGCCTCCGAGTTGCCGTCACCCTCGATGAGGTACGCGTCGCCCATATCCGCGAGAAAAAGCAACCCGAGCGAGCCGAGCAACTCCGTCGATACCGGCTTCTCCACCCTGAGAACCAGCACCTCTTCGCCCCCCCAAACATCAACCGAGACACAGAAGGTAAGCAGCAAAGCGGCCAGCCATACTCTCAGCATCGCGAAACGCCCCTCATCTCAAGCCCCCTCTCTTCCGATTATATCTGTTAGACTAATGGGATTCAAGCGGGCATGGGAGGTGACGGAAAGCGATCGCGCCGCCACGGCATGGCACATCGCGGATTCCGGTCGCGGGCCGTCGGCATGAGCCTCGGGGGTTGACTTTGAGCTTCCTTCAAGATTAACATCAGTTGACTGACAATAACTTCTAACAGGGGTAATCGATGGAAAGACCAGATGGAAAGAAGTTTGTGATCTTTGCGCTCTTTTTCGTATCGGGCATAACGGGGCTGATATACGAAGTGGCCTGGACACGCATGTTCGTCACCGTGTTCGGGAGCACCACGTATGCCGTGAGCACCGTGCTGGCGGCCTTCATGGCCGGGCTCGCGCTGGGAAGCATCATTCTTGGAAGATACGGGGACCGGTTCAAGCGTCCGGTCCTGGTATTCGGCATCCTGCAGGTGCTCATCGGGGTTTATGCCCTGCTGGTGCCCTGGATAATAGGGGGGCTCACCGGGGTCTATTCCGGAGTCTTCGAGACCTTCGGCCAACAGCCCTTGCCGGTAGCGATCGTGAGGTTCCTCCTGTCCTTCATGGTCATCCTCGTTCCTACCACCCTGATGGGAGGCACCCTGCCGGTCCTGAGCAAGTTCGCAGGGAGCGAGTTCGCCAAGCTCGGCCGGAACATCGGGGCCCTGTATGCGGTCAACACCTTCGGAGCGGTGATCGGTTCCTTTGTGACCGGTTTCTTTCTGCTGGAGCTCATCGGGGTTTCCTCATCCGTTTATCTTGCGGCCGCCGTCAGTGTCGTGGTTGGCCTCCTGGCGGTCGGGATCGGAAGGGTCAGCCGGGCCGGAGCCGCCGATGGGAGGGCCGAGACAGAGGCCCGTGATGAGCCTATACCCATGTATGTGGCGTTCGTTGTGCTCCTGGCCATCGGGGTCTCGGGGGGCGCTGCTCTGGCGTATGAGGTCATCTATACCAAGGTGCTGGTCTTCTCACTCGGGGCCACAACCCACGCCTTCAGCCTCATGCTCACGACCTTTCTGATCGGCTTAGCCGCAGGCAGCTATGTCTCGTCGCGGTTCGTGGACAGGTGGCGCCGTCCGACCGATGCCTTCGGGCTGGTCGAAATCCTTATCGGCATTGCCTCTTTTGCATCCATCTATCTCCTCTCGAGGCTGGAGCTGACCAATCGTTTCCTGGACCTCAGAGATTCCGGCGGAGACCTGTTCCGGCTGAGAGGTGCCGGTTTCCTTCAGGCGGCGAGTATAATGCTCGTACCCGCACTCTTTATGGGAGCGGCTTTCCCGATTGTCACCCGCATATACACCCGGCGGCGGGCGGTGTCCATGTCGATAGGCAAAATATACTTCTTCAACACGCTCGGGGCCGTCATCGGGCCGCTCCTTGCCGGTTTTCTGCTTATGCCCGTCCTTGGCTCGGCAAGATCGCTGGCCCTCGTTGCCTCCCTCAATATTTCGGCGGGCGTGCTGCTTTTCTCGTGCAAGGGCAACCGGAGGGTGTGGGCGGGAGCGGCAGCTGTCACACTTGCAGGTCTCATGATGGTGACCTACGCCATTAAACCCTCGGTTTTTGCGCGGACCTTCAATATCAAGGAAAAGGGAAGCGAGCTCGTATACTTCAAGGAAGGTGTCAGCGGAACAGTTACGGTGCATCGCTACCCCGATTTCGACCTGCTTGCCATCGACGGCGTCAATGTCGCGGGCACAAGCCGGATGCTCAGGGTGACCCAGAAGCTCCAGGGACATCTCCCCATATTGCTTGCCGAGGGTAAGGACAAGGTCGCCCATATCGGATTCGGGAGCGGCGAGACCTTGCGAATCCTGACCGTCCACGGGGCCGGGTCCATAGACGGGGTCGAAATCTGCAAGGACGTGATCACAGCGGCCAGACGCTTCTTCAGCGCCCTGAACCGTCTGGTCTTCGATCGCCCTAACGTCAACATCGTAATCATGGACGGCAAGAACTTCGTCCTTCTGACCCGGGATCAGTATGACATCATCATGACGGACTCGATATACCCGGGGACAGGGGGAGCTTCGGCGCTCTATACCTACGATCATTTTAGGGCGGTGAGCGACAAACTCAAGCCTGGAGGTGTAGCCTCCTGCTGGCTGCCGCTCGATCTGAGCCCGGAGGATCTCAGGATCTCTCTCAAGGCCTTCCATGATGCCTTCCCGAACATGTCCGTCTGGTACTTCTACATGACCTTCTCCCAGCACGCCCTGCTCGTGGGAAAGAAAGACGCCGAGATCGATGTAGACCTACCGAAGTTCGTAGCGGCATTCGAAGATTCGGTGATAGGCGAGGACTTGAGATCGATCCTCATTGACGATCCCTACTTACTTGTTTCGTGTCTCCTGGCTGACGGCAATGCAATCGCCCGGTTCTCGGAAGGCGCCCCGCGCCATTCCGACGATCATCCCGTTCTCGAATTCGGACTGGCGAGGCGTGGCACAGCCAAACCTTACCTGAGCCGGAATCTCGAGAGGCTGTCGGCACTGAGGCCCGATCCGCTGGACTACGTTTCCGGCCTGGAGGCTCTCGGGGAGGATCCGGAGCGTGTTGCCCAGCGGGTTCGGAATGCCACCGCTCTTTCCACCCACATCATAAACGGCCACATACTGAATGCAGTCAAGGAGACCGGGCTGGCCAAAGCGGAATATGAGAAGGCACTCGTCGCCGATCCCGACAATCGAATCGCCCTGTATGCCCTGGCATCTCTTGACGGTGCTCTTTCGACCCTGGAACGGGCATCCCAATCGGGACGGCAAGCCTACAAGCCTGCCTATGACCTGGGGGTCAGGTACCTGGCCGAAGGCAGATTCGAGGAGGCCCTCGAGCAACTGGAGAAAGCGCTCGGACTTCGTCCGGACCTTCCCGATCCGCATGTTTCCATCGGTGAGTGCTACCTCAGGTGGGGGAGGCCTGAAGAGGCAATCGGGCACTTCCGGAACGCCCTCAAGATCCTCCCCGGCGATTCCGGCATTCTCCTGCGACTGGGAATGGCCTATGCACGCATCGACCGCAGGGAGGAAGCCGTGGGAGCTTATGAGGCCGCCCTCGATTCGGACCCCGACAACTACGATGCGAGAGTCGCCCTCGGTAGTCTATACTTGCGCGAAGGCCGTATCGCTGAGGCCAGGGAACACTTCCGACAGGCCGCTCTTTCCGAGCCCGAAAGACCCCATGCTCTGTTTAACCTGGGCCTCACTTTCGCCGCCGAGCGTGACTGGGAAGAGGCTCGGGACAGTCTC
>JALGWN010000209.1 GCA_025774115.1 bacterium
AGGGGAAGTTCATCGCACGTTCAGCGTCTGGAAAATCTGCATAACCTGGGGGACCTGAATGGAGAAAGGCAATTCCCGTAGCGTCCTCACTCCTGTGAGGACGAAATCTCAAATGTTCCTTCTGCTTTCTTCCTTTGCTCCGTCCGGTTTCCGCGCCAGACGATGGGCCCGTTGTGTCAGGACGGCCGTTTCATAACCTGGGGGATCTGAATGAAAAAGGACGAGATTAAGAAACTGGATCGCCAACACGTAATCTACCCTTGGAAAGCCCAGCGTGGCGTTGACCCAATCGTAATCGACCGGGCCGAAGGCATCCACTTCTGGGACGCCGATGGCAAGAGATACATTGACTTCTGTGCCGGGCTGCTCTGTATCAATATCGGTCACGGCAACCAGCATGTTCTGGGTGCGATGAAAGAGCAAATGGCCAAGTTCACCTATGTACCCCCCTCGTTTGCCACTGAGCCCAAATCCAGGCTGGCCGGCATGATCTCTGAGGTCACTCCCGGTGATCTCGATCATGTCTTCTTCACCAATGCCGGAGCCGAAGCCATTGAGAATGCCATAAAGGCCGCAAGGAAGTTCACCGGAAGACACAAGATCTACTCGAGATGGAGAAGTTACCACGGCGCTACGGCAGGCGCAATCACCCTCACCGGTGACCCCAGAAGATGGTACGCCGAGCCGGGCATTCCCGGTGTCGTCAAGTTCTTCGGCCCGTACTGCTACAGATGCCCCTTTGGCTGCGAACGCGGATCAAGCGGCGGCATGCAGTGTCTTGAAACCCTTAAGACCCAGATCATGCTTGATGGCCCTAAGACCATTGCCGCGATCTTCATTGAGCCCATCGTGGGGACAAACGGCATCCTCATTCCGCCCGACGGCTATATGAAGGGCCTAAGACAGATTTGTGATGAGAACGGCATCCTCCTGGTCCTCGATGAAGTCATGTCCGGCTGGGGCCGAACCGGCAAATGGTTTGGCATTCAGCATGACGAGGTCGTTGCTGATATCATGGTAACCGCCAAGGGCCTAACATCAGGCTACGTGCAGCTCGGCGCTATGATCTGGAGCAAGAAGATCTGGGATCACTTCTACGATCACCCGTTTGTCGGTGGCCTCACCTATCTGGGCCACGCCCTTGCCTGCGCGACTGGAGTCGCCAATGTCGAAGTCTACCGCAGTGAGAGCCTGATCGAAAAATCGAGGATAAACGGTGAGTACTTGGGCCAGAAGCTCAAAGAGCTGCTTGAAAAACATCCATCGGTCGGGGATGTAAGATGCCGGGGCCTTTGGGCATGCATTGAGCTCACTTCTGATAAAGAGACCAAGGCTCCACTTGCAGGTTTCGCAGACACCCGCATGAACGTCTCATCGGGCCTGCTCAAGCGACTCTACGAAATGGGGCTTCACCTCTTTGCCAAGTGGGATTTCATCTTCATCGCACCGCCCCTTATCATAACCAGAGACGAGATCGATGAAGCTGTTTCGATACTTGATGAGGCACTAGAATACACAGATTCTCTGATCGGCAAATAATGGAAAAAGGTTTCTCATTTGATCAAGCACTTGCGGAAGCCTCGAGGTGCCTCCTCTGCCATGATCCACCCTGCTCCGCAGACTGCCCGGCCGGTACCGACCCCGGGAGGTTTATAAGGAAGCTCCGGTTCAGGAACCTCAAAGGGGCGATAGCCGTCATCAAACAGAATAACCCCCTGGGTGGAGTATGTGGTGTCATCTGCCCGACCCGTTCGCTTTGTGAGCAAGGATGCCTGGCCTCTGGAATCACGAGCCCCATAAAGATCGGCAGAATCCAGCGCTTTCTCGTCGAATATGGCTGGCGAGTAGGCTTCAATCCCATTTTGCCCAGACCCTCCAACGGGAAAAAGGTGGGCATAATCGGTGCCGGGCCCTCAGGCCTCGCATGCGCCGCCGAGCTCGCAACAGAAGGCTACCACGTCACCGTCTTTGAGAAACTCCCCAGGGCCGGTGGGATGTTACAGTGTGTTATACCCGACCACCGCCTGAGCAGGGACTTTGTGGACCGCGAGATCTCCGAGATCGTGGAACTGGGAGTCGAGATCAAGCTCGACACCCCCATTAGAACCCAGGCAGATCTCGACCTGCTTCTTAAGGACGACTACGAGGCCCTGTATCTGGCAACCGGCGCATGGAAATGCGCGGGAATGAACATAACAAGAAGCGGTTCTGAGGACATCTTCGATGCCATTTCCTTCCTTCGACTCGCGAAGGATGAAAGCAACAAATTCGCTGGCCTGGTGAAGGGAAGAGACATTGCAGTCATCGGTGGGGGAGACTCGGCCCTGGATGCGGCGGTAACTGCGATGGAGCACGGTGCGGCGGACGTTTTCCTCATCTACCGGAGATCATACTTAGATATGCCTGCCTCCGACGAGGCAAAGGAGCTTGCCTTAAGCAAAGGAATTCACTTTACGGTCATGACCCAACCCGTGGACTACATCATCGAAAACGGAAGCGTACGGGGGATGAGGGTGGTGAGATGCAAGCCTGGTGAGGTTGACGCCTCAGGTAGGAGGTGCCCTGTCTTAGTTGATGAAACCGAGCATAGCATCGAGGCCGACCTCATCGTCGAAGCCCTCGGGCTCGTGCCCGATGACTCAGTCACCCAATACTCGAGCCTCGAATTCGACAAGTTGAATCGTATTGTGATCAGAGACGAGGATGGAGCTACCACGGTCAAACGAATCTTTGCCGGCGGCGATGCCGTCCGCGGAGCTTCCCTTGTTACCAGGGCAGTGTGTGACGGCAAAGAGGCCGCCACCGCCATCCGGCGCCTACTTGAGAAGGGTACCAAGTAATGTCTCACCCCAACCTCAGCGTAGACTTCTGCGGCATTCCATTTGAAAACCCCGTAATGCTCTCCTCATCGCCCGTCTCCAATTCCGCGGAGATGGTAGGCCGTGCCTTCGAAGCGGGCTTTGGCGGCATTGTCTATAAATCCATCGGTGTAGCGAGCAATGAAAGCATTCACCCATCCCCCAGAATGGCTCCATACCACTACCAGAGCCAGAGACTCCTCGGACTCCAGAACGTTGAACAGCTCTCCGACAGGCCCTTCAAGGACAACATGGCGGACTTAAGATACCTGAAGAAGCACTGGCCCGGCAAAGTCGTCATCTCAAGCATCATGGGCTTTTCCAGGGATGAGTGGAGAGAACTCGCACTGGCATCTGAAGATGCCGGAGTGGATATGTTGGAGCTCAACTTTTCATGCCCGCACATGACTGTTGAGGGCTCGGGCATGGCCGCCTCCCAAGCTCATGCCCTTGTAGAGCAATTCACCGAGATCGCAAGGAAAGCCGTCAAGATTCCTATTATGGCCAAGCTCACCCCCAACATAACCGACATCAATGAACCCGCCATGTTTGCCAAACGCGGGGGTACCGATGCCATATCAGCGGTGAACACGGTGGCAGGCATGATCGATATTGACCTAACTGACTTTGTCCCCCGACCCAATGTCTTCGGAAAAGGAGCTATCGCAGGCTATTCAGGACCTGCGATCAAGCCAATCGCGCTCAGATGCATCGCCCAGCTGGCCCAGAACAGCGAACTCAATCTCCCCCTCTCCGGCATTGGGGGCATAGAAACCTGGGTGGACGTGGTTCAGTATATGCTTTGCGGTGCTACCACAGTCCAGATCACCACCGGTGTCATCCACTACGGCTACCGCATCATCGAGGACATCCTCGAAGGCATGACCTACTACATGGAGGATCAGAATCTCAGGTCCATTGATCAGATTGTCGGCAGGGCCGTTCCCAACATCGTACCAACCGATAGGTTTGATCTCTCTCGTCAAGGAATCGCCCAGTATGACCTCGAACGGTGCATCGGTTGCGGCCAGTGCTATATTGTGTGCCAGGATGCCGGAGGCCAGTGCCTCTCCTGGGATCGCGCCGACCGGCGTCCCCACATCGATGACAGAACCTGCCTCGGTTGCATGATCTGCTCCTTCGTCTGTCCCATCAGCAATCCTCCACTCATCACCTACAAGGAAGTCAGCAACAGACCTCCCATCATACCCCCCGTCTCTCGCGACTGAGCGGCTTCCTTCAGCCTGGATATAGCAGTAGCGGGAGGGAGCGAACCGGCCCCTTCAGGCTACAGTATCCCGGCATGTGTGCAGAGTATCCCGGCGTGATGAGGCGTAGAAACCTTCAACCTCTGCATGGCTGGGGTTCAACCACAGTGGCGGAAGAACTCCCCCGATGCGTCATGTCGTAATGCCCTACTTCGCTCTGAGGACCCTCGCCGCGCGATTGTAGCTTTTCGGTCTCACCCAGAGAATCATGCCGTACCTGCGCTTGCCGGCACTGACTGCCTGGGCCGCCGTGACGCTGATCTTTTGGTCCGCCAGCCTCTGGATATGCCGGTGCACAGCCCCGATCTTGTCCTCTCCCTGAACCAAATGTGTCAACCGAAGTGTGAAGTTTCATACCTAAATGACTTGACTGAATGACCCAATTGGTGCATAGTATGTCCACGAAGCGTGGACATTGCTGACTGCAAACAGGGCCCATGTCATGAATGAGATTACAGATATCCGGGGGAAGATAGCC
>JALGWN010000055.1 GCA_025774115.1 bacterium
AAGATGCCTCGGAATCGGCAAGAGGGTAATGCCCGCCCGGCGCTCCTTTGACGGTGGAGTCCTCCGCCAGTCAGGGTTTCCAGACCGGAGGGCGGCACCCTCTCCCGGCCCGCAACCAAGCCCGGGCACCCGTGGCCCAGGCGGCAGTGTTTCCTTGAGCAACGGCTATCAGGAGGATGGGGCGTCTCAACCCGGATCTCGCTCAGGGTCTATGCGGGACTGGGTCCGTCAACGGATATCGCCCGGCGAGGTACGTCAACTGCAGACTTGACCCCTCTACAGGTGCGATTCTATCTTTCGCTTGAGATCGGATTCGTAGGATTCGTAATTCGGCGTGACCCCTATAATCTGATCCACCGGCTTCCCGTCCTTGAAGATAATCAGTGTGGGTATACTCCTGATACCGTATTTCATAGAGGTCTGACGCGCCTGATCGACGTTTAACTTGCACACCTTGAGTTTCCCCCCGTACTGTTGGGCCATCTTCTCAAGCACCGGAGCGGCGATGAGGCAAGGTTTACACCAGGGAGCCCAGAAATCCACCAGCACAGGCATATCCGATTTGAGAACCTCGCTCTCGAAATTGTCATCACTAACATCAACCGGTCCCGCCTCTACCTCTTTTACCTCTTTGAGGTTGCTTTCCTGCTTCGATTCATCACCTTCCGCCTTCACGCCGGCCGGCTCGCCGGAGACATCCACCTTCTCCGCCACGCCGGTTTGATCCTCGATCGTCCCCTCGGCAACTTCCTCATCCGCCTCTTTTCCGCATCCCAGCACCAGGGCGATGGATATGATGCCCACCAAAACCAATATCTTCTTCATCTCGTTCCTACCTTCCTTGTTTTCCCAGGCAATCGACTTCGTTATCTAGCTACCTCTCTCAATTGAGACGGCATCCAGTGTACACCGATTCACAGGAATTCTGCAATCATTACGATGCGGGGTAGGTGACTCTGAAGAGGCAAAGAAGACCGCCGCAGCAGAGGGCTTGTGAATAGTCCGGGTTAGGCTGACTGACCGGGGGGCTCGAACCTCTCGTAGTACCCGATGAGATTGCCTTCCTTGTCACGAACCGCACGCATGAAGATGCGGTTACTGTCGTTGTCGGCGATAATCCTCTCGTCCTCGCCTTGCTTGAGCCGCTCGAATACCTCCAGGATGATCCGCTTTGAATTCTCGTTGTGGCAATCGAATACGGACCTTCCTACCTCGGCCGGTTTGCCCTTATAGCGCTCCAATGCCGGCTTGTTCATATAGCGTATGACATGCTCGGTGTCGGCGAATACAAAAGGATGTTTCAGGCTGTCGATGAAGAATCTCAGCAATTCATCGGTAGGCATGCTTGTCTCTCCTCTTGGGACGTCTGTGCTCGCCGGAGAATCAGAGATGCGGCGAGGGATTCTCCCTGGTAAGCCATCCTGTTATCCTGTTATTGAGTAGCCTGTTTCTTATCCTATCCGCCTACGCAGAGGACCATGGGTTTACCCATGGTTGAATGCGTAAGAAGGTGCTTCGGCGGATATCGATTAATGGGCACCCCCTGTGACGGATAACCCGCCGAAGCCTTGGCGAAGGCGGTTGAGTGCAGGTACCACGGGCTTGCCCGTGGGGTATTCTATGGAGTAATGCGAGCTCTCCGTCGGTCATCGTCATAGACTCAATTGGGTCTCCTATAGCAAACATCGAACTTTGAAAGTAGTAATAATCCCAGTCTTTTTAAAGGAGAGACAAAAAGAATGATAGCAGGATAGCGGCAAGATTGCGAGATCAAATTGTACGGTTTTCGGGGGGACTCCCGGGGAAGTTCCACTTGACTTATCCCAATCTGTCTGGTACTATCCGAAGCTCTATCCGCCTACGCAGAGGACCATGGGTTTACCCATGGTTGAATGCGTAAAAAGGTGCTTCGGCGGATGTCGCTTAATGGGCACGCCCTGAGGCGGATAACCCGCCGAAGCCCGGTTAAATACAGGTACCACGGGCTTGCCCGTGGGGTATTCCATACAGATTGTTGAGAGGCTCCGTCGTTGAGGCAACAGATCTTGCAGTCTATCCGCACTGAGAGGGGGGATAAGCATGGGTAGAGAGTCAAACGTCAGACTGGAGTATGAGTCACCGAAGGTTGTGACTTATCACGAGGCCGACATTCTTGAGCAGCTCGGGCCGGCCCAGGCATGCACCAGTCCGTGCCCGGTGCCCTAACCTTCAGAGGGGGCTCCGCTCAGCTAAACAGGACCGGCACATTATCGGTCAAGGACCACAGGGAGGTTTTCACATGCGTACGACTTTCTATAAGCTGGTGCTTTCAGTTTGTGTAGTAACCCTTCTGCTGCTTCCTGCAGTTTCCCTTGCCATGGATATCATCCCGAATTACGACGCCAACCTGAGCCAGGCGCAGAAAGACATCCTCGATGCCAAGATCGCGCTCTGGGAGGCCAGGCTTTGCTCGAGTATCGTGGTGACCATCGACTTCTCAAACGCCGACCTAGGAGTCTCATTCTCGACCAAGCCCGAGGCACCGGCTCAAACCGAACTCGTCACCACCTACACGCCCATGGGCGAGTGGCTCACTCTGGGGGTGACCGACCAGTTTCAGGAACGTCCCGACGGTACGCCTCAGAGTGCGAGGATCAGGTTCAACAGTAACGCTGCCGTCACGTGGCACTATGGCGGCGTACCCGTGCCCGCGGGCCAATTCGACTTTTGGACTATCGCCAACCACGAGATCGTACATGCAATAGGCTTCACGGTGAACTATACCCGATTCGCAGCCCAGGTGACCCCCGGCCCCGACGACAATCGCACTTATACCTGCGGCGCTACGACCGCGACGCTCACGCCGGCGGATGAGGGGACCCACCTCGATGACACGGCTCATCCCGGTTCGCTGATGAATTCCACAATTGGTACCGGAGAACGCCGTACGCCAAGTCCACTTGAGATTGCCATGCTAAACTGTCCCTGGGAATACGCGACCGCCGTCGAGTTGAGCACATTCTCTGCGGTGGGTCGTTCATGGGGCATTGACGTGACTTGGGAGACTGCTACCGAACTGGACAACGCCGGCTTCAACCTGTACCGCAGCACCGACAAAGCAGGCAAGACCACTATGGTGAATAACGAGGTCATAGCTGCTGCGGGCGACGAGCTCAAGGGCTCGTCCTACTCCTTCAGAGACCGCGATGTCATGGTCGGTGTCACCTACTACTATTGGCTGGAGGATGTGGATCTGTTTGGAGCGGCGGCAAGGTATGGGCCGGTATCGGCCAGTCTGCAGTCTGTACCCGGCAGGCCCAGGGAATTCATGATCTCCCAGATTCACCCGAATCCGTTCAAAGAGGTTACCGAGATCAGGTATGCTCTGCCTGCCGATACCGATGTGAATCTGAGCGTTTACAGCGTCCGAGGTGAGAGGATTAGAGTACTGGTGGATGAGCACCAACCCGCCGGTCAGCAGGTGATCGGCTGGGACGGACGGGGCGAAAACGGCATGGATGTTGCAGGCGGCATCTATTTCCTGAGATTCGAAGCCGGCAACTGCCGTGAGACCGCCAAGCTGATCGTGCTTGAATAGGGATTTCAAGACTGCGGTCATAGGAGGGCAGAGCCACCTATGACACGGCTGACAGGACCGTTGTAAGTGGTAGTCGCCACGCGTGCTTCAGGCCGTGTCTGCATGATGCGTCATGCAGGCACGGCCCTTGTCTATCCGCCTACGCAGAGGACCATGGGTTTACCCATGGTTGAATGCGTAAGAAGGTGCTTCGGCGGATGTCACTTGATGGGCACGCCCTGAGGTGGATACACCTACCACGGCTTGCCCGTGGGGTATTCCATACAAGGACTCGCTCCGGTTCGGCGTATGGCAGCTGAGTACTGCGCTCATGACGCAGGAGTGTGGCGGCTCCGGGATTCCCCCTGGAGCGCCTCTGGGCGGTCGCGGGTGGCCACGCGGGCAACTCCAGGATTGACTGGTGTCCGGCGGCGTGTTACCTTCGCAAAAAAGGAAGTGACCCGGGAGAGAGGTTTACATGGACACTCGATACGATCCCAGCAAGGCGGAGAAGAAATGGTATGAGTTCTGGCGTGACCGGGGCTATTTTGCACCCCGACCCGGAGACGGGAAGCCCTTTGTCATAGTCATGCCGCCGCCCAACATCACCGGGCCCCTTACGATGGGCCATGTTCTCAATATGTCACTGCAGGATGTCCTCATAAGATGGCATATGGTCAGCGGGCGTGAGACGCTGTGGTTGCCGGGCAAGGACCATGCAGGTATAGCCACCCAGAATGCCGTGGAACGCCGGCTTGCCCAGGAGAAGCTCACCAGGCACGACCTCGGGAGAGACGAGTTCGTGAAGCGGGTCTGGGCCTGGAAGGAGAAGATGAGCGACAAGATCACCGAGCAGATCAGTGATCTGGGTTGCGCATGTGACTGGGACCGGGAGCGTTTCACGGTCGACGAAGGCCTGGCCGGGGCCGTGAGGAGCGCCTTCGTGACCCTCTATAACAAGGGCCTGATCTACCGGGGTGAATACGTCATAAACTCTTGTCCCCGATGCCTCACCACGCTGGCGGATGAGGAAGTGGAGCGAGAGGACAGCGCGGGCAAGCTCTACTACATCCGCTACCCGTTTGAGGATGAAGGGCATATAACGGTGGCCACGACCAGGCCTGAGACCATGTTGGGTGATGTCGCCGTGGCCGTAAATCCCGGGGATGAGCGGTATAAGGACAAACTCGGCAAGACCCTGATTCTTCCCATAGTCGGCCGCAAGATGCCGGTCATAAAGGATGAGTTTGTGGATCCCGAGTTTGGGACAGGCGCGGTCAAGGTGACCCCCGCCCATGATTCCGACGACTATGAGATGGGCCGGCGGCACGGTCTGCCCACCGTGGTGGTTATGGACAGAACCGGCACGATGAGCGAGAGCGCCGGAGAGTATGAGGGGCTGGACAGGTTCGAGGCCCGGAAACGGATCGTGGCAAGGCTTGAGAAGGACGGTTTCCTGGAGAAGGTAGACGATTACGAGTACTCGGTGGGCAGGTGCTACCGGTGTTCGACCATGGTGGAGCCGTTGCTCTCCACACAGTACTTCGTCAAGATGAAACCGCTGGCCGAGCCGGCCATGGCGGCGGTGAGAGAGGGTAGGATCAGACTCCATCCCGACCGGTGGACCAAGGTCTATTTCAACTGGATGGAGGGCATACGGGACTGGTGCATCTCCAGACAGCTGTGGTGGGGGCACCGGATCCCCGTCTGGTACTGCGACGGCTGTGGCAAGGCCGTGAGCGAGGTCGCCGATCCCGAGGAATGTCCCGCGTGCGGGGGACCGCTCAGGCAGGAAGAGGACGTGCTCGACACATGGTTCTCTTCATGGCTTTGGCCTTTCTCCACGCTGGGATGGCCGGATGACACCGATGACCTCAGGAAGTATTATCCGACGTCGGTCTTGGTGACCGGGCCCGATATCATCTTCTTCTGGGTGGCCCGGATGATCATGGCGGGTCTTTACTTCATGGGCGAGATACCCTTTGAGGATGTCTATTTCCATGGTATGGTAAGGGATGAGACGGGTCGCAAGATGTCCAAGTCCTTGGGGAATTCCCCCGATCCCTCGGATCTGATCTCCAAGTATGGTGCGGATGCCCTCCGCTTCACGACGGTCTCGCTGACTCCGAAGGGGTCGGATATTCTCTTTGGGGAGAGACAGGTCGAGGTGGGCAGGAATTTCGCAAACAAGGTGTGGAATGCGGCCCGGCTCCTTGACTCCGCAACCGAAGGTGTGGATGCGCGAGATTGCGAGGGCCCATATGATGACCTTGCCGACCGCTGGATTGTGAGCCGCGCCGGCGCCGCCACGCGCCAGATCCGCACCTATATCGCCAACTTCGAATCGAACCAGGCCGCCAAGGCGATCTACGACTTTATATGGCATGAGTTCTGCGACTGGTACCTGGAGATGGCAAAGGAACGGCTCTATTCGGATGACCATGAGAGCCGGAGCCGGGCGGCGGGTGTTGCCATGAAAGTCCTCGGCCAATCACTCAAACTGCTGCATCCTTTCATGCCTTTCCTCACCGAGGAGATCTGGAAGGTCCTAAAGCTGGGGGGTGAGAGCATTCTGGACGCTCCGCAGGACTCGGGCGTGGGCTTTCCGCGGGACGACGAGGCTGAAACGGTCATGGCTTCGCTCATGGGGATCGTGGATGCGGTCAGGAACATAAGGGGAGAGATGGGTGTGCACCCTTCGCAGGTGGTGCCCCTCTATCTGCGCTTCTCGGGGGATACGAGTACAGGGGACGCAGTGCTCCGGGCCGGATCTTACATCATGAAGCTGGCCCGCGTTTCCATAGTCGGTGAGGGGACCGCTCCGGAAGAGGAGGGCCCGGTGGCGACGGGTGTTGTCGGTCAGGCGGAGATCTGGGTTCCACTGGGCGATGTGATCGATGTGGATGTGGAAAAGACCCGTCTGAACAAGGAAATCACCAGAATCGAACACCTCTTGAAGCGATCGACAGCCAAGGTCGAGAATCCGGATTTCAACCGTAAGGCTCCGCCCGATGTGGTGGCCAGGGAGAAGGAGAAGATAGAGCAGTTGACTGAGAACATGGCCAAGCTGACGAAGAACCTCTCGGTCTTGCTTGGTTCATAAGGGGGTGTTCCGCCATGCGCAAAGTACTTGTCATAGTCGCCACAGTGTGTCTGCTTACCGCTTTCGCCGAGGCCCGGGATCTCAAGGTCACGGTCTATAACAGCAACATCGGTGTGGTAAAAGACGTACGCTCCACCGACCTCGAAAAGGGGACCAACCACCTATCGATGGATGAGATCGCATCTCGCATCGATCCTACCTCGGTGAGACTCTCTATAGAAGGGCGCGGTGTGATAGACGTGTTGGAACAGAACTTCGAGTACGATCTCATAAGTCCCGATAAACTACTCCGGAAGTATCTCGAGCATGAGATAGATGTGACCACCGATGACGGGTCCGAATACCGCGGGACGCTGCTCGGCTTCGACGCCAGGAACCTGGTGCTGGCTCTCGCCGAGGGCCGTACTGCCATCGTCTCCAAGGAAAAGGCGACTGACATAGTGCTTCCGCCTCTGGAGACCGGCCTCATCGTAAAGCCCACACTCATCTGGAAAGTGCGGTCCTCCACCCGGACCTCTGCCGAGATGGAAGTCGCATACATGACCGAAGGTATGAACTGGCATGCCGAATACATAGCCACGCTTGGGGATAAGGATGATAAGATGGGCCTAGCATCCTGGGTGTCGGTGGAGAACCGCTCCGGCGCCGTCTACCCCGATGCCAAACTCAAGCTGATTGCCGGTGAGATTCACCGGGTGGAAGACAGGAAGATGCGGCGCCCTATGATGCTGGATGCCGAATATGCTGCCGCACCGATGCTGGAGGAGAAGGCGTTCTTCGAATATCATATGTACACGCTGGATGGCCTGACCACGCTCAAGGATAACGAGGTAAAACAGATTCGGCTCCTCGGGGAGACCGAGGTGGAGGCCGAGAAACAGTATAACTTCGACGCCATGAGAAACGACAAGGTGATGGTCGTGATGAGATTCCTCAATGCTGAGGACAGCGGCCTGGGCATCCCGCTGCCGGCCGGTAAGGTAAGGGTCTTCAAGGCCGATGATGACGGGAGTCTGGAGTTTATAGGTGAGGACCGGATCGACCATGTTCCGAGGGATGAGGAGATCAAGCTCTACGTGGGGGATGCTTTCGATATCGTCGCCGAAAGAGTGAAAACCGATTACAGCAGGATAAGCGATCGCGTGACTGAAGAGAGTATCAAGATCGAAGTGGCCAACCACAAGGACGAGGGCATTACCGTGATCGTGAGTGAGCATCTCTACGGTGATTGGGATGTCCGCAGGGAGTCCCACCCTTACACCAAGATAAAGGCCGACCAGATCGATTTTGAAGTAGCCGTCGAACCCAACTCCCGGTCCGTGGTTACCTACACGGTGAGGAGAAAGATGTGATGGAGCGAATCGGTGAGAAGCTGAGGAGGCGGAGGGAGGAGCTGGGTTTCACCATCGACGATATCGCTAGAGCCACCAAGTACCGTTCGGACGTGATACAGGCCATCGAGGAGGGACGAACGGGCGTATTCCCTGCTGAGGCATACAGGCAGGCGTTCCTACGGGCATATGCGGACAAGCTGGGCCTGGACCCCGCCGAGGTTGTCCGGGAGCAGAAGAGTGAGGAAGAAAGGATCCAGGAAGCCCTGAAGGGTATCCGGCTGAGACCGCGAACCGGTTTTGGGAGGCGCCGGACCATGGTGTGGCTGGTTGTCATTGTGGTTGTGGCGGTGGCTCTGCTGATCCTCTATGACCGGGTCATAAAGGTGGGGGGTCTGCGCGAGCCTGCCGAGGAGGCTGGAGGCCCTAGGGTCGGTGCAGCCGAGTCCACGCATGCAGGCGGGCCTGATTCGCAAGCGGTGGCAGTGCCGTCGGATTCGGCGGGTGTCGATTCAGGGGTCGAGGAGAGGGGCGAGGGGCAGGATGAGGGTCCCGGCGATAGGGGCGAGCTCGAGGAGACCGGCTCCTCCGAAGAGCAGACGGATGGGGAGGTAGGGGCCGGGCCGGTGACCGTAGACAGCGCGGAAGAGGTTGATACGGCCGCCGATGATGTTGGTGTTGGGAGCGGTGAACGGAGTGATGAACCCCGGATCGGCGAGCCTAAGGCGACCGAGCGCGAGGGGCCGGCAGGCAGGGACTGGCTCGCTGTCTCGGTCGGCGGATACGCGGTCAGGGCAAGGCTTCGGGCCGGGGACAGCATCCTGGTCGACCGCTGGCTGCGGTCGGGTTTCCGCGACACCTTCTATTCCAACCAGCCGTTTTGGGCCGACACGATAATCACCAATGAGAACTCGATGTTGCTTGTCTTAAACGGTGAAAGAGTTGACCTGCCGAATGCCAGGGACAATGTGATCACCGACTTCAGGATATCTCCCTGACGCCGGAGCCAAGGGCGCCATGAAATTCAAGCTGGTATCCAAGTACAAACCCGGAGGGGATCAACCGGCTGCCATAGACGAATTGGTGGACGGCATCGAACTGGGCAGACGGTGGCAGACCCTGCTGGGTGTCACCGGATCGGGTAAGACCTTCACAATGGCCAACGTCATAGCCCGTACGGGTCTGCCGACCCTGGTAATAAGTCACAACAAGACGCTTGCGGCCCAGCTCTATGGCGAATTCAGGAGCTTCTTCCCCGACAATGCCGTGGAGTACTTTATTAGCTATTACGATTACTATCAGCCGGAGGCCTACATCCCTTCGACCGACACCTATATCGAAAAAGACGCATCCATAAACGAGGACATCGATAAGCTGAGGCTCAGGGCAACCGCCTCGGTGCTGGAGCGGAAAGACGTGATCATAGTGGCGAGCGTATCCTGCATCTACGGCATAGGCTCGCCGGATGATTTCCGAAACATGCTCCTTACAGTGAGCGAAGGCCAGACAATCCCCAGAGACGCCATGCTCCGGAACCTTGTGGATATACAGTACACCCGGAATGACTACGAATTCGTGCGGGGTACTTTCCGTGTGCGCGGCGATACCGTCGAAGTGATTCCATCGAGTGAGGAACATGCGGTCAGGATCGAGATGTTCGGGGATGAGGTGACGCGGCTGTCGGTGGTGGATACGATGACCGGCAAGATACTCACCCGGAAGAAACGGGTGAGTATCTACCCGGCCAAGCACTTCGTCATGCCGTACGAGAGGTTGGAAGCATCGATCAAGGACATAGAGATCGAGCTCAGGGAGGTACTCGCCCGGCTGAAGGAGGACGGGAGACTCGTGGAGGCCCAGAGGCTTGAGTCCAGGACAAGGTACGACATCGAGATGCTCCGGGAGATAGGCTATTGTCCGGGTATCGAGAACTACTCACGGCACCTGAGCGGGCGGGTCGCCGGGGAGCCGCCCTGCGCACTTGTTGACTACTTCCCCGAGCGGTTCCTTACGATCATAGACGAATCCCACGTGACCCTGCCGCAGGTTCGAGGGATGTACATGGGTGACCGGTCCCGCAAGCAGACCCTTGTCCAGTATGGGTTCCGGCTGCCTTCGGCGTTGGACAACCGGCCCCTCAAATTCGAAGAATTCGAGTCGAAGATGGTCCAGGTGGTCTTTGTCTCCGCCACACCGGCCGACTTCGAGATCGAGAAGTGCGGTGGGGTAATCGTAGAGCAGATCATCAGGCCGACCGGCTTGGTTGATCCGGAGACTGTGGTGAGACCGGTGGCGGGTCAGGTTGATGACCTGGTGGGCGAGATAGGTAAGGTTACATCCCGGAGCGAGCGGTCACTTGTCACCACGCTCACCAAGAGGATGTCCGAGGACCTGACCGATTACCTGCTCTCGCTGGGGATCAGGGCGCGTTACCTTCACTCCGATATCGGTGCGATCGAAAGGGTTGAGATCCTGAGGGGTCTCAGGCTCAAGGAATTCGACGTAATAGTCGGGATCAATCTCTTGAGGGAGGGACTCGATCTGCCCGAGGTCTCCCTTGTCGCGGTTCTCGATGCCGACAAGGAGGGTTTCCTCAGGTCTGAAACCTCGCTGATACAGGTTTCGGGCAGGGCGGCGAGGAACGTATCGGGCAAGGTGATACTCTATGCCGATAAGATCACGGGCTCGATGGAGAGGGCCATGAAGGAGACCGAGCGAAGAAGGCGGAAACAGATGAGGCACAATGAGGAGCACGGTATAGTGCCCGAGACCATCTATAAGTCGACCGAGGAAATTATCCAGGCCACATCCGTTGCGGACTCGCGCCCGGCAAGGGAAGTGGGGCCCGAGGAGATGTTCGAGGGCGGTGACTATCAGCAGATGCTGGCAAGCCTTGAAGCGGAAATGATGGATGCCGCGAAGAATCTGGAGTTCGAGAAGGCGGCGTCGCTTCGCGACAAGATGGAGGACATCATCGCATTCATGGCGATGACCGGCGAGAAGCGCGGTCGCCGGAAAGGCAGAGGGAGAGGAAAGCGGTGAAGTTTCCCTTTCAAGTCAAGCTGGGAAAAAGGCTCATTCAGGGTGCGGTGTCCCGGGCGTTGAAGGAGGATATCGGAAGCGGCGATGTGACCACGCTGGCCACGGTGGATGGGCGGGCGAAGGCCGATGCCGGGTTGAGGCTTAAGGCCGACGGTGTCATTGCCGGTCTCCCTGTGCTTGAAGCCGTTTTCAGGTCGTTCGACCCGAAGACCGCGGTCACCTGCGCCGCTCGGGACGGCGAATACTATCGCCGGGGATACGACATGGCCCGGGTCAGGGGAAGAGCCCGCAGCATACTTACCTGTGAAAGAGTCGCTCTTAATTTCATCCAGCACCTGTCCGGGATCGCAACGCTTACCCGCCGGTTCGTCGATGAGGTGGAAGGGACCGGGGCCGGGATTATTGACACAAGGAAGACCATACCCGGGCTTCGCTATCTCGAGAAGTACGCCGTCCTGGCCGGAGGCGGGCTGAACCACCGGCCGAGGCTGTCGGATCTGGCGCTCATCAAGGACAATCACATAAAGGCGGCGGGAGGCATAAGCCGGGCGGTCCGTCGGGTGCAGGGGGCCAAGCCGAGTGTCGGTATCGAAGTGGAGGTCGGGCCCGATACCGATCCGGCGAGTCTCGAGGGCTTAAGGGTCGATATCGTGATGCTCGACAACTGGCCTCTTAACCGTCTCAAGCGAGCCGTGGGGTCGGTCAGGCGGCTCTCCTCAAGCCCGTTGGTCGAGGTGTCGGGTAACGTCCGGCTCGAAAACGTCAGACGTATCGCCCTGTGCGGGCCGGACTTTATCTCCATTGGCCTGCTCACCCACTCCGCACCGTCTCTCGATATAAGTCTGGACTTCTAGAATGAGTCGATTGGAAGTGGCCGTTGTCGTCAGTCTAAGAGGTTCCGGCAGGTATGTTACCGGCGAAGAGCTGGGGCGGATCTGCGGAGCCACCCCCGGGGAGGTGAGAGCCGTCGTCCGGGATCTTGTCAAACGAGGGTACACGATCGATGAGGTTCCCGGTGAGGGCTTCAGGCTGAAGGAAACCTCTCCGACCCTGGATGGTGCGGACATACGGGCAAGGCTATCCACTACGATTCTCGGGTCCGAGATATTTGCCTTCGGCAGAGTCGGATCCACCAATGACGTGGCGACCGCGCTCGCAAGGGGCGGGGCGCCGGACGGGTCCCTGGTCATAGCCGAAGAGCAGACCAAGGGACGAGGGCGCCTCGGGAGAAGATGGCATTCTCCCCCTTCCGCCGGACTCTGGTTCTCGCTTATCCTCAAGCCTGACCTGTCTCCGGAGGCCTCGACAACTCTGTCTCTGGCGGCGGCCCTGGGCATTGCCACGGCGCTTGATGAGGCATACGGGATACCCGCCCGCATCAAGTGGCCCAATGACGTGCTTGTCCATGGTCGCAAGATTTGTGGTATCCTCACCGAAGCGGAGTTCTTGGGCCGTGCACTTAACTTCGTTGTGGTGGGCATCGGGATCAATGTGCTCGGGGGGGAGGCCGATTTCCCTTCAGAAATAAGAGATATTGCCACCTCCATACGGATGGAAGCCGGCGATGGCATGACCCGGAGCGACGTGCTTGTCGCCGTCATGGAAGCCATCGAGAGAGAGTATGTTAGACTGGGGAAGCGGGGTTTCTCAGAACTTAAGGGCGACCTTCTCGGTAAGTCCTCGCTGGTGGGTGAGATGGTCCGGGTCCATACCGGGGGCGGCCTCATAGAAGGTATGGCAGTCGATATCGACGACCGGGGAGCCCTGATCTTGAGACATGACGACGGCTCGCTCGAGCGAATCCTGGCTGGAGATGTAGTCGGGGTGGGTTAGGAGGAAGCCATGATCATATGCGTGGATCTGGGCAATACTACGACGACCGTAGGTCTAATGGAGGGAACCGAGGCAAGGGCCTTCTGGAGGGTCACCACACGGGAGAGGACAAGCGACGAATATGGCCTGTTGCTCACCTCCCTCCTCGCCACGGTGGACGGCAGGCTGAAACCCGATTTGGCAGGTCTATGCTCGGTAGTGCCCTCCGAGACCGGAGGCCTTGCCGGCGCGGTGGCCTCCACCCTCGGTGTGGACACCAAGATCGTGGATGGAATGAGCGATTGCGGTGTGGAAGTCCTTGTCGACAGTCCGGAGGGAGTGGGGGGGGACAGGATCGCGAATGCGGCGGGAGCCTACTATGAGTATGGCGGCCCGGCCATCGTTGTCGACGCAGGTACTGCGATGACCTTTGACTATGTGACCGGTAAAGGGCAATACACGGGAGGCGTCATAGCTCCGGGTATACTCGCCGGTGCCAGGGACCTGTGGGAAAAGGCCCGAATGCTTCCGGCCGTCGAGATCAGAAAGCCGGCCAAAGTGATCGGTTCTACGACCATAGCCTGCATGCAGTCAGGTATCTTCTTCGGTGCGCTGGCGAGGGTGGATGGTATCGTGAAGTGTATGTGGCGGGAATCGGGGAGCGAATGCAGGGTTGTGCTTACCGGAGGCCAGATGGGTCTTATCAAGGACGATCTTCCATTCGATGTTGTTTACGATCCCCACCTTACCCTTAAGGGGATAGCCTACGCGGTGGATCCCGGGCTGCGGGGCCGGGTCTGACGAAGAACCCGATTTAGAGCTTGCCTACTGCCGGTGGACGTTGTATTTTTGCTTTTGTTAGCAGTCATGTAGCTGGAGTGCCAATCATGCAAGATGGCCTTTTCGATTCGGACTCAACACAGGAGGTTTGACATGGCCAAACAGATCGAGTTTAGCGGCGATGCCAGGACTCATCTCAAGGCTGGTGTGGACAAGCTCGCCGATGCGGTCAAGATAACTCTCGGGCCGAGGGGACGGAACGTGGTTCTGGACAGAAAATTCGGCTCTCCGACGATCACAAATGACGGCGTCACCATAGCCAAGGAGATTGAACTCGAGGATCCTTTCGAGAACCTCGGGGCACAGATGATGCGGGAGGTCGCCTCCAAGACCCAGGACGCTGCGGGTGACGGAACGACCACTGCGACCCTCCTTGCCCAGGCCATGGTAACTCATGGGCTTAGGAACGTCACAGCCGGTGCCAATCCGATTGCCATCAAGCGGGGCATAGAGGCGGCCGTTGACACCGTGATCAAAGAGATCAAGAAGCAGGCCCACCCCATCAAGACGCGGGATGAGATATCGCAGGTTGCCGCCATCTCCGCCAACAACGATGCCGAGGTAGGTGCGCTCATTGCCGATGCCATGGAACGGGTCGGCAAAGAGGGCGTCATCACCGTTGAGGAAGCAAAGACCCTCGAGACCAGCCTTGAAGTTGTTGAGGGGATGCAGTTCGATCGAGGCTACCTGTCTCCCTATTTCGTTACCAATCCCGAGAAGATGGAATGTGTGCTCGAGGACTGCCAGATACTGATCCATGACAAGAAAATCAGCGTTATGAAAGACCTTGTGAAGATCCTCGAAAAGGTGGCCCAGACGGGAAGGCCGCTGCTTATCCTGGCCGAGGACATCGAGGGCGAAGCTCTGGCAACGCTGGTTATAAACAAGATCAAGGGCACGCTGCCGTGTTGTGCCGTCAAGGCCCCCGGCTTCGGCGATCGCCGAAAGGCGATGCTGGAGGATATCGCGGTTCTCACGGGAGGCAGGGTGATATCCGAAGATGCCGGTTTCAAATTGGAGAATGTCGTGCTCAGCGATCTCGGTACGGCGAGGACCGTGAAGGTGGACAAGGACAACACCACCATAGTCGGCGGCAAGGGCAAGGCGACCGACATCAAGCTCAGGGTGAGTCAGCTGCGTAAGCAGATAGAGGCTTCCACGTCCGACTACGATCGCGAGAAGATCCAGGAGAGGCTCGCGAGGCTGGTCGGAGGCGTTGCAGTCATAAAGGTCGGGGCCGCGACCGAGACCGAGATGAAGGAAAGAAAAGGCAGGGTTGAGGATGCTTTGTCTGCAACACGTGCGGCCGTGGAAGAGGGAGTGGTCGCCGGCGGTGGGGTTACACTGATAAGGGCCATCCCTGCGGTCAATGCGCTCAAGCTGCCGGGTGACGACAAGATCGGCTGCGATATCGTGGCCAAGGCCCTCACAGAACCGGCCCGAATGATTGCCGTAAACAGTGGCCTCGAGGGCGCTGTGGTGGTGGAGCACATCAAGACGGGCAAGGGTGCCTGGGGCTTCAACGCCCAGACGCGGGATTATGAGGATCTCAGTAAGGCAGGCATAATCGATCCGGCGAAGGTGACACGTTCAGGTATTCAGAATGCGGCAAGCGTAGCCGCGCTGATGCTGATAAC
>JALGWN010000210.1 GCA_025774115.1 bacterium
CCGATCAATTCTTCCTTCCAGACAGCAAAGTTCTGCGTTAATGCCACCGAGGAAATAAACTTCACTATTGAGATATACTCACTCGAGGGTGACCTCCTCGGAAGCTCCCGGCTTGGTTCCGGCTACGGCATACCAGTACCAACCGGTCTAAGCTGTCACTCCTGCGGCGACATGTTTCCTGGAATCCGGGACCTCACCTCGGGTATATACCTGTACAGGCTGAATGTTTTTGCTGAAGACGGCAGTTCGACCGGTCATCATGGCCGGTTCGCCGTGGAGAGGTGACCCCGAAGGTAATCGAAAGGAACCCTCACTCATGTTGACCCTGTTGAGAACATTCCTCTTCATAGTGGTAGGATGGTACCTGATCAAGTGGCTCGTCAGGTGGATCACAGGCGGAACCGGTGGGGGTAGAAGTGATAAGAAAGCGATAAAGAAAGACCGGTACGAGACCCTGACCGACCAGAAGATCGATGATGCTGATTACGAGGATCTCTGAGGAGGCATGACGAGATGATACTCACTCCAAGGAAGCCGGACAGAAGGCATTTCAGCTCTCCCCTGAGGGAAGCCCGAAAGCGGGAAAGGGAGTATTATTACGCAGCCGTATCGGTGCTTGTGGTGAAAATCATACTCCTGGTTTTTCTTTGCGTCCTCCTGTACGTCACTCTTCAGCTCTTTCCTGGGATGTTTCCCGAGGGTTCAGTGCTGAAACGTTACGGTGTTTCGCTGCTCATGGCTGGATTCATACTTGCCCTGCTGCGCTTTATCATTAGTAATATCAAAGAGTTGCGGGAAGCATCGAAACTGCGACGAGAATAGACCGCTCTAAACAGGGTCATTCTGCCGGAACCTTTTTCTTCAGAACAGGTTATTAAGATTCAAGCCCTGCCGGCGTGGCATACGTCTTGCAATATCAGAGACTGTCTGGACGATGTGAATGGAGAATAATGTCCACCAGGATCGATGAAAAAGATGTCTTGTTCAACACTTTTGCCGAGATCACGAGCATTATAAGTCTTGGCCGGGACAACCGTGTCATATTCAACAAGATCCTTAATGTCGCGCTCGACCTGCTTCCAGCCAGAAGGGTGTACCTGATCTATGTGGACGACCACAGGATAGTTAAGTACTCTGGAGAGAGGCAGGAAAGGGGCAGAAAGATCAGTGTCGAGGATCTTCCGGAATCGAATGGTATCCTGAACTGGCTGAGCAGGGAAGTCAGCCTGCCGATGGCAGGAGACGGCGTGTTCGGCATAGATCTGTCGACCCTTGCGACGGAATGTCTTCAGGGCGACGACAGGTCTTCGATGGTCATTTCAGCTCCGCTTATGGCCAAGAACTCCCTCCTGGGAGTTATCCTGGCGATTCAGGATCAGGACAGACAGCAGTTCAGCGAAGATGACATTCATCTACTGACCATGATGGCCAACCAGGCTGCAATCGCATTCGAGAATTATCTGCTCTACCGTAAACTCGAGATGGAGTCGATCACGGACGGCTTGACAGGTGTATATAATTACAGGTTCCTCATCCGGTCTCTGAGGGTGGAGGTAAAGAGAGCCAAGAGGTTCAACTCGAACTTCTCCTTTCTGATGCTGGACGTGGATAATCTGAAGGAATACAACGACAGGAACGGGCACCTGTCGGGCAGCAGGGCACTTACGAATATAGCCGCGATCCTCAGCGACAGCAGCAGAGAGATCGACATAGTGGCAAAATACGGGGGAGATGAGTTTGGGATCCTTCTTCCGGGAACATCAGGAGAGGGAGCGAGCATCTACGGGGAAAGAGTGCTCGAAGGAGTAAGGAATTACATGTTCGACGGGAAAACGCCGGGACTTCTTACATGCAGTATCGGGATCTCCGTATACCCGGATGACGCGTCAGGGGTCGAGAAGATCATAGACAGGGCGGACACGGCACTGTATAAAGCGAAATCAGACGGCAAAAACAGCATCAGGACATACTCCAGTCTCGAATTCGCCGGGCGCACTTGAAACCTTTGACGCCAAGAGACAATTGATATAATCTGCAAAACGAGAATCTTAAAGGGGGACGAATTTGGGACTGAGAGAAAAGCTATCCGAGAAAAAGGCTGTTCAGTCGGTGATCGGGCTGGGCTATGTCGGACTTCCGCTGGCGGTTGAATTCTCCAAGGCAGGTCTTGTGACTGTAGGAATCGACATCGACAGCAGGAAGGTAAAGGACATCAATGCGAGCAGAAGCTATATCGGTGACGTGGACGCGGCTGAATTGTCGGAAGTCGTCGGCTCCGGTATCCTTCGCGCAACTGATGATTTCTCTGTCCTGGCTGATGCTGACACGATAAATATCGCGGTTCCTACACCTCTCAGGAAGACCAAAGATCCGGACATATCCTATATCGTGGCGGCTCTCAAGGAGATACGTGAATATCTCCACAAGGGGCAGCTGATCATCCTTGAGAGCACTACATATCCTGGCACGACGGAGGAAGTCATGCTTCCCCTTCTCGAGGAGACAGGCCTGAAGGTTGGAAAGGACTTCTACCTCGCCTTTTCTCCTGAGAGAGTCGATCCGGGAAACGAGCAATATTCGACAAAGAACATTCCCAAGGTAGTCGGCGGGGTTACCCCGGCATGCACTGAACTGGCGGCGATGCTGTACAGCGCTGCGGGGATGAATCCTGTTCCCGTCAGTTCGACGAGAGTGGCGGAGACGGTAAAGCTGCTTGAGAATACATTCAGGAGCGTCAATATCGGCCTGGTGAACGAGATCGCGATGATGTGCAACAGGATGGGTATCAATGTGTGGGAAGTCATCGATGCGGCAGCGACAAAACCATTTGGTTTCATGCCGTTCTATCCCGGTCCCGGGCTCGGCGGCCACTGTATTCCGATCGATCCGTTTTACCTCTCATGGAAGGCCAAGCAGAGCGGATTCGATGCGAGGTTCATCGAACTTGCCGGTGTGATCAACGGCGACATGCCTGGTTATGTCGTAGTGAGGGTCTCGGAGGCCCTCAACGAACGGAAGAAGTGTCTGAATGGTTCGAAGATCCTTGTAATGGGTGTCTCATACAAGAAGGATATAGACGATACGAGGGAGTCGCCCGCATACGACATCATCCGTCTGATCAGCAAGATGGGTTCGGAGGTATACTGGAACGATCCATTTGTAGAGAAACTAGAAGAGGAAAGCGACCTGGCGGATTATCTCGAGTACGATGCGAAGAGTGTGGCGGGAATGGACTGCGCGATCGTTGTGACCGGGCATACGAGAGTAGATTACTCCGTGCTTGTAGAGAACTGCCCGATGATCTTCGACGCGAGGAATGTTCTCAAAGAGTATGATTCCGACAGCATCGTAACCATGTGATCAAGTCCTGAACGGGAGGATACATGCCTCGATATCTGGTAACCGGAGGAGCCGGATTCATCGGTTCCAACATCGCGGAGAGACTCGTGGAAACGGGTGAGGAGGTCGTCGTATTCGACAACCTGTCAACCGGGCACACGGGAAACCTGGAACATATCCGGAAGGACATCAAATTTATCAAGGGCGACATAAGGAATCCTTCAGAGGTAAGAATGGCGCTAGACGGGGTGGATCATGTCCTCCATCAGGCTGCTCTCGCGTCAGTACCAAGAAGCATCGATGATCCTGTGCTCGTCAACGAGGTGAACGTCGGAGGCACTCTTACAGTACTGGAAGAGTCGCGGCGCGCGGGCGTCAAATCTGTAGTATATGCCGCCTCTTCATCGGCATACGGGGACAGTGAGGTCCTGCCCAAGAAAGAAGACATGCTGCCGGCACCTCTCTCTCCGTACGCGGTGAGTAAACTCGTAGGGGAACATTACTGCTCGGTATACTCGCAGGTATATGGAATGCCGACTGTCAGCATACGATATTTTAATGTATTCGGCCCGAGACAGGATCCCGCGTCCCAGTACGCGGCGGTGATACCGATCTTTGTCACACATCTACTCGAGGGGAAGAGCCCTACGATATACGGGGACGGAGAACAGAGCAGGGATTTCACATTTGTCGGTAACGTCGTCAAGGCGAACATCCTGGCCGCCCAGTGGGGAGAAGCGGCGGGACAGGTCATTAATATCGCGT
>JALGWN010000211.1 GCA_025774115.1 bacterium
GAAACCTCCGTTTCAGGTGTAAAGGTTTGCTCTTCCGTGAGCCGGGAAAAAACACAGACACCTCTGCCTGTCGGCGTACCGATTCTCAGGCATGGTTATACCACCTGTTTCCTGTACAGTAAGAGTCATACCTCAGAATGGAGCCTCTTGTCAACCAAAAAAGCCCCTGGGTAAGACGGGGAAAGAGGCATCCAACAACTACGGGCAGTATGGCAATTATACGAATAAGAGGATGCGCAGAGCTGTTGAAAAAGTCGGTTATGTCAGCCTGTTCAAGGCCACCCGTCTGCTGAGTTACACTCGATCCAAGTCGCTGCGGTTTCTGCGTAGCGTCGGGGTTCCATCCCCGACGGAGGTTTGCTCCACTCGCTGTTCAGAAAGACATTCGTCACGTCAGGAGACGCGACGCTACGCGTTATCATGATCGGAGCACCATACATAGAGCATCAAGGGATGACCTGACCTCATCTACCGCATGATGACCAGTTTCACGGTCTCCTCGCGACCCCCGCCGGATACGACCGCAAAGTAGATACCGCTTGCGAGGGCCCGCCCGGAGGCATCCTCGGCGACCCAATCTAGGTATGATAGCCCCGGGGCCGCCTCCGCCCGGGCTACCTTCCGGCCTCTGACATCGTAGAAGCTTATGCGCTTACCGTGGCTGACCGCAGGCCGTGTGAACTTGATCCGGACGTGCCGTCTGGCCGGACTCGGGAACACGCCGGCCACGAGGCCGTATTGTGAGATACCGCCGTCGTCATAGGAGGGTACTATGTCGTCACCCGACCGCGGCATCACTCTGTAACCGGAAAGGAAGGGGAAAGCGGTATCGTGCTGCCCCAGGAGTCCTGTAACATCAAAGGTGTCGGGTATCTCGGATGCGCCCGGGATACCCGCGTCCTCGTCGATAAAGAGGGTGCACTCGCCGGATCCGTCATCCACGAAGACCGTCCCGTCCGAGCCGACCGCCGGCCATGTGCCCCCTGTGATGTAAACCTCATTCACCCGGACCAGGCTGCCTTCATAGTCCGCCCCGTCGGTTGCAATCTCCTGGGTTGTAAGCACAATCGGCTGAGGCACATTAACGCCGCTCGCCTTGATTCCAATCGTAGGGCTGGTGATTCTCGTCAGGCCGGCCAGGTGGTCGACGAAGCCTTCCACCTCGATCTTGTCGCCTTCGGTAACCTCAGGTTCGATCGCAGACTGCTGGAACACGTTAAGCCCGCCCGTGGCATCCTGTATGAAGATATTGTTGTCCGAACCCGAGAAGACACCGCTGCCTGCGGTCACAATACCCCTCACCCTGACCCGCTGGCCCAGAAGTATCGGCTCGCCGTTGGCATCGTCGACTCTGACCTCAAGGATAGGAATTCCGTCTGCTTCCACCTCGTAGGTAGAGGACCCGTTTAGCGTATAGGCCTCTGCCGTCACGCGGAGCACGACGTTTCCGTCAACAACCTCCCCGCTCCCGGTCGGGATCCGGGCTCCGGTTCCAAGCTCGGTCTGGTATATGTAGCTGCCGTAACCTATGAGACGATCCAAGACCCCTTGATCCGGGTAACCACTCGGCCCGTCGTTACCTACCGAAACGATCGCGACCTCCGGCAGGAGGGCCGACACAAGGTTCTCGCCGGAGCTCACACCACTGCCATGGCTGCTTACCCTGTAAACATCGACATCGCCGACCTCACGCGCTATGGATGATTCGATATCGCTGTGTCCGGATACGTCAACACCCGGAAGGTCGCCGGCTACAAAAAAGTCAAAGCCCAGGTAATCCACGACCAGTGCAATCCCCAGATCGGCCTCGTCATAGGTGTCATCAAAGGGAGGGGCCAGCTCACCGTTCCCATTGACTCCGACACATGTGACCGTGAGCCCGCCGCCGAGATCGATCACCTGGCCCTCCGTGATTGCCGCACGTTTTTCGTTCACACTACCTTCATAGGCCGCATAGACCGCATCCGATCCCGACCAGCCCCGGTCGAGCACGGCGACTCTCACCGAGTCGATTCCGAGGTGCTCCACCACCTCGTCGATACCTCCGATATGTTCGGGGTTATAGTTGGAGGCAACAACATAATCGAGGGCGCCGATCCCCAGGCTCTCGAGATAGGGGGCCACCACTTCAAGCCCTTTGCCGTTACCTCCGGCATCCAGGAGCAGGGTACCGCCCGCAGGCGATACGATCAGGGTGCAATCGCCGTGGCCCACATCGAGGCAATGTATGCCGACCTCTGCAACAGAGACCGGTATTGCAAAGTCGGCTACCACCGGCAGGTGATCCGAAGCCAGGACGGCGTCGTCCGCCTCGAGGCCGTAAGCAGCAAGGGTGTCCGCCGACATGGCCGGTGTGAAGGCTATGAAGCTGTTACCCGTCTCCAGGACACTACCGGTATAGACGATGTAATCCAGCCTGCCCGGCCAGTAGGAACCCCAATCATGGTACCACGTGAAAGCCATCGGAAGGTCCGTTGCACGCGGGATCGCGTCTTCGAGATCGGAACCGTCCCAATCGGGGGAGAAGGGAGGGCCGTAGGTACCCACGTTTATGATATTCCCCGTGAGCATGGTTTCCAACTGCTGGCGTTGACCCACCAGGTTCATGTCTCCCACTATTACGATGGGCGTCTCGGGAGCAATATCGAGAAGACCGCCCGGGGCCTTTGCATTGCGGATAAAGGCCATGAAGGCATCGATCTCGCGCTGTCTGCCCGCGTCATTGTCGCAGCACGGGGGATGGGCTACAATGAGAAGCAGGTCCTTTTCGTAGGTGGGCCGTAGATCGATCAGAAAAACCCCGTTCCCGGTTACCGTGAAAGACCGGGTTATGGGGTAGCGGCTCACGGCTTTTATGTCGTATCCCGCCTCGGCGCTGTACCATCGGTCCTGCCCGGAGGATGGGAGTATGGCTTCGACACGGTTCTCGGTCTCGAGGGCGGAATGGTCGTATATCTCCTGAAAACCTATGATATCGGGATCAAGGGCAGCGAGCAGCCGGTTGAAGTTGGGCCTCTTCCAACTCTCGAAAAGACCGTCGGTCAAGACATTGTAACTGACAATCCTCAAGTGCGTATCATCGTGTCTTGAGAGTGACAGAGAGGGGAGCGGCTCCAAAGGCGTGTCGTCGAAGATATAGGGAGCTCCCCCGGCCCCGTCCGGGATCCGGTCTGTTCCGGCCAGGTCTTCGATGACGATTCTAATGGTGGCGCCCGGAAAGAGGGGAGTGGAGCCATGGGGTGTGGCCGACCGGTCAAACGCGATCTCGAATATCTCTGAGGTCACCGTCGGTCCGGCCACGACACCCACCTCGGCTTGCTCAACCTCATAGGACCCTGAGGTCGAGGTGAAGGTGCCGCTCCTGGCGCCGCAGTCCCACACGAGCTCCGCGCCTATGCCGTGCGCGGCGATGCCGGTGGCAGGGTCGTCATCGGTATCAAGAAACATCCTGATCTGGTTATCGTTCTGGAGATTTATCTCCTGTATGAGCTCCAGTGCGACGAAGAGGTAGCCCTCGTCGTTTGCAACCCACAGGTTTGCAAAGTCAAGCGCGCTGGGATTCTGATCGCCTGTCTGGTCGACGGCGACCGGGTCTATTCCCTCCCAGTCGGCAAACTCCCCGTCTATGATGATCCGTGCCGAGCCGGCCAGGAGCCCCGCCGGCAGAAGGGCCGCGCAAAGCAAGAAGAGCCAAACGGCAAAGCCTGTTGCGACACCAAGTTGCACCTTATCAGGCCGTTCTGATTTCAGTATGCTGTCCCTCGTCTTGTATTCCCGGTCAACCGGACTATCACGTAAGTATAATGTATATGAAGGTGACTTCCAAGATGCATCGCCCCGATATGTAGCGGCGCGCCGGCCAATCCACTGTCTTCCCGGCGTCCACGTCATCAGGATGTTGTGGCCCCCGGGGGAAGTGGCCGAAGTGAATGTCGTCACGGGAGCGACGATGCTACGGAGGAAGCATGCACCCGTGCTTTCATTCACTGGCGCAACACTCCCGAGTATGCAATTGTGCATGCCTGACACCTGGGGGTGGCACGGGGGGCGTTGGTGTGGTAAGATAGATGCAGGCGCGGGAAGGGGGGAC
>JALGWN010000212.1 GCA_025774115.1 bacterium
CGCGGTCACCCAAAAGCACAACCGTCGCACCCTCTACACCCATTCCTCCATCAAGCACCTCCACACTGTATGCGCTGTCCGATAACGACAGGGCCCCGAAGGTCACATCAAGCGGACGGGCTTCGTTCTGCCTGAGCCTGACGACAGGATCTCCACTCAGGATGTAATTCAGGTACATCCACCAAGCCTGTTCTCTCGGGCCGATGTATCGTGGCCTATACAGCGCGCTCGCCGCGCCGATCGAAAGCGCATTCTCGGCAAAGGTCAGGTCGTAGAAATCAATCTGCATGTGTTTCCCGGTAAAGGGATAGCTCAAGGAGCTGTTGCCCATGACAGCGAAGGCGCCTCCGTCCGGGTCCTTGATGAAGCTCTTGGCCACGCTCTCGACACGGGGGTCAGAGGCCGAGCAGTTCATCATGAAGACAAAACAGAACATGCTGTCGTTGGTTAGCGCCTCCAGCTGGAACCGCTCTATGAACTCCGTACCAAGATCAAGCCTCAGCTCATCCCCGTGGCCGATATGGCCGAGGACATTGCAGCCGTCACTCACATACGAGAGCACGTTGGCCACGGTCTCATCGACTGCACCGGGATATGCTTCATAGTTCTGGTAAAGCCGGTGGATCGTGAAATTGCCGGGTAGATGAGGCAGTATGTCCTCGGCGTACGCGGCACCGTCGGTGTTGGTGTCGGGCCACAGAATCTGGGCCAGCATTACCACAGTCTCCTGCCACGGCCCCGGCTTGAGGCCGCTTCCGTAGATCATGCTTTTCTTGACGAACACACGGGCTTCGGCGGCTGATGCAACCGGGGCCCGGCCCACAAAGGCATCCGGCAGGATGTCGACCCGGTCCGGGTTGCCATGGAGATACTCCCCGATGGTTCCATCCTGGTCGGCATTCCAGTTACCGTCGAGATTGCAGTAATAGACGTCCGTAGGCATATCGGACCGGCCGACATCATCTATCATTTCGGGGACTTCGATCACCCTTATGGGAACGAGGTGCGGGTCTCCGCCCAGGAGCACGTATACGGTGCCCCAGTTGGTGTAGGCATCCCTTATGAAGTTCCTGAGCCGTTCGGCACCGTCCCCGCCGGCATACCGGGCACGGACCCATTCCATCGTACGTATGACGGTCCTTACACCCAGCTTGTCATGCCAGGCGGCCAACCGCTCGAACTCGGCCTTCAGACTGTCGGGGGTCACTATCACGCAATCGACCGCACTGCCTTTGAGTGAGGGCTGCGCGGTGACCGAGCCCGCATGCCTCTGGAGTTCCCAACCCCCGCCCTCGGGAGGCTCTTCCCCCAAGAACGCGGCCAACGCCCTGCGGACATGGGCCTCCGCAGTGAGGCTCCGCCGTCTGATTTCAAGCCTCTCTCCTGTCGGCCGCAGGTCCACCTCGACAAGCATGTCCTTCAAGACAGCTGCCTTCCCGTCCGCAACCCGTATGGGTTCCACGATCGAGACCAGGACTTCATACCCCATCAACCCGGCTGAAGCAACAAGGCGGAGTCCACCGCTTTCGGACCCGAGATCTTCGGTAAGCCCGCCGGGGGCCTCCACACCCGGCCGGTACTCGCCGGCCAGGTCCTCCCATTGCTCGCGCACTATTCGGTATCCCGCCACCTCATACCCTGCAGGGAGCACTCTGGTCTCACAGAATGTTCCAAGGCTTCTCCCTTCATACTCGCCCCCGACCACCCCCAGAAAATCGAAGCCGTTCGAGGCACCATAGAGGACCTCACCGGCATCCCACCCATAAAGGAGCTCCATCGTAGTGCCCTGGGTCGCTACCGGCATCAGAACCAAGAGAAGCACCAGCCACTCGGTCGCCTTCATCGCTAACTCCTTAATCCCCCAACCGGGTATGTGCCTTGAGATTGAACTGCGCCTTAAGTGAAAGGTCCCAGCCGTCTTGGTCGACACCCTCCACGTGACCGGTGTTGCGCGTCCGGTGATATTCGGTACCTGCCTCCAGGAGCCACATATGGCAAGGCCTCCAGGCAAGCGCGAGTCCCACCCGATGGGAAGTCTCCACCGTCCCTGAAGGAAAATCGACTCTGGGCCCTAATTCCTCCTGGACATCGGTGGCCCGTCCTTCCCCCTTACGCCGGAGGCTGTAGTCTGCCTTCCACAGCATGCCCTCAGGCCGGGCGAGTGTCACCCGGAATGCGAAGCGGTCTCCATCCGGCCCGTCCTCATAACCCATCACTTTCCCCTCATGGATGAAGCGGTTCCATGATATTAGGTGTCCGTATGTTTGATTCCTGATGTGGTAGTAGGATGCCCCAACCAATGAGGTCCGGGGATAAAGCGGATTGGCCGCGGTGACGGAAAGCCCGGCTCCGAATTCGTGCGGCTCATTCACAAAATCGTACTGGAAGTCATCGATCATGATCTCGCCTCTTATCTCCGCGTACCCCGGAAACAGAAGTGTAAAGTCACCTGCGATTAAGATATTGTCATTGGACTCGGAATTCCACTGATCGGCATAGAAAATAGCCATGGGGTTCATGTAAACAGGTTCAAATGTTCTGTGGCGGCCTCCGTATAGCACGACCTCCGATATCGCGAATGAGATGCGGTCGGCAGGCAGCACTTCCAACCGATGGGCCGACACAAAGCGGCGCACCCCTTCGTCCTGCTCCTCATCCCTCCACCCACGGAGCATCGAGTGGAACGATGTGAAGCCTATCCATCCGGTCCGGTAGCCCATAGTGACCATATCGAAACCGGGCGCCGTCCCCGAAAAGAGAAGCCCCCTCTGTCTATCCACTCCCCAGCTCACCTCATCCCTCGAGAGCGAGACCGTGAAACCGTCCTTCCGAAAAGCGATACCTGCATAATCCACACTTGCCCGGCCGTGGTCGCGCCAAACCTGGGTTTCCACTCTGTGGAGATTCCCATCATTCAGAGAGGTCCTGACCGAGGTCCAGAAAGCCAGCCCGAGCGGGGAGTAATATGCAAATCGGCCGAAGGCCTCTCCGATGGTTTTTGAATCGGTCTCCACCACCGATGCTATGCGCACATCCCCGGTCCACCCCGATCCTGCCTCAAGCACCCGGGCCTCTCCCTCAAACTCGGTCTTTAGCATGCCGTATAGCCACATGCTCCGGGCATCTGCCTCACCCTTGCGAAAGCCGTCGAGCCACGCCGCCGTCTCGAGCCGCCCGTAAGGCCCGGTGGAGATGAAGATACGTCCCACGGTTTCTCTAAGCCTCAGCTCATAGAGATACGGGTAGACCCAGGTGTTCGACGGCTCGGTAGGATAGCCGAGCACAGCCGAGCCGGGCAGGGCCCATACCGTAAGGATAAGGACTAGAGCGAAGCGGCAACCGCGCATGCGCTGATCTCCTTTGTACCGGCGGCAAGCAGGGCCAGCGCGCATTCTCTGAGCGTCGACCCCGTGGTCACGACATCATCGACGAGGAGGGCTCTGTCGAGACCAAAAGACTCCGGCTTCCTCGATCTGAAGCAACCGACCACGTTGCTTACCCTTCGGTCTTTCTCCAGGGTTGTCTGGGAAACTGTCATCCTGCTTTTTACCAGCATGTCACAGACGTGAAGGCCTTTCATCCCGGCAAGGCCCTCCGCCAGTATCCTGCTCTGATTATAACCTCTTTCTCTTCGCTTGGAGGCGTGAACCGGTACCGGAACGGCTGCGGTGCCTGGAGGTATCCGGTCCCCGAGGGCGAAGGCAACGAGAGGCACCAGCAGGTTCGCCAGTCCGGGTTTATCTCCATATTTCATCTCGGTGATCAGCCTGGACACCCTCGGCGTGTATCTGAGGCAGTATCTTACCTCGAGAGTCCGCCCGCCACCGATCTCAATGAGCCTCGTCATCGGCCGGGCTTCACAGGCAAGAGCGATCTTACAATGCCGGCAAAGCCACCTGTCCTCCCCGGTGAGCCTCCTGTCACATGCAACGCAAAGGGGTGGCACAAGCAGCGAGAACACCTCCTTGGCCAGAAGGCCCGCCTGTCTTGCCACCCGCTGCGCCACCCGCCTATTGATCATGTACCCGCCCTCCGGAAGCACGGGACCGAATGATAAGGATCGCGCCGACCGC
>JALGWN010000213.1 GCA_025774115.1 bacterium
CTTTGCGTCCTGGCGGCAGTCGGGATCCTGATTTTCGCCGGTCTGGGACCTGTTCTCGGCAACACAGAAGCGACGGAGGCGAGCCTTGAGGAGATCCGGGCAAGGATCGAGGCTGAGGGGCTCTCCTGGGTTGCAGGCGAAACCGATATCTCCAGGCTTCCGGCCGAGGAACGGGAGAAGCTCCTGGGGCTTATTGTGCCCGAGGGTTACGAGTCAAGGCTTGAGGCAATTCGGGCCGAAGGGCCCACGTACGCGCCGCTTTCACTCCCTTCCCGGTTCGACTGGACGGATTCGGCGGGTGTCTCCCCCGTCAGGCGTCAGCTATGTGGAGACTGCTGGTGCCAGTGCGCGGTTGCAGCCATAGAATCCAAGATGCGCATATTCGATGACGATGACACCAGACTTTCGGTCCAGCAAGGCATCGACTGCAACTTCGGCGGTTCAAGCTGCGGCGGCGGTTGGATGGAAGATGTCTATGACCTATACAGAGTGGTAGGAGCAGTGTCACAAGTATGCTTTCCCTACCGCGGCGGCATCGACGGGGATTGCGACCAGGACATTTGTGACATGCTGCTGAATGTCGACGGCTACGAGGAGATCGATACCAGCGTGACCAGTATCAAGACCCACCTCATGACAGGTGGACCTATAGCTGTGGGGATGACGGTATTCAGCGATTTCAGTTACTACAGTGGAGGATGCTATGAGCATGACGAAAGCGGTAGCTTGAATCACGGTGTCCTGATCGTCGGCTGGGATGATAGCAGGTGTAGCGGCCAGGGTGCCTGGCATATCAAGAACAGCTGGGGAACAAGTTGGGGGGAGTCGGGATTTGCCTGGATGAAGTACGGAACCGCCAGTATTGGTGCAGGAGCAGCGATTGTCCATTATACGCCCAGAATGCGCGCCGGGCTCGCGGTGAATTCCTTCGTCGTTGATGATTCCGCCGGTGACGGTGACGGCACGCCTGAAGCCGGCGAGTCGATCTCCCTGCCCCTGACACTCGAAAACACAGGCTGGGAGAATGCCACCGGTGTTACCGCCACCATAACCTCTCCTGATCCCGATGTTTTCATCACCACTGCGTCGGCCTCGTTTCCGGATATGGCCGATGGTGGGAGTGAGCAGTCCGATTCGCCGCACTTCGCATTCACCATAGACGGCGCCGTGCCCTGCGGGGGGCGGCTCCACTTCATCATCTCGGTCGATTCGGATCAGGGCATCTCGACCGATACCTTTGAGATGCTGGTAAGCGATGCCCAGACGGTCTTCTTTGACGACGCGGAGAGCGATCTCGGTTGGTCGCTGGAAGCACCCGGTGACGACGCATATCCCGGGGATTGGAGACGGCTGAATCCGAGGGGAAGCCTGCAGGACAGCTTCCTGGTTCAGCCGGAGCTCGACCATACTCCGGGCGGATCGATTCTTGCCTTTGTCACACAGAACGCGAAACGGTCTTTTCCTCCTGACTTCTACGACGTGGACGGCGGTAAGACCACGCTGACATCGCCTCCCATTGACCTCTCCGACCATGCCACCGCCCTGCTCCGTTATTGGAGATGGTACACCAACGATACCGGTGAAAACGTCGATGATGTGTGGCGGGTGGATGTATCGGGAGATGCGGGCGCGTCCTGGGTGAATCTCGAGACCGAGACCGCCAGCGCTAGAGCGTGGGAGGCTAAGGAGTACGATCTCGGGCAGTATATTGTAATGACCGACGAGGTTCTGGTGCGGTTCATAGCCAGTGATTATGGTGATGACTCTCTGGTAGAGGCCGTCGTCGATGATTTTCAGATAACAGGCTGTCCGGCCTCGGTCGATGTGACCCCGGCAGCGGTCCAGGTGCTCGATCCCAATGGCGGAGAGTCAATCGACGAGGGCTCCGGGTATGAGATTGCGTGGGGCGCTTCGGACGACTATGGCGTGAGGCATTTCACGGTATTGGTGTCTTATGACGGTGGTACCACCTTCGACGACACCGTGGGTGTGGTGGGCGGTTTTGAAACCTCCGTCATGTGGGATGTGCCGATGGGCGAACATGCCACATGCAAGATAGGAATCGAGGCCACGGACAGAGGGTACAACACGAGCTTCGACGCCAGCGACGCGCCCTTCGCTATTGTCCGGGATATCTCGGGTGTGGAAGAGGAGGCCCTGGAGGTTCCCGGTGGAGTTATGCTCGTAGGCAGTGAGCGAAATCCCTTCACGGGTTCGACGCACATCTTCTTCGGCGTACCCCGGAGGATGGACGTGAGCATACGGGTTTTCGACGCTCAGGGAAGGCTTGCCAGAGATTTAGTCAATAAGACAGCCGGGGCAGGTTATCATTCCGTGCTGTGGGATGGCAGGTCGGGCTCCGGAAATCCTGCTGCGGCCGGTGTCTATTTCATAAGGCTTGACAGCGAAGCCGGCGGCTTCACATCCAAGGTGGTGCTGGCTAGATAGGGGAGACCGCTGCTGGGCCGGTCCTGTCGCTGCGGACAACTGCATTCGTCCTCACGGGAGTGAGGACGCTACGAGGCGAGGGGCTTCGCTCCGGCACGCCCGACGTTGTTTTGCGGCGCTTGCCGCTCGGTCGCGGCGAATCGCATGCCGAATGCGGTTGAAAAAAGCCCCTACGCCTGCTATTCTTTCCCGGTATCTCAAAGTCAAAGTTCCCCGTTAAGAGAGGAGGGCGGTATGCCACAGTACGCCTATTTCAAAGGAGAGATCGTCCCTATCGAGCAGGCCAAGGTCAGCGTCATGACCCACGCCCTCAACTATGGTACAGGCGCATTCGAGGGTATACGGGCATATTGGAACGATAAGGAGAAACGGCTCTTGGTCTTCAGAATGCCCGAGCATTACGACAGGATGCACAAGTCATGCTCGATCCTGAAGATCAAGATTCCCCACACCACTGAGGAACTATGCGACATAACATGCGAGCTATTGACGAAGGAAGGTTACACGGAGGACACCTATATCAGGCCTCTGGCCTACAAGGCCTCGGAAGGCATCGGTGTCAAGCTCCACGGTCTGGAAGACGGCTTCTGCATTTTCGCCGTCCCCTTCGGCAGGTATATCGAGAAAGAAGAGGGTGCCCGAGTCGCGGTGTCCTCATGGCGACGGATCGATGACAATGCCGCTCCCGCAAGAGCGAAGGTGACCGGCATATACATAAACTCTGCCCTTTCCAAGACCGAGGTCGTGGAGCGGGGTTTCGATGAGGCCATAGTGCTTAATCATGACGGCCACGTCTCGGAAGGGAGTGCGGAGAACATCTTTCTGGTGAGGAAAGGGAAACTCGTGACCCCATCGCCTGCCGACAATATCCTCGAGGGTATAACCCGCGCAACCGTAATGCAGATAGCCGAAGACGATCTGGGCATAGAGACGGTCGAGCGCCGGATAGACCGGAGCGAGCTTTACATAGCCGATGAAGTGTTCTTCTGCGGTACCGGTGTTCAGGTCGCCGCCGTGATAGAAGTAGATGGAAGACCCGTGGGTAACGGCAAGATCGGCCCGGTGACCGAGAAGATCAGAGACCTCTACTTCGACGTCGTCAAGGGCAAGGTGGCCAAGTACAAGAGCTGGTGCACCCCCGTATAGGAACAGCTGCGTTCCGACTGGGTTTCCGTAGTGTTGCCACTCCCGTGGCAACGAATGATCCTGCGTAGCGTCGGGTCTCTGTGCCCGACGTCACGGCATCTCGCCGAAGAGCCGTCGGAGGATTGAGGCTTGAGTCTCGGGGCTTGTGTCAACCGTGACTATCTTAGCATCGCAGGTGTCCAGGGTGCCCGCCACCGAGCGGTAGGATGTGACCAGCACGGAAACCTGTGAGGCCTCTATCATCCGGCGCACAACCTCCAAGGAGTGCTTCAGCCTGAGCGGTTCCACAAGCCAGAGGAGGAGTACCTTGCCCGCTGCTTTTTCCGGGCTGCCGATCTCCTCGACGGACTTCGGATACGCTCTGGTCTTCTCTAAGAGACCGTGATCGGTGGTCACACATGCCAACTCGGCGGCCCTCAATGGAAGCAACCCGTGGGGATCCTCCATCCGGACGGCCGCGGTCATGACCCGCTTTCTTTACGGGAGATGCCTTCCTTTGGCGGGCGGGCGGATGAGATTCTATCAAGTAAGGCCCGGCGCCTCGAGATAGACTCCATGAGCCTGGTCTGGTCGAGCTTTCCCGATACCAGGTCGGCCGTTAAGGCCTCGAATGCCTCTTCGAATCTCGCCGAGTTCTCCGTGTATAACATGTTATCCGCACCGGCAGAGAATGCCGCCCTCGAACTCTCGGCGGGACCGCTAATACGGGTCACG
>JALGWN010000056.1 GCA_025774115.1 bacterium
TTCGCTTACCCGCAGATGCGATCAGCGCGATACCCTCAACCAGAAGCCAGTAGAAGAGGGGGAAGACAGGAACAAGGAAACGGAATTCGAAGCGGTCGCCGCCGACATAGACAACATAGGCAAGATAAGCGGCAATAGATACCGAGAAGAGGCCATATATGAAACTCCGCCGCACTATCAAAGGCAGCAAAGCCAGTGGGGCAAAGAAGAAGACCTTGTAATCCCTGTGGAACATGGACAGGTAATGGTAGGCCTGCTCACCCCAGAAACCGCTTACCTTGGCATAGAAGCTGTTTGGAAGCCAGTAGCCGTAATAAATGCGGCGCCAGATAAGATGCGATCCTGCAATCAGTATCAGGGGCAGGGTCCATGCGAGGAAATCTCTCGGTGTTCGCTTTCCACGGAACAGGTCGACAAGCAAGAACACGCCGGCTGTGACTGCGAATATGTAGCCCTCCGGACGCGTAAGCACGGCAAGTGCGAATAGGAGCGACGATGGGACGGAAGAGTGGGTCGGCCTTTCGCGCTCCTCTGCGAACCGGATGAGAGCCCAGAGTACCAGCATGGTGAAAAACATGGTTGCCAGGCCGCCGGTACACCAGGCGGTGAAGGTCCGGCTTGCGGCAAGGACGGCAGGGGCGAGCCATATCAAAGGGCTGTCCCAGCCGCAGTACCTGGCTGAGAGTCTGACCAGGAGTATGAGGACAACGACACCGCTTCCAATGCCTATGACATTGGACAGTACCTCAGGACTCATCTTAAGCAGCATCCCTAAGGCCATCAGCATAACCCAAAGGAAATTGGTGTAGCCCTCGACCCGCTCACCCGGATTCCACACCAGCCCGCGGCCCTCATAGAGGTTCCGGGCGTAGCGGAAGCTTATGAAGGCGTCATCCCCAAGGAAGGAATAGTGGTGCACATTCCATACGAAGAGGGCCACCGTTAGCGCGAAGAGGGAGCACGCCACTATGAGTCTGAGCCTGGATTGTACCATCACTTGCGAGTTCCCCTTGGGGTCAATGCGTCGACTTGACCCCTAAAGGCAGACGTTCTATTCGATACACCTGGACGCGGCGGCCTTTCCGCAAGACCGGGTTCAGCCATTCCCAGACTATTTCCCCTTCCTGCGTGATCTCGAAAGCCCGCCCGTTGTCGCCATCACAGATAAGCGTATTGCCGTTAGGCAGGCGTTGCGCCGAGCCTTTCTCAAACGTATAAAAGGTCTCGGGAGGGTCGGCCGCATATTCCCACTCCACCGATCCGGTCACTGGGTCGACCTCGACGACACGCGATGCCCCCCGGAGCACCCCATTATCAAACACCAGGATGTTGCCGCTGTCGACCATGGTGGGATGGTGAGGCCATTGGAGCATGCCCTCACCCCAGACCCAGAGGATCTCCCTGGTGTCCCGGTCAAGGATCGCGATCTGATTCACATTCCTGAAACAGATAAGGAGATTGCCCTCACGGAAGCGTGGGTCCCGCTCTCCGAGCGGCGTCTCCGGCAATATGGTCACCGTATTGAGGTGGAAGTAGTCGTAGAGCACCCGCCCGTCCTTGAGGGTGTTGGCCTCTATCTTGCCGGGCACGGTTTCTGTGAATTCTATCTCGCTACCTGCGGCGAGCATGCTGTCGAGGATGGTATCCAGAAAGGAGCGCCGGTCGAAGGTCTCCATGATCTCAGCAAGGTGCTCATAGGTATACCACCGGTCTATCTCCTCCCCATCGGGGGTGAAGTGTACGATGGAGGGGAACCGCACGGCAAGCCCGCGATGGAGTTCCGCCCCGCGGAGGATCGCATAGAAGGAGCCGTCCGGTAAGATAGCTACATCATGATGTACATCCATTTCTCTCTGCCAAACCACCTCGGAATCCCAGGCCAGCCGCAGGAGGTCTTTGAATTTGTTTATGACGATCACGTCCCCGTTTGGCTGCATGACTGCGTGGTCCCAGACCCAGATGTCATCCCCCGGACGCGACCAGGTGTGTACAATCGCTCCATCCATATCCATCAGATAGACCTCGGGGAGTATCCGGGAGCAGAAGATGTTATAACCCCGATAGACTTTGTCCGGTTTCGAGACCAGGACCCCCGCCTCCACCGTGCCGGCCTCATAGTCGGTCACGGCGGTATAAGGCAATGACTTGAGCTGCTCGAGCCTGTCGGTCCGGCTCGCTTCCGGAGGAGGGGTCTCATTGGGTCTATAGGTGAGGAGCACTGTGGCCGTAACCAGCACGGCTGCCGCAAGCCCCAAGTTTACTGCCAGTTTTGTGGCAGGACTCAAGTTAAGCCTCCTCATTCTGCACGTAAATCCGGATTCATGAGATGTGTCAATACTATAGCAGCAGGGCCGGGCTCCTTCCACTCATTATGGGTTGCAGATCGGCCGGCCCCTGTGGATAATTGTCCCGGCGATCTGCCCGCCTTAGTGAGGGCTCGGCGAAAGGAGACAGGAGATGGCGCTGCTACTTACCCGCGAAGACGTGATATCGGTATTGGATATGGCTGCCTGCATGGATGTGGTCGAGCAGGCATTCGCCGAGTTGGCCCATGGGACGGCTGTGCTTCCCTTGAGGATAAACATCACCCCGCCGGACGGTCTGGCGCTCTATATGCCGGCCTATCTGAAGGAGATGGGGGCACTCGCCTGCAAGGTTGTGACCGTGTACAAGAAGAACCCCGACAAGTTCGGCATCCCCACTACGATCGGGAAAGTGCTGCTTCAGAATCCCGAGACGGGCGAAGTGATCTGTGTTATGGATGGCGGATATCTTACCGCCGTCCGGACCGGGGCAGCCTCCGGTGTGGCAACCAAGTTTATGGCGCGGAAGGATGACGGGATGACTGCCGGTATCTTCGGTGCGGGCGTCCAGGCCAAGATGCAGCTTTGGGCGGTGACCGTGGCGAGGAAGATATCGAAGGCCGTGGTGTATGACGTCTCCGGTGAGGCGGCCGACAAGTTTATCGCCGAAATGGGAAAGAAACTGGGCCTCGAGGTCGCCAAAGCGGCTTCTCCCGATGAGGTACTCGCGACCGATGTAATATGTACGGCCACTTCTTCGCCTACCCCTATCTTTGACGGCAAGAAGGTCAAGGAGGGCACACACATAAACGGTATAGGCAGCCATACCCCCAAAGCCCGCGAGCTGGATACCGAAATCATAGCAAGGTCAAGACTTGTGGGGGATTCCCGGGAGGCCTGCTTCAAAGAGGCAGGCGACATAATGATCCCTCTCGCGGAAGGCGCGATCGACGAAGACCATTTCTATGCCGAACTGGGAGAGGTGATCGTGGGCGAAAAGATCGGGCGCGAGACCGATGTGGAGATCACGCTCTTTAAGTCGAACGGGCTCGCCATTCAGGATGCTGCGACGGCGAAACTGGTATACGACAAAGCCGTGGCGAGCGCCACGGGCACCGAAGTCGAAATCTAGCATTGATGAAACCGTCGGGGGTGGAACCCCGACGCTACACAGGACATTCGTTGCCACGGGGTGGTAACACTATGGGTGTAGGATTTCGATCTCGAAGAGGTGGGGCCAGAGTTTCCCGGTCACAAAGAGCCGGTCGTTCTCGATGTCATAGGCGATGCCGTTGAGGACACCGGTGCTGTCCGTCCGGTCCGCAGGACCCAGGAGACCGGTGAGATCTATCCAGCCTGTGACCTTGCCGGTGGCGGGCGAGATTCGTGCGATCAGGTCCGTCCTCCATACATTGGCGAAGACCTCACCCTTGATATATTCGAGTTCGTTGAGCCCCAACAGCGCGCGGCTCCCATCTTTGACGATCACCTGCCCGACTCTTGTGAAGGACTCCGGTTCGAAGAAGAAGAGCGCCGATGTCCCGTCACTCATTATGAAGTTCTCACCGTCGAAGGTAAGGCCCCACCCCTGGGTCGGGTAGGTGAATTCACGTTCGACCTCGAAGGTGCTCTTGTCGTACACGAAACCCTTCTTCGCCCTCAGGGTCAATTGCAGGATGCTGCCATCCCGGCCGGCTATGCCTTCGCCGAAGAGTCGCTCCGGGAGCCTCCTGATATCGAGGACCTCCCCGGTTCGGAGATCCACCTTCCTTAAGGATGAACGCCCCCGCCGGCCCGTGCCTTCGTAGAGAACCCCATTATCATAGAACAGACCCTGGGTGAAGGCGTCTGCGTCGTGGGGATAGGTGTTCACGATCCGGTAGGTATAAGTTGGAGATTGCCCCGACCGCAAACGGCCTACCGGTATTATGCCGCTCCCAAAGAGCAAAACCAAAACTACGACGGCTGCGGCGACAGCGACATAGACTGTTTTCGCGCCATACCGATTTGTCATGTCACACACCAAGGAATTCCGTTCGGGAACCCTACTCGGACCGGGTGGTCCAGTCGAAGACGCGCACACCGATCGCAAAACAGATGACTCCCACTCCGATCAGGATCCCGCAAGGTTTGAGCATCTCCATAAAGGAGAACTGCCTCCATACCGCGCCCTCCATGGCGAGCACAGACCACTTCACCGGACTGAAGTTCCCCACGGTGCGCATCCAGGCGGGCATAAAGAAGAGGGGTATCATGCCTCCCCCCAGCATCGACATCACAATCAGGACCGCCCAGCCTACTCCTCCGACTGCCTGCTCGGTCCTGCCGGATACCGCCAAGAGCATCATGATGCCCACAAAGGCTACCGCGCTCGAGACGATCGCCAGGCCCAGCATGGGTAGGGAGACCGGCCTCAGTCCGAACACGAAGAACGCCAGTGTGTAGAGAAACACCGACATCGCAACGATGCTGATGAAGCATGCCAGCGCCTTCCCACCCAACACGTAGGTACGGCTTATCGGCGCGGTCTGAAGCCTGAATAGCGTGCCTCGGGTCCGCTCGGTCACAATTGAAACTGCGAAACCGGCGGCGGCACCGATTATGCCCCAGATCACGCCCTGAGGAAACGTGATCGCATAGGCGCTCCTCGGCCCCCGGGAGGTTCCGATTGCGACATCCGTTCTTTCCACCTCAATGGGCTGGAAACCACCAAGCCCGCCTCCGGTGGTGTTCGATGAATCCGCATATGCCGCTTCATCGGCCATATACCTATCTAGATCCGCGAAGAGCCGACCCAGGTTGGTTCGCACCTCGGGAGGCATCCCCTCGTCCTCGTCCAGCGTCTCTCTTGCCATCCGGACGTTCGCGCGCCGAGCATTCTCATCAGATATGAAATCGCCCATCATCTCCGATGCGTATTTCATGAGAATGCCCTCGACCATCGCCGCCGCGGCACCCCGGGAAGGATCGATCCCCAGCTCGGCTTGCGGAGGCTCGCCCCAGAAGACCGTTCGGCCGGCCTCGCCGAAGCCGGGTTTGAGGATCACATACGCGACGGCTCTCCGGTGCTTTACCGACTCAAAGGCCTGATCGCGATCGGTCAATGTGATCTCGAACTCGGGGCCTGCCTCTAGTTTCGCGACAAAATCGCGCGATTCCTCAGTCTGGTCCTCGTCCACAACCGCGATCGCAATCGCACTGGCTTGTTCACTGGCCCGGTTACCTCCGAACATGACACCGAAGAAGATAGCTATAAGGAGGGGCCAGACAAGGGTGAAGAAGAAACCGCTCCTGTCGCGGAAGAGGATCCGGAGATCCTTGAATGCCATCGCCGCGATTGCTCTCATCACTCGTCCCTCAGATGCCTTCCGGTGAGGTTGAGAAAGACGCCTTCCAGATTGGGATTCTCCACTCTGAAATCACGCATACCGCCACTCTCCCGGAGCTTCAGGAGTTCACCCAGAGGATCACCGGTTTTCAGCCTGATTTCACCCTCATCCCGGGTCGCTATTATCGTACTCTCACCGCCGTGGGCGGCGATGAGGGATTGTACGCTGTCCATCGCCAGCAATTTCCCCTGATCCATAATAGCCACGCGGTCGCACAGCCTCTGGGCCTCCTCCATATAGTGTGTTGTGTAAACAATCGTGCGGCCTTCTTCGCGCATGGCCTCGATCTTCTCAAAAATGGAGTTTCGTGATTGGGGATCGACGCCGACCGTCGGCTCATCAAGCAGGAGCAAAGGCGGATCGTGTATAAGTGCCACGGCAAGATTGAGCCTGCGCTTCATGCCTCCCGAGTACGTCTTTACCCGGTCGCGCCGCCGCTCATAGATATCGACGAACTCCAATGCCCACCTCGCGCGCTCGGAGAGCCGGCCGCCCCTCAGTCCCTGGATGCTTCCGAAGAACCTGAGGTTCTCCTCTCCGGAAAGATCATCGTAGATCGCCAGGGTCTGGGGGGCTATTCCTATCCGGGCCCTCACTTCCGGCCGGACAGGCGAACCCCAACCTTCTATCTCTATAGTCCCCCGATCGGGTTTGAGAAGTCCGATCGCCATGTTCACGGTTGTAGTCTTGCCGGCCCCATTGGGGCCCAGAAGCCCGAAGACCTCGCCGCGGCCTATCTCGAGCGAGAGATCGTCGACGGCACAAATCTTCCCGAAGTTCTTGCAGAGGTTCTTTAGCAGTAGCATATTGCAGGTACGCTCCTGGAAGCAATCCACAGATTCGGGGCAATCATACCCGAAGCCGTCCGCAGCGGTCAAGCCTGCGCTTAACGCAGGCCAACGTCGGGCACAGAGACCCGACGCTACAAAGGCTGGCCCGAGTTCTCGATTCGTAGCGTTGCCACTCCTGTGGCAACGGAAGTCCCTGCGCCTTCTTCCCTATGGGTTTCGGAGGGCCACTATCCGCCTCTCGGCGTCCGGTCGGCGTGGTAGGTCGCCCCATGTTGCTCTGCAATTCTTGAAGATCCACAGCCTGTAAGTGCACTGAAGAGTGCGATGCAAGCGATCAGTCCAAGTATGGTTTGTCTCATGTTGGGCCTCCTCAAGAACGCTACTCGTATTGGAAGGACTTATCAGGGTACGGTGGGGCCGGAGGGACCTCGACCGGCTCTGCCGCTATTCGTTCCTTAAGATAGCGGACGGCCGCCTCGAGCTGGGCGTCCTTGCCCATGAAGGTAGAGTGCGGCAAGTTATCCACTACGATGTCGGGCTCTACGCCGTGCCCTTCGATCAGCCATTCGCCTTCGGGTCCGTAGACTCCGCTTTGGGCCGACGTGGCGAATCCGCGATCGGTCAGCCTGAAGTTGCTGGATGAGAGCCAGATCTCGCCGCCCCAGGTTCGTGTGCCGATCACCTTGCCGAGCCCCAGGCGGCGGAAGCCCTCTGTGAACGCCTCGCCGTCCGACATGGTCCACTCATCGCAGAGAACAACCATGTGTCCCCGGAACGCATACTGCATATTCCAATAAGGTTTCCCGGTCCGGGGCTTCCAGTAGAACCAGGCCCTTCGCATCAACTTCTCCAGTATCCAGCTGTCGATGTTTCCACCACCGTTGTGGCGAACGTCTACAATCAGACCCTTGCGATCGAAGACGGGATAAAAACTCCGGACCCATTCGGAGAAGTCCCTGCCGCCCATGGCCCGGAGATGGACATAGCCGATCTTGCTGTCTCCCATCTCCTCGACCTCCAACCGGCGCGTATACTCCCACTCCCCGTATCTGAGGCCGCGTTCCTCCCGCGGGCTTATGGGTGTCACTATGGACTCCTCCATCTTGCCGGATGGCATGCGCTTCACACCGAGAAGCACCTGTCTGCCGACCTGGTTCCTCAAGAGGAGTGCCGGGTCGCTTGCCGAAAGTGTGGGAACGCCGTTTATACTCACGATTATGTCGCCTTCCTCTATGGCGACACCGGGTTTGGATAGAGGCCCCAGGTTTTCGGGATAGTCGGGGTCGGCGCGGTAGATGTGGGTCACCCGGTAGCCGTCGGCCCGCTCATCCCTTTCGAGCACCGCACCCAGGGAGCCGGGTGTTATATCATCCGGGCCCTCGCGCCTGTCGCCGCCCCAGACGTAGGTATGGAGGGCGGATATCTCGCTTACCATCTGTGCTATGAGATCGTTGAGCTCCTCGCGGTCGGAAACCCGCCCTGCCAGCGGGAGGTGTTTGTCCAAGACCACCCGCCACTGCACCCCGTGAAGCCCCGGGTCATAGAAGAAGTCCCTCTGAAACCTCCAGGCCTCTATAAGCATCTGTCGCCACTCGTCGCGGGGATCGACCGGGAATGCCCAGCCGGCAAGATCGACGACCTGCTTATCGAGATTTTCCGGCTCGCTTCCTGAAGCATCGATGACGTATACGTTGTCACCCTTTGTAACCAGTATCTGCGCGGCATCCAGCGAGAGATCGTATTCTTTGATGTCCTTGACCACTGTCTTGGGCTCAATGTCCTCGTTGTCTATCTCGAGCGACATGAGACTATGGGTGGGCTCGAGCCCCGATTCGGTTTCGCGCCAGAACAGGTGTTTACCGGTCGTGGTCAGGCTGCGATAGTTCCCGGCCTTCACCGGGACTTCCATGATCCTCCCTTCGATACCCTCTAGATCGATCTCCACCACAGCTGCGCCGTTCGCACCGGCGTGGCCGGTCGGCGTCTCCGCATCAGCTGGTCCGTCTCCGGCCTCGGCCACTTGCGCAAGAAGCTCATCATCCGGCTTGAAAGGGGAGCGCAGGCCTGCTTTTAGCGGAACGTGGTAGATCTTGGTGGTCCGGTCAAAGTAGGGTTCGGGTTGCCGCTGGCCCCACGGGCTTCTCACCACGGAAGCAAAGTACCGGTCGGAGAGGAAGTAGAGCCACTCGCCGTCGGGGCTCCAGGTGGGGCTGTAGCTGTCCACACGGTCGCCCGTAAGCGGTGTGAGTGTGCGATCAGCGATGCTGAAAAGCATCAGCCTGTCATAGAAGTTCTCCGCCTCGCTTACGAAGGCAAGCCATCGGCTGTCCGGAGACCATGTAAGATCGTAGGGTATGTCCTGTTCGGAGTAGGTGATCATGGTGGATTGGCCGGTACGCATTTCATACAACCACAGCTTCTGATCTCTGTCGGTGTGCGCGATCCACTTCCCATCGGGTGAAGGCACGCCTTCGGCCCGGAACACGGTTCCATCCCCGGTCAGTTGTTCGGCTTCTCCGGTTCCGCGGGCCGGGAGCTTCCAGAACTCCATTTCTCCGGTCCTGTCCGAAAGCGCCAATATGCTCTCACCGTCAGGCATGAAACCGGCCTTGCGGTAACGTATGCCGTCGCGGCGGCCGGCTTCCACGAAGCGGCCTTGCCCTGCCGGGGCGACGAAAACCCTGCCCCTTGAGACCAGGACAACGCGGTCACCGTCGGGCGATATACCTGCTGATGTAAGGTAGTCGACCGGTTTGTCCACCCAGTTGTCCCTGGTCTGATCGAAGTCGGATGCAAGGGTAATGGGTATTTTCCGGCCTTCACCGGCCTCGACATCATAGAGATGTAGATCCGCCCCAGCTTGGTAGACGACTACACCACGGTCGAGATCCGGTGTCCTGACATCCCAACCGTTGTGGAACGTATGCTGGTGGAGATCGCCCCCACCGGGGTCCATAGACCATATGTTCATGGTACCGTCCCTGTCGGAGACGAAGTAGACCCTACCGTCCCACCACATGGGGCTCCTGCTTGTCCCCGGGTAATCCGCCGTTAGCGGTTCCGCCTCGGCGTCGCCCTCTGCGAACCTCCATATGTTCTGTGCCGTTCCGCCTCGATAGCGTTTGGTGTGGCTTCCCTGGAACGACAAGCGCGTGAAGAAGAAGGTGGAGCCTGAGGTGTCGAAATCGCCATCGCTTGCCTGGGCCAGGGGAATCGGATCCTGGGCGCCGGTTTCGCGATCGATCAGGACGCACCTGGTGCTCGGCAATGTCGAGAAGTGCTGGGTTGCGGCAATTATCTTGCCGCCCGGGGTCCAGCCCACGACCCGGCATCCCCGGCCCCAGTAAGATCTGCGCTCCGGGCGCCCGCCGGCAAGGGGCATGGTATATACTTCGGTGGGCCCTTCGTATTGTGCAGTGAATGCCAGGGTGGAGCCGTCGGGCGATACGGCCGCACGGGCCTCGGTTCCCTGGTGGGACGTAAGTCGCCGGGCGACGCCCCCCTCGATATCGATCCTCCAGAGATCGCCTTCGGCCGTGAATACGATCGTGTTTCCATGGATCGCAGGGAAACGATAGTAACCCGGATTGGATGCGGCCGCTGCCAGCGGGAGCAAGACGGCAAGAGTGAATAGCACCAAGCGTTTCATCATGACCTCCTTCAGAGGGTCTGTTCTCATGTCGGTTACTAATTGTGTACCCGTAAAGCGTTGAAATCGCAACCGCAAAACTGCACAGGCCACAGGTTCGCCGTCGGACCGGTCGGGGCCGGAACCCCGACACGACAGGGACCATTCGTTGCCACGGGAGTGGTGATAATCATAAAGAGGCACCTCCGGAGCTACGCAAGGCTGGATAACACACGGACTCCGTAGCGTCCTCACTCCTGTGAGGACGAATGCAGAGGGCTTGTGAATAATCCGGGCTAGTTAAGCTCGGGCCCCCAATACGCCGATATCATGGTGGGAGGGTATTCCCAGGGAATACCCCATTTATCGACAACAATCTAGGTATTGAAAGCCCTTCGAGGTGGTTCGAATGAACATTAAAAGCAGCGGACGGGACCGCATATCTATCACAGCAGGTGTGTGTGCGGTTACCTTAATCCTGTTCCTCACCTGGCCTGGGTTCAGCGCCGCCCAGAGCCCCCAGGTCGCACCTCTCAGGCTGACCCAGCCGGCCGACGTCAAACCCGGAACCGGCTTTGTTCCACCCTCCGGGGATCTATCACATATATCCGCGCCGATGGTGGGCCCGCTCCCGATTCTGTCACGTTTCGACTGGCGGGAGGCCGGAATGGTAACACCCGTTAAGAACCAGGGTCCCTGCGGCTCGTGCTACGCGTTCGGCGCGATAGGCAACTTCGAATCCAAGTTGTTGGTCGATGGGGGTGGGCTCTTCGATTTCTCCGAGAATAACGCAAAGGAGTGCGAATGGTGGGGCTCCAGCTGTGGTGGAGGCAACTACTGGGTGGTGGCAAGTTTCCTTGCAGCGAATGGGACAGTACTGGAGGCATGCGATCCGTATGTGCCGAGTGACGTGGCATGTAACAGCGGCTGCCCTTTCCAACGGACCCTGCTCGGGTGGGGTGTCATATCCTATGACGTGGTCCCATCCGTAAACGTGCTCAAGAGCTACGTCCAGACCTACGGCCCGGTTTACACCACCCTTTACGCCGGCAACTTCGATGCCTGGCACACTGAATTCGGCAACTATGACGGCTCCTACACACTCCACTATACAGGTACGTACACATCCAACCACGCGGTTCTCATTGTCGGTTGGGACGATGATCTGGCGCATGCGGGGGGTCAGGGGGCCTGGATCGTAAAGAACAGCTGGGGCACCTCATGGGGAGGGACCCGGGGCTATGGCAGCGAGGGCGGGTACTTCACCATCGCCTACGGGTCGGCGCAGATAGGCACCTACAGTTCTTTTATTTATGACTGGCAGAACTACGACCCAAACGGGATGCTGCTCTATTACGATGAGGGCGGATACACCGGCGGCAGCGTGGGTTACGGCATCCCCACGGCGTGGGGCCTCTGCAAGTTCGTTCCGGGTGAGGACGTCGAGGTCGAGAGGATAGAGTTCTGGACGCTGGATGCTACGACCGACGTCGATGTGCTGCTGTATGACGATTTCAACGGCACGGCGGTCTCAAACCTCCTGGGCTCCGGGCTCAACAACTCATACGCCAATGCGGGGTATCACTCCGTGGAGCTGAGCTCACCCGTATCGGTGGCATCCGGAGATGATGTCTATGCCGTCGTCAAGATAACCGATGCTTCCTATACCTTTCCCATAGCCTATGATCCCTTCGGCCCGAAGGCCTCCGGGTGTTGCTACATAAGCCCTACCGGCTCCATCTACTCGGAATGGGGTGGTGGGGATATAGGTGTACGACTTCGCGTGACGGAGGAGACCTCGTGTGGCGGTGTCGCGGAAACCCCTGCGATCACGAGCGCCATCGATGTGCCTGATGACAGTGGAGGCTATGTTGCGGTTGCCTGGAGACGGAGCATCTATGATTCCGAAGGGGCCACTCCTGAGATAACACGGTATCGTGTATGGAGAAGGCGCCGCGAAGTGCTGCCGTCGATGCTTCTTGTCGGCGCAGGGCCGAGCGCTGCGGATCCTTTCGAACACGGTCTCTCGGGACCGGCCTGGGAAGTGGTGGGGACCGTGGGGGCAAACGGTGGTTGCTGCTACGAATTCAATGCTCCGACGCACTGCGACTCGGGGCCGGCCGGTGACTACTGGACGCAGTTCTGTGTCACGGCCCACTCCGGTGTGATAGGTGAGCATTTCGATTCGCCGGTCGATAGCGGGTACTCAGTGGACAATCTCGGTATGCTTAGGCTTACCTCCCAGCGGAAACCGGGAACCGACGATGCCGACGCTATAGCAAGCACCCGTCTCGAGGTTCCTTGCCCCAATCCCGGTAAGGACGGCTTCAGTATAAGTTTCACATTGGCCGCCGATGATTGGATTCAGCTGGCTGTCTATGACATCAACGGTCGGCGGGTGGCTTCGATTAGCGAAGGTTTCACCCCGGCGGGTGCCCACGAGGCGATCTGGAAGGCCGATTCCGAAATGGGAGAGCGCCTTTCGCCGGGGCTCTATTTCGTGCGTCTGGTCACGACGACGGAGGTGCATACGGTTAAGCTGTTGCACCTGTAGGGTTGCCACTCCCGTGGCAACGAATGTATTGTGCCATGGCTATTCGTCGTCACGGGAGTGACGACGCTACACGGACAAAACACTGCCGATATCACCTGTAGGGTTGCCACTCCTGTGGCAACGAATGTATTGCGTCGTCTGTGTTCGTCGTCACGGGAGTGACGACGCTACACGGACAAAACACTGCCGATATCACCTGTAGCGTTGCCACTCCTGTGGCAACGAATGTCTATAGCATGCGGCCTCCGCGGGACGACTTGCATGCTTGCTTACCGCCAGCTCAGTTGGTAAAGTAAAGATAAGTGGGCCGAGGTATACGGCAATTCCTGGACACAGGCCCGTGTTGCCGGGAGACCTCTTGTGCCGCCGCGTATCTAAAGACGCGTGTGCCTTTGGCATTAGTGGTTACCCTGGTCTTGGTTTGGGGTATGGCAGGAGCCGATGAGGCCAGAATGGCGCCTCAGAACGAGATCGGATCCCGGCATGCCGAGCGCTTTCAGGACTCCAAATACCCACGCGGCTTCATACCGCCTCCATTTGAGCCTCACCACATTGCGGTGCAAGCGCCGCTGTTGGGTGTCGCCCAATCACCTATAAGCCTTGACTGGCGCGAGCAGGGTGTGGTTACCGGGGTTCGACATCAGGGTTCGTGCGGTGCATGTTATGCGTTCGCGGGGCTTGCCGATCTTGAATCCAAGCTGCTGATGGCAGAGGAGGGCACGTTCGACTTTTCGGAAAACAACCTGAAGGAGTGCGAGTGGTTCGGGCGTAATGGCTTCTACCCCTCCGGATGCAACGGCGGGACCTATTGGCGGATAGTGAACCACATGGCCGAATTCGGCACGGTACTCGAGGCGTGCGACCCGTATGTTCCCTACAATTCGACCTGCAAACAAGACTGCGACTGGCGTGTCTTTACGCTCTCCGAGATACCTCCGGTCGAGACCATGAAGTCTTATCTCACTCTGAAGGGGCCCATATTTGTCGCGATAGACGCCGGTTACCGTTCGGTCTGGAAGAGCGAGCTAAACAACTATGACGGTTCCTACACTTTGCACTACACCGATTCGCCTACGAACCCTGATTATGCGGTTAACCACGCCGTACTCGTGGTGGGCTGGGACGATACGCTGAGTCATGCGGGCGGCGAGGGTGCCTGGATATGCAAGAACAGCTGGGGAAACTCGTGGGGTGGTACGGCCGGCTACGGTACGGAACGCGGCTATTTTACAATTTCCTACGGGTCGGCGAACATCGGCTATTACTCCTCCTTCATAGTGGACTGGCAGGACTACGATCCCTGCGGAGAGCTCCTGTTTTACGATGAGGCCGGCTACTATTGGCAGGCTGGCTACCCACCGTCCTTGACCGCGTGGGGCATGTGCGAGTTCACGCTCGAGGAAGATGCCGAGCTCGAACGTGTCGAGTTCTGGACCACCGACGCCACGACCGACGTGGATATCTATGTCTATGACGACTTCAACGGTTCGACCCTATCCAATCTCCTGGCAAGCGAGCTCAACAACTCCTACGGCGAGATGGGTTATCATTCGGTCCCGCTCATATCGCCTCTCGAGGTAAGCGAGGGAGAAGATGTCTTCGTGGCCGTCAAGTTCACCAATGCATCCTACGAGATGCCGCTGACCACCGATCCGGCCGGCATAGGGCCTTCGGCTGAGGGTAAATGCCATATCAGCTCCAATGGAGACACCTGGAGCCTTTCGAAGTTCGGCACCGTCTTTGCCGATCTGGGAATAAGGCTTCGCGTTCACTTCAAGCGGGACTGTGAACCACCGGACAGCGTATCCCTCCTTAGAGCAATCCCCGGAGACAGCCTAGTTAACCTGAGCTGGAGGAATCCGGATAGCGAAGATTTCTCACACACGCTCATAACCTACTCCAATTTCAACTACCCCGCGATCCCCCAGCAGGGGACCCCCGTGGAAAACGGCTTCGACGGCCTTTTCGATGAAGACCCCTCCACTGAGGATAGCTTCGTGCACAGGCGGTTGGACAACAATGTGGCATAT
>JALGWN010000214.1 GCA_025774115.1 bacterium
AGATCCCAGAAGGAGTGCTCTGAGACCGATCTTCCGGCCGCCCCCCGGCCGCGGACCACACCGTAGAAGTGATAGATGTACCTGATCTTGGTGAAGATGAGATTAGGCAGCACATATTTCATGGGGAAGTACTTAAGCACAATCCACAAGCGATTCCGCTCGACAAGATAGAGCTTCATGGGAGAGTACTTGCCCGTGGTGGCCGAATACATGTGATAGACTATGGCACCGGGTACGAAGAGGCACGTCCACCCGGCAAGCCTTCCCCGTATGCCTATGTCGGTATCATCCCCGTATGCGAAGTGATGCTCGTCGAAGAGGCCTATCTCATCGAACATCTTTCTCCTATAGAGCGCAGCGCAGCCGCTCGGGAAAAAGATGTCGGTCTTGTCGTCATACTGCCCCCGGTCGATCTCGAGCCTTCCCCTGCCGCGGTTCAGGCCATCGCGATAGATGAGGTGTCCGGTGGTGTCTATCGTATCCCTCTTGTCGAAGAGGAGGGTCTTCGTAGCAAACATGCCGGCATCGGGATTATCCCCCGCGGCCCTGACCAACTCGGCAAGCCATTCGGGATGGGCCTCGGTATCGTTATTAAGAAGCGCAATCAACTCTCCGCTTGACGCCTCGATTCCCTGGTTACAGGCTTTGGCGAATCCCGCATTGGTTTCGTTTTCGATTATGATCCCCAACCAGGGAAACTCAGACCTTGTCAGTTCGACCGAACCGTCGGTGCTACCGTTATCGACAACGATCACTTCGAAATCTTTGAAGGTCTGGCGCTCGAGCGAGCGAAGACAACCCGCCAGGATATCTCGTCCGTTGAGATTGGGTATCACCACCGAGACGAGAGGTTTTTCATTGGACACTGGCCGAAACCCCATTTAAGCTCTTGCCGGACAACCGACGGAAATGCTTAGAACCTATTTATCGTCATATGATGTAGTATACCCAAGGTGGAACGCTTGGCACATTCAAAAAAACCCGTGAGCCTGAGGCTCAAGGTAAAAGACCTCGATTGCATCGATTGCTCCCGGGCACTTGAGCGTGTGGCCAGGTCGATCGATGGGGTCGAGGACGCCAGGGTGAGCTTCACGCTTTCCACCCTCGACATAAGTCTCCGGGACGAGAAAGACAGAAAAGCCGTGCTCCGCAGCCTCCGGCGAAAGGGTTACGAGGTCTACCCGGTGGGGACCGAGGCACAGGTACCCATGGGTGCCCTGGGCGGCGCGGTATCCGGCAGGCGGCTCCTGCTTACCTCAATCGGCGGGACACTGCTCATAGCGGCACTTGTGTCATACCTTCTCAGGCTCCCACCCGGGCTTGTACACCTCATGCTTATCGCCGCAACTGCCATAGGGCTTCCACTGACTCTCCTAAGGGCTCTGAATTCCCTGAGATGCCGCTCGATCGACATGAACGTACTCATGAGCATCGCGATCATCGCGGCAGCCGCGATAGGCCAGTGGGAAGAGGCCGCTGTTGTGGCCTTCCTCTTTTCGATCGCCATAGTCCTCGAAGCCCTTGCGATGGCGAGAACCAGGAAAGCGATCGAGTCCCTGATGGAGCTTTCCCCCGACACCGCTTTGGTGAGGCGAGACGGCGGCGAAGTGCCGGCAGATGCGTCGACCGTGACACCGGGCGAGATCATAGTCGTTAAACCGGGAGAGCGGATACCGCTCGAGGGGGAGGTCGTCTCGGGAACAACCTCGGTGGATGAATCCGCCATAACAGGAGAGCCCATGCCGGCAGCCAAGACCCCCGGCGCGCAGGTCTTCGCGGGCACGCTCAATGAGGATGGGTTGATCGAAGTGAGGGTCACCAAGCCCAAGGAAGAAAGCACACTCGCCAGGATAATACACCTTATAGAGCATGTCGAGGAGTCTCGGGCTCCGGTGGAACGCTTCGTGGACCGTTTCGCGCGCATCTATACGCCGGCGGTGGTTACCGCGGCCCTGGTCATGGGGATCGTACCCTATCTTGCCGGGATGGAGGAAACCTGGATATACCGGTCGATCGTGGTACTCATAATAGCCTGCCCCTGTGCATTGGTTATCGCCACCCCCGTGGCCATTGTCTCGGGACTTACATCGGCTGCAAGACAGGGGATACTCATAAAGGGCGGCATGTATCTCGAACAGGCCGCAAACACAAGAGCCCTTGCCCTGGACAAGACCGGAACCGTAACACTGGGGCATCCGACCGTTTCCGCCGTAAGAACCCTGGGGGGCATTTCTGAAAACGATCTCGTGAGCCTGGCTGCTGCAGTCGAATCCGGCTCCACCCATCCCCTGGCCGGTGCGGTCATGGCAGAGGCGAGACGACGGCAACTGCACTGGGAGATGCCTCAGGATGTGACCGCCATACCGGGGAGCGGGATCACAGGCAAGGTGGACGGCACAACCTATATTGTGGCCAAGCCTGAGTTCCTGGCCGGGCGCCTGGGGGAGAAAAACTTGGATCCAGGCCTCCTTACGGGGAAGACGGCCCTGGCCGTTGGCTCGGACACCGAGGTGCTCGGTATCATCGAATTCACGGACAAGGTGAGGCCCGGAGCCGCGGCGACCCTTGCGGCCCTGAGGAAAATGGGTATCGAACGTACGGTGATGCTGACCGGCGACCGGGAGGATGCCGCGCGGGAAGTGGCGACGCAGATAGGTGTGGATGCCTACTATGCCGACCTTCTGCCGGACCGGAAGGTCGAGGTTATCGAGCGTCTGAAGCGCGAGTTCGCCACTGTGGCGATGGTGGGAGATGGCGTGAACGATGCACCGGCCCTGGCCGCGTCCCATGTCGGGGTGGCCATGGGGGCTGCAGGGTCCGATACCGCAATCGATACTGCGAGTGTGGCGCTTATGTCGGACGACATCGGCAAACTGGTCCCCTTGTTCGGGATATCAAAGGCGGTCAAGCGTATAACTATAGAGAACATCGCCTTCGCCATAGGTATAAAGGCGGCCTTTCTGGTGCTGGCCGCGACGGGGAGAGCCACGATGTGGATGGCTGTATTTGCCGATATGGGTGCTTCGCTTATTGTCATAGCCAACGCCCTGCGGCTGCTCAGGAACAGAGGCGCGAAGGTTCGGTAAGGATAGGAGCTTATGTCGGTGATTGACGAAAAAGATGCCAGGCTTCTTCTCGGCCGGATCTTTACGATGAGACTGCCGCGGGACATCGGGGAGCTTGATCTCGATCGCTTTCCTCTCGGAAACTACATCATCTTCAGGGATGCCTTGAAGGCATCCTTTGAGGATTCAAAGCAGCAGATTGACGCCGCCAAGAGAAAGATAAGGCAACATGGTGTCGAACCCGTCTTCATGATGGATGAGGAGGGGGGGAGAGTGACCCAGATCTCAGAATGCTTCCCGTCGGCTCCGAGCGCCGCGGCAGTGTCAGAACAGTTGGAGCCGGCTGAGGCCCGGGCGCTTTACCGGCATATGTCGGAAGCCCTGGCCGACCTGGGCATCGACATCAACCTTGCTCCCTGTGTGGATGTTAACACCGAGCCGGTGAATCCAATCATCGGGTGCCGTGCATTCGGAAGCAAACCGGAGACAGTCGCGCATTACGGAAGGGCATTCATAGAGGCATCGAGGCAGCTTACCGGATGTGTTGCCAAGCACTTTCCCGGGCACGGCATGACCACGGTGGATTCCCACCTTGATATGCCGATGGTAAACACGTCACGAGAGGACCTCGAATCCATCCATATCCCTCCCTTCGTATCGGCCGCCCGGGCCGGTGCGGAAGGCATCATGATAAGCCACTGCCACTATGATGTTCTTGAGGCTGGGGACCTCCCGGCGTCGCTTTCGGGGCCGGTTATTAAGAACCTCCTGAGAGGCGATCTCGGCTTTGACGGCTTCGTGCTCACCGATTCACTCGATATGGATGCCGTGACCCGTATTAGCGGTCCCGCCGAGAGTTCGAGGGCGGCATTCTCTGCCGGTGCGGATAACATGTTATACACGGAGAACTCGGC
>JALGWN010000215.1 GCA_025774115.1 bacterium
CATGCTTTAGTGAAAGCTGCCCTAGAACGCCAAGCACCACACTGAAGAGTATTAGCAGGAAGTTCTTCATATCACATCTCCGTTACGTGGAATCCGAATCCGGCCGACACCCGGGCCAGCCCGGATTATTCACAAGCATCCTGCTGCGGCGTCGTATCTGCCGGCGCTGACGGCGTTATCCTCGCTCGCCGATCCTCAGCGTATCTTTCAATACGCCTCCGGTCGACTCACTTGTCTTCCTTGCCATCACCTGCATCTCCGGCACCTCGCGACGAAGTTTGTGAATAATCCGCGCCTATATGATTCTATTTCCCCCACTCCCCTGTGTCAAGCCAGGAAGCGGCCAGACCCCTATGGGTAGAGGTGGGATTCGGCGTATTCACAGATGAGGTGGCCTACGGCGATGTGGACCTCCTGGATACGGGGCACCTCGTTGCTCGGTACGACTACGGCTATGTCACTCAGCGGAGCCAACTTACCACCCCCCTGCCCGGTGAGCCCTATCACCTTTATGCCCATACCCTTCGCCGACTTGACTCCTTCCAGAATGTTGGGCGAGTTACCGCTCGTGCTTATGGCAATGAGGATGTCCCCCTCCCGGCCAAGGGATGCTATCTGCCTCGAGAACACGGTCTCGAACCCGAGGTCGTTGGCCTGAGCGGTAAGCAACGAAGAGTTGGTGGTAAGTGCAATCGCCGCCATTGGGGAGCGGACCTGTTTCATCTTAACGCTCATCTCGGCCGCTATATGCTGGGCATCCGCCGCGCTTCCGCCGTTGCCGCACAGCAGCAGCTTCCCACCACCACGCAGGCTTTCCACGACCGCCCGCGCCGCCTCATCTACGGCACCTGCACAGGTACGCGCGGTCTCAGCGAAGGTTCGCTCGGCGGTCTTCAAGCTAGCATCAATCCACTTTCTATCCATCATGACCACCCCTCCAGGCTGTTGAAAAACACGCGCCTGCTATAGTCGACCTTTTCATCAACCCCCCTCATCCTTTATGAGTCCTTGTCTTATCAGGTATTCCCTTAGACCGCACTCCCAGGGCGGTAGGGGCTCAATCCCGGCCTTCCCCAACACATCGCTCGCCAGCACCGTGTAGGCCGGCCTCCTGGCCTTGGTGGGAAATGCCGAGGTTCCCACCGGCGTTATCTCGGCATCGATTCCGGCAGTTTCGATCGCACACCTGGCCAGATCGAACCAGGTTGCATCCCCAGAATTCGTAAGATGCACTGTGCCTTCGAGGCCCTTGGCAATAACGTCCCTCAGTCCCGCTGCCAGATGATACGTATAGGTCGGGCAACCCCGCTGGTCGTCGACAACCCGAACGCTTCCGTTCTTTGAGGCCTTCTCGATTATCGTATCCACAAAGTTCTTACCGTTTGGGCCGAAGAGCCAGGAGGTCCTCACCACCAGATGTCTCGGTGCAAGATCACGAATGATCATCTCCCCGTAAACCTTCGTCAGCCCGTAGTGGTTAATAGGGCGGGGCTCGTCCGTTTCCTTATAGGGGCTTCCCTTGGAGCCGTCGAACACATAGTCCGTACTTATGAATACCAGAAAACACCCCGCCTCGCGAGCCGCCCGGGCCACGTTGGCGGTTCCCAGGGTGTTCACCCGTGTTGCCTTGTGTCTATCATCTTCGCAGCCATCCACGTCGGTAAATGCGGCGGCGTGCACGATAATGGATGGTGAGACCTCCGACACGACGGCGGCCGTTCGCTTGGCATCGACTATGCTGAAGTCGTCTATGTCATAGCCGTGGACTTCATGGCTCTCTTCAAGCACTGCGCAGAGGTCGGTCCCCAACATGCCGTTCGCCCCGGTCACAAGTATCTTCAGTCCAGACCCCCTCTATTCGAGCTCGATCCGGCTATAGTCGCCCACCATGAAACGATAGGCCCTGGGTTTTGCGCTATGCTTTTCGATCACCACATTCTTCCCTACCAGGCTGCCTTCGATCCTCCCGCCCACGTCGAGGATCCTGCTGTCCTCGAGCACTATACTGTGCTCGATCTCGCTGCCTCGAATTTCAACGTTGTAGTTGATGGAGGTGAACGGCCCCACATAAGAGTCGGTGACTGTGGTGTTTTCCCCAATGATGAGCGGTCCTCTGAGGACCGAGTTCCTGATCGTGCTGCCTTTCTCTATGATCACACGGCCGTCTATTGTTGACCGGTCGTCGACTTCGCCGTCGATCTTGGATTCCAGGCGCTCAAGAAGCATACGGTTCGCCTCCAGCATGTCCCCGAGTTTGCCGGTGTCCTTCCACCACCCGGTTATTATCTGAGACTGTACGTTCGCCCCCTTCTCGATCAGGTATTGGATCGCATCGGTTATCTCCAGCTCGCCTCTCCATGACGGCTTTATGCTCTCGGTCGCCTCGAAGACCGTCTCGTCGAACATATAGACACCCACAAGAGCAAGGTCGGTCTTGGGTTCGCTGGGCTTTTCCACCAGCCTGGCCACGCGTTCGCCGTCGAGCTCGGCGACACCGAAGTTCTGCGGGTTAGACACATGCGCCAGTAGGATCTGGCAGTTGGGTTCGTTTTCTGTGAACCTGTCAACGAACGCCCTGATACCGTCCAGGACCAGGTTGTCCCCAAGATAGACGATGAACCTGTCTGTGCCCACGAAGTCGCGGGAGATCTTCACCGCGTGTGCAAGCCCCAGCGGCGCCTCCTGCCGGATGTAGGTAACCTCGACTCCGAATCTGCTGCCGTCACCCACTGCCTCTTCGATCTCGTCAGCCGTATCCCCTACCACTATTCCGATATCGGTGATCCCGGCTTCCTTTATGGCTTCAATCCCATAGAAGAGGATGGGCCTGTTGGCAATCGGCACCAGCTGCTTCGCGCTGGTATGGGTGATGGGTCTAAGCCTAGTTCCCTTGCCGCCACTCAGGATAACAGCTTTCGTCTCGATCAACCCCTTTCCGGACTCAGGCGGAATGGACCGCCGCCGTGAAATCCCGCAACATGTCTATGCCGCCCTTCTTCTCGATCACATCACCGGTCACTATGAATGACGCACCGGCACCGGCCAGGGCCCGCGCATCGTCGGGCGTCCTGATGCCTCCACCGACAATAATGGGGATCGATACGTACCCGGCGACCGCTCTTACCATCTCCGCCGGAACGTGATGCCGGGCGCCGCTGCCGGCTTCCAGGAATACCATCTTCATACCGAGGTACTCACCCGCGAGCGCATGGGCTATGGCCAGCTCAGGCTTTGACGGCGGGATAGCGAGCGACTGACTTATGAATTGGACCGATGTAGTCTCACCGGATTCCACAAGCATATAGGCAACTGGAATCGTCTCCAGTCCGCACCTGTAAATTCGGGGCGCCGCCTTTACGTGCTCGCCTATCAGGAGATCGGGGTTCCGGCCGCTTACCAGGGACAGAAAGAGCAAGGCATCGGCATGCTGCGACACCTGTGTCGAGTCTCCCGGAAAGACTACGACGGGAACCTCGGAGGCTGCCTTGACCCGCTTCACCGCTTCGTCGAAATCGTGCCTGACACAGAGGCTACCTCCGACAAATATGAGATCGGCATACTTGCTTATCACCTCAGCCTGAAGGGCAAGGTCCTCCGGAGCGTACTTGTCCGGATCGAGAAGCACCACATATCCCGCACCCCGCGCCTCCTTCACATCAAGCATGTGCCGGTAGACCGTTTTCATTTCAGCTCCTTACAAGGTGTCTTACCAGGCCGAATGTCCGGGGCATGGCTTTGACCATGAAGCCTACGATGCTGAACGGGTCTCCCTTAAGGATGCTCTGCTCCGAAGCATACTCGCCCACAAGATCCAACATCCTGACCGCCTCGGCATCACTCATCCTCGCCATGACCTTTCTCACCGCGGATCTCAGGTTTCTGTCTCTGAATAGGGCTTTGAGGTTCCTCTTGAATTCCCGCCCCACCGAACGCGCGTCCGATCCATCGAGGGCGTATTCGAC
>JALGWN010000003.1 GCA_025774115.1 bacterium
AGCCCAGCACCCGGTCCCTGAGGCGCTCCCCCACGAGGTAGCCCAGGGGGAAGAATACGGCACCCAGGCCTGCCCAGATGAGGCCTTCGGCAACCATCCAGGCCACGAAACCGCCGGGACGGCTGAAGGACATAAGATACCTGCATGGGGCCACGCGCATGCCTATAAAGTAGAAACCTGCGCCTGCCATGAGGCCTGCCGAGAGACCTGCCGCCACACGGGATACCTTACTTGTTCCGATCCTTCGGCCAGCCAGGGCGACACTGCCCGCCAGGGCCCCTCCTCCCAGCATGACAGCGAGAGAGGAGTTTGCCTTGCAGAAGAACGAGAGATGGAGCATGGGGACAGCCATCTGCCTCACCATGACGGCGACGGCCGCTATACCGATGAGCATAAGGGGTTTTCTGAAGAAGGCGAATCCGATGGCCATGAGGCCGATCCCCAGGCCGGTCAGGATATCGCCCTTGTAAGGTATATCGCCCGCCTTCATGGCTCCACCGAGACCCACCTCGAGGAAGCCCCAGACGGAGCCGAGCACGATGAGTGCAATGACAATGTCACGAACGGCCGGTGCCGTAGTCTTTTTCTGGCCTAAGTTATCCATGTGAAACTCCTTTGCCTCGGCGGGACTGCGGGTCCCGATATCCTGAGAGATTCTATATCCCGCCGGCCTTTCTGTCAACCTTGGGATTGCAGATGTGGTGATGCCCCGACTGCCGTCGGGCGCAGAGACCCGACGCTACGCAGGCGCGATTTCCTGGGCGATTTGGGGGTAGTCGGTGCGGGCGGTGATATCGATCCAGGCGACGTCCTTTTCCTTCCGGAACCAGGTCATCTGGCGTTTGGCGAAGTGCCGCGTATTGCGCTTCATGAGGCACACGGCCTCCACATAGGTGGTGGAGCCATCGAGATACCGGAGCACCTCCTGATAGCCCAGGCTGTCACGCACGGCCGGGGCATCCCCATAGCCTTGCTCCACCAGCCTCTTCACTTCCTCGACAAGCCCGGCCTCGAGCATCGCATCGACCCTGTGGTCGATCGCCCGGTAGAGCTCTTCCCTGGCCCGGATGAGTCCCACCTTGAGGTACGGCACCCCCAAGGGCTCGGCGGCCTTCTCGAGTTCACTCATGGGTCTGCCGGCGAGCTCATAGACCTCGAGCGCTCTTATAACTCTAACCAGGTTTTCGGGATCGATTACGCGCGCCTTCTCAGGATCGACCGCCTCGAGCCTCTCCCAGAGATGCCGCCTGCCCTTACTCTCGGCTTCGGCCTCAAGCCTTGCCCGTAGGGCCTCATCCCTACCCGGTCCTTCGAAGATACCGTCTGTGAGGGCCCGGACATAAAGCCCCGTCCCTCCCACAACGACCGGGGTCTTTCCCCTTCCGATGATGTCATCCACCGCACGCCTGGCCTGCTCCTCAAACATCTTGCATGTATATTCTCTGTCGGGATCGATGACATCTATCAGGTGATGGGGCACCTCATCGCGCATGCGGCTCGAGGGTTTGGCCGTCCCGATATCCATGCCGCGGTACACCAGCCGCGAATCCGCGGATATGATTTCGCCCCCTACGAGCAAGGCCAGCTGAAACCCGACTTCGGTCTTACCGACACCGGTTGGGCCTAAGACGATGAGCACGCTTTGCTCTTGGGCCGGCTTCACCTTCTGAGGAACCTTCGTTCGATCTCTTCCCAGGAGAGTCTTATCATCGTGGGGCGCCCGTGGGGACATGCGAAGGGCATCCTGGACTTGAAGAGCTGATCCAGGAGTGCCTGGGTCTCCTCCGGGGAGAGCCTGTCCCCGGCCTTGATGGCGGCCCGGCAGGCAAAGCCGGCGGCCAGGAGATGGTTCATGTCGTCGGATTCCGCCCGGGTCCCGATCACCTCATCGACCATATCGGTGAGGATAGTCTTCTGAAGGGCTCGCTTGAAGTGGGCCGGCACCGCCTCGACAACGTAGGTCCTCCGTCCGAACTTGCGGACATCGAAACCCATCTTCTTTATCTCTTCCATGCGTTCGTCGATGAGGTCCTCTTCTTCCGGCGTGACCTCCAGCGATTCCGGGAAGAGGAGCTTCTGCACCACGGGCTCCCGGCCATCGAGATTCGATTTGGCATCTTCATACAGCACTCTTTCATGTGCCGCATGCTGATCGATGAGATAGAACTCGGCATCGGATTCGGCGAGTATGTAGGCGCTCTTTATCTGGGCGATCGCGGTGACCTCGGACTCGGTCTCAAGTCTGGGGGCCCGGTACCGCTTTTTCGCCTCGGATACGAAGATCTCCTTCCGGCTCAGCAGCGGCATGTGGTTGGCCCGGATATCCCCGCCCGGGGTGCCTTGGCGCCTTACGGGCCGGCTTATGAGGGGCGGCACCATCCTGCGGGTTGTAAGCGCGCTTTGGACGGAGCGAAAGACGAACTGCCGCACGTCCCGTTCCCGGCGGAACCGGACCTGTTTCTTGGTCGGGTGCACATTGAAATCGACCTCGCTGGGGTCGATATTGATGAGGATCACCCCGGTCGGATATCTGCGGCTCTTAAGCGTGTTGCCGTAAGCATCGCAGACGGCCCTGAGGATCAACCGGCTTTCCACGGGACGGCTGTTTACGAAAATCGAGGTGTAACCCGCCGAACTCCGTGCCTCCTCGGGACGCGAGAGAAAACCGCAGAGTTGGATATACTCATCGGAGACATCGACCGGAATCGAGTTCTCACCGAAGTTCCGGCCGAGGATACCTCCGATCCGCTCCTCTATGCTGTTAACGGCCGGCAGGCTCAAGATCACTTTGCGGTCCCTTATGAGCTTCATCGAGATCCCATACTGGCTCATGGCGTGGCTGGCGAAGGTCCGGGTTATGTGGCGGACCTCCGTGGCACGGGTCTTGAGGAACTTGGCCCGCGCCGGCGCATTGTAAAAGAGGTTGGCAATACTCACGGTGGTCCCGGGCGACCGCGATGTCTTGGAAGACTCCCCGACCTTGCCTGCCCGGATCACGATCTTCGTGGCCACCTCTTCATCGTAGGGCCTGGTTACTATCTCGACCTCGGCGACACTGGCGATACTGGAGAGCGCCTCACCCCGGAAGCCCATCGTGGTGATCCTGTCCAGGTCTTCCACGCTGGCGATCTTGCTTGTCGCATGCCGCTCAAAGGCCAGCAGGGCGTCTTCCTCGGTCATGCCGACGCCGTTATCGGTGATCTTTATGAGCTGCCTTCCGTCACCTTTGGTCTCCACCGTAATCTGGGTCGCGCAGGCATCGACGCTGTTCTCGATGAGCTCCTTAACCACCGACGAGGGTCTGTCCACCACCTCGCCTGCGGCGATGAGATTTATGATCTTATCCGGCAGTATCTTAATCCTGCTCATCGTCTTCCCTGCGCTGCCCGGTGGCGATTCTTTTGAGTTCGGCCACTATCTCGAGCGCTTCAAGCGGCGTGGTGCTATCCAGATCGAGCTCGGAGAGCCTTCGCGTAAGCTCCTTCTCGCTTTCCCAGAGCGTGAGCTGAATGTCGCCTGAGACCGGTGAGTGTTCGCCGCGGGCGATTCTGGGGATGTCGCCGATACCGTACTCATCCTCCTCCAGATTGGCGAGGATCTCCTTGGCCCGCTCGATCACGGCCTCAGGCAGCCCGGCCAGTCTCGCGACCTGGATACCGTAGCTCCTGTCAGAGCCGCCTTCAACGATCTTTCTTAAGAACACTATTCTATCACCATATTCCTTCACAAGCACGTTGAAATTCCTGACCCGCGCCAGGATACCGGAAAGATCGGTGAGTTCGTGGTAGTGGGTGGCGAAGAGGGTCATGGGGCGCACCTTCTCACTGTCATGAAGGTACTCGACCACGGCCCAGGCGATGCTCAGACCGTCGAAGGTACTGGTGCCGCGGCCCACCTCATCCAGGAGCACGAGGCTCCTCCGGGTTGCATTGTTGAGAATATTGGCTGTCTCGATCATCTCCACGAGAAAGGTGCTCTGGCCCCGGGCAACCCTGTCGGTGGCGCCTATTCGGGTGAACACCTTGTCCACTATGCCGAGGCCGGCCCTGGTGGCCGGTACGAAGCTTCCCATCTGGGCCATGATCACTATCAACGCAACCTGCCTGAGGTATGTGGACTTGCCCGCCATGTTGGGTCCGGTGATGACGAGGATCTGGTTATCGCCATCCAGAAGCACATCGTTGGGCACGAACTGCTCGTCGCCTAAGAAACGCTCGACCACAGGATGCCTGCCCTCGCGAATCTCTATAGCGCCATCTTCGGAAATCTCGGGCTTCACATAGTCACCGCTCCTGGCGGTCTCCGCGAAGGAGGCCAGGACATCGAGCTCGGCCACCATGCGGGCCCCATCCTGGATACGTTCGGTATAGGCTGCAACTTCCGATCTTATGCTCCTGAAGATCTCATCCTCCAGAGCCCACGCCCGCTCTTCCGCACGCAGGATCTCGGACTCTTTCTCCTTGAGGGCTTCGGTCACATACCTTTCAGCCCCTACAAGCGTCTGCTTGCGGATGTAGTCGGAAGGCACACGGCCGAGGTTGGCCTTGCTCACTTCGAGGTAATAGCCGAACACCTTGTTGAAGCCCACCTTGAGCGTGGCGATACCGGTCCGCTCCCGTTCGGCCGTCTGACGATCGACTATCCACTTCTTGGCGTGCTGCGAGGCATGCCGCAGCTTATCGAGCTCGGCATCGTAGCCCTCCCGCACCACACTCCCTTCCTTAAAGAGCGCCGGGGCTTCGGGCTTTATGGCGTCCGCCACGAGCTTCCTCACGTCCTCCAGCAGGGGAAGATCCTCGGCCACGGCCGCAAGCGTCTTCGAGGTCGAGCCGGAAAGCACCTTCTTTATATCGGGGAAGAGATCCAGGGATTCCCTTATTGCCGTAAGATCGCTCGGACCCGCACGCTCGCAGCAAACCCGCCCTATGAGGCGCTCCAGATCGTTTATCTGTCTGAGGACGCTTCTCAGGTCCTTACGCCCGATCTCATCGGTCACCAGATCGTCCACCGCCTCGAGCCGTCCCAAAATGGCGGTACGGGTAGTGAGCGGGTTTCTTACCCAGGCCCTCAGTTTCCGCCCGCCCATCGATGTCATGGTCTCATCCAGCACGTTTATGAGCGAGGCGTCGGCATCTTCCGGATGCAGGGGTTTGAGGATCTCCAGATTGGCCAGCGAGTCCTCGTCGATTTCCATATAGAGGGACCTGCTGTGCACCGACATCCGCGAGATGTGCGGCAGGAGGCGTTTCTGGGTCTGTCTCAGGTAGGATATGAGCGCTCCGGCCGCCCCCACGGCAAGGTGCATGTTCCGGCAGCCGAAGCCGTCAAGGGAAGTCACTTTGAAGTGGTCGCGGAGAATCGATGCCGCCGCATCCGCAAGGAAGAGCCAGGTATCGAGGCGGGTAACGGTGGTGCCGGGGAGTATTTGCCCTACCCTTTGAAGTACGGCCTCATCGGTATCGTCCCGGGATACGAGGATCTCACTGGGGCCGGTCTTGGCCACTTCCTCATAGAGCTCCTGGGTTGTGACCTCGCTTACCGTAAACTCACCCGTGGAAAGATCGGCGCGTGCGATGCCCCAGCGAGCGCCCTCACCGGAAAGCGCCACCAGGTAGTTGTTCTCCTTATCCTCCAGGAGCAGCGATGAGGTCACGGTCCCGGGGGTTATCACCTCCACCACTTTTCGTCTGACGAGCCCCTTGGCCTGCTTGGGGTCTTCGACCTGTTCGCATATCGCCACCTTGAGTCCGGCCCGGACAAGCCGTGCGACGTAGGTATCGATGGCATGATAGGGGACGCCGGCCAGCGGGATCCTCTTATCACCCTCACGCGCCCGTGAGGTGAGTGCGATCCCGAGAACCTTCGATGCCGTTACGGCGTCATCGTAGAAGGTCTCGTAGAAATCCCCCATTCTGAAGAGCAGCAGGGTATCCGGGTACTCCTTCTTGATACCCAAATACTGCGACATCATCGGGGTCTGTTGGGAATTCTTCGCCATCGCGCTAAAACGGGATCACAGGCCCAAGCCCCCTTCCGGGGCTCAGACTCAAATGAAAGTCTCCCACTCCCTGCAGTTGGGGCACCGCCACAAGACTTCGTTCGACTCATGCCCGCAATTGCTACAGACGTAGTGTTCCTCGTCGGAGGAGAAACCGTTGAAGGCTTCCACCATCGCCCTCAGCGAACGCTCCGTATCGCCCTTCTCATAATACAGCCTGGCCAGTGCCTGCTTGGCACGCGTCGACTCGGGATCGAATTCCAGGGCCGTCTGCACATACCGGAGCGCGTCATCCAGATCACCCTTCTTCCGCTGGATGTTGGCAAGCGTCATAAGGGTGCGCACATCCCCGGGATTCCTCTCCAGGAGGTCATTATAAAGATCGACTATCTTCTCGAACTTGCCCTTCTCATAGAACGCCTTTTCCAGACGTCTGAAAGTTATGTAGGCGATCTTCGGGAACACCGTGATGATGCGCCTCCAGGAGGATATCGCGTTATCGATGTGTCCGGTCGCATAGTAGAGATCGCCGAGATAAAGGTATCCCGCGGCACACTCTGAATCTATCTTGAGAGCGTCTTTAAGACTGCTCTCGGCCTTCTTCATATCCCCGTGGTCGAGATAGGACTTGCCCACATAGGCTTTGTAGAGCGCAAGAAATCTGGTGTCGTCCACCTTCCTGGTCTTGGAGAGGTCCCTTCTTACAAGGTAAGCCTTATCCCATTCCTTCATCTCCTCATAGACATCCAGGAGCTCGTTCATCGCCTTATCATTCCGCGGTTGAAGCTGGATCACCTGTTCGTAGCTCGCCGCAGCCCGGTCGAGGCGCTTGGCCTGGAGATAGTCGCGGGCGAGGCTCAAGAGCACCCTCGCGAGGGTGCCCTTCGGAAGATTGGGCCGGACCGTAAGCTCCCGATGTATCTGGGTCGCCTTGCGCACATCACCTGTCTCTCTGAAAGCATCGCCCAGCCTCAGATAGGGGTCGACTTCCTGGGGTTCGTCCCGAATCGCTTGCCGGAAGGCGCTGAGGGCCTGGTTATAGTCTCCGTCCAGGAGAGCGGAGATGCCCTCGACATATGGATTACCACCCGAACCTCTCCTCCGTTTCGCCTGAATGCTTACCCATACCCGATGAAAGATGATGGCGACTACACAGAGTATGAGAATTATCCAGATGGTCACGGCTGCACTTCCTTTCCTTCCTGAGGCTTACTCTCATCCACGGGCTCCTCGAGCGGCAGGTTTCTCAAGGCCACCAATTCGTCCTCGAGATCTCTGTTTCGCTTCTTCAGACGTCTGACGTTGAGTCCCATGTCTATGAAGTAGTACAGGCTGTAAAGGACGCTAAGGATGATTCCGACCACGAACGCTATGAAGAGCGCGAGTATCAGAGGCACCCCTTCATACGCGATCCAACCCAGGCTCACGAGCACGCGCTCGCTGGGATTCATGACCGCAAACGCAATTATGGCGACAGTGATAATAAGCAGTGCAATCGCAGCGATTACCCTCGGAATATTCATATTATGCTCCTATCTGATTCTCCACCGTCTCACAGGTTATCATCCATCTGGAGACACCGGTGATTCTGGCGGTCACTACCTCCCCTCTTCTTACACCTTTTTGGGGTAGCTTTGCAAGCCAGTTTTTTCGAGTCCGGCCGATCAGGAAACCGGGTTCTTTTTGGCTTTCGCGCTCCACCAGGATCTCCACCGTGGTGCCCGGCATACACCGCTTCTTCCGGTCGATCAGGCTGTTCTGGAGGGCTATGACCTGCTTGAGCCGTCTGACTTTCTCCTCTTCCGGCACATCGTCCGGAAGATCGGCCGCCGCGGTCCCGCTCCGGGCCGAGTAGCAGAACATGAATGCGGATTCGAACCCCACTTCCTCCATCACCTCGAGCGTATTCTTGTGATCCCGAGCCTCCTCCGAAGGGAAGCCGACCAGAATGTCGGTGCTCAGGGCCACGCCCGGTATCGCTGTCCGGGCAAAGGCCGCAAGGTCCCGATAGGCCCCGGAGGTGTAACCCCGGTTCATGAGATCGAGCATCCTGTCCGAACCGCTCTGAAGAGGAAGGTGTATGTGTTCGCATACCTTGGGTAAGGAGCCTATCTTCTCTATCACCGTGTGCGTCAGGTCCTTTGGATGCGATGTCGTGAAGCGGATTCGCCGAAGCCCCGGCACCTCGTTTACGCTCTCCAGCAGATCGCCGAAATCCAGCTCGCCGTCGTCGTAGGAGTTGACATTCTGGCCTATAAGGGTGACCTCTTTGACCCCGAGATCCACCAGGTGTCCGACCTCATCCAGTACCTCCCGGTGCGGTTTGCTCCTCTCCGGGCCCCTGACGTAGGGTACGACACAGTAAGAACAGAAGTTATTGCAGCCGCGCATTATTGTGACAAAGGCGGTGACGCGGTCATGGCCGCCGGGCCGGAGACCATACATGCCGCCGGGGTCTCGGGCGATATCGATCACCGGGTCCCGCCCGGCCCTCAAGGTCTCGAGCAGTGCCGGGAGGCGGGGATAGGTATCCGGCCCGGCCACAAGATCGATCCGCCCGCCGTGATCAAGCAGGCTCTTACCCAGACGCTGGGCCATGCATCCAATGATGCCTATCACGGTATCGGGGTCGCCGCTCCTCCGGGACGCAAGTTCATAAGCTCTGGTGAGGGCCTTGCGTTCGGCACGTTCCCTTACGCTGCAGGTGTTTATAAGGATGATATCCGCGCCTGCCGCGTCCGCGGCCTGCTTGTAACCGGCGCCGGTGAGCACCTCGGCGACAAACGCCGAGTCGTAGATGTTCATCTGGCAGCCAAGGGTTTCGATGAAGAAGGTTTTATCGTCCATTGCTTATCTCTCGGCCCGGATTATTCACAAGCCCTCTCACCGGCGGCCAGGACGCCGTCGGCCTCTATTCCCATGACCCGGGCCGTTATGAGTCTGCCCCTGGAGAGCGGACTTCGGAAGTAGGTCCTCACATAGTTACCGCTTAGGCCGGTTGCGGGCCGGTCTGCCTTGGGGCCCAGCACCAGGACTTCGATGGTCTTCCCGATAAGTGACTGTCTGAAGGCTTGTGACTTCGCCTTGCCCAGTTCCCTCAAGATGCGACTCCTCTCCTTCCTTACCGGAGGCTCGACCTGGTCGGTGAAGCCCGCCGCCGGGGTGCCCCTCCGCTTCGAGAAGGAGAATACGTGAAGATATGTTACCGGTAGATCCTCGAGGAGCCGGCGGGTGTTCTCAAAGGCAGCCCGGTCCTCGCCCGGAAACCCCACCATCACATCCGCGCCGATGCCGCAAGCGGGTATGGTATCGGCTATCCTCTGTATCAGGCTCCGATACCGGTCGCGGTTATAAGGCCTTCCCATGCGCCGGAGCACGCCGTCATCGCCGCTTTGGAGCGGTATGTGTACGTGGGGGCATACCTTGGCTTGAGCATCCGCCATCGTCTCTATCAGGCGATCGGAGAAATCCGTGGGTTCGACCGAGCTCAGGCGAATCCTTTCGAGTCCCGGGATAGCGGCTATCTCCCTGATGAGGTCGGCCGGCGAAAGGCCGGGCGTGAGATCTTGCCCATACGCCCCGAGGTGCACAACTGTGAGCACCACCTCGGTGAACCCTTCCCCCACGAGTATCTCGATCTCTTCTCTAACGTGCTCCGGCCGCTTGCTTCTGCTTCCTCCCCGGGCAAGCGGCACGGCGCAGTAGGTGCACCTGTTGTCACACCCGTCCTGTATCTTGACAAAGGCCCTCGTGTAACCGCCGAAGCCGTGAAGCCGCGTGTGGACCGGCAGGGTCTCGATCCGGTCTATGTCGGCGACCTCGACGGTCGGGCGGCGCGGTTTGCCGGCCTTAAGATAGCGTACTATGTCTTGCTTCTCCTCGTTACCGAGCACATAATCGACGCCTTCGATCGCGGTGAGGTCACCGGGGGAGCGTTGCGCGTAGCAGCCTGTGACCACAATCAGGGCGTCGGGGTTGGCCCTTAGAGCCCTTCTCACCGCCTGGCGGGACCTGTAATCGCTCTTCGAGGTCACCGTGCAGGTATTTATGACGAACATGTCGGAGTCTGCGGTTCCATCCCGGCTCCGGAAGCCTTCCCGCTGGGCGAGCTCGCGCATCTGTTCGGTCTCGAACTGATTGAGTTTGCAGCCGACGGTTATGAAAGTAATGGATTGCATCAGCCGAGGTCCCACTTCCCGCAGCGGCTGCCCCACCGGGACAAGAGCGTATCCCGGTCGAATATCTCCACGATCTCGCACAGGTTGGAACATCCGTCACATTCGAAGCCCCTTGTTGAGAGCTCGCCGGGATGTACGCGGAAGCCGCGGAACTTGCTCGGGCCTTCCGGTTCCCGCTGCCGGGCGGCTATCATGGCAACCCCGATTGCGCCCATCACATCATGGAATCTGGGGACCAGCACCTCGCACCCGAGCCGGCGCATGAAAGCCCGGCGGACCGCCTTGTTCGAGGCCACTCCCCCCTGGAACACGATGGGTGGATCGATCGGCCGCCCCGCGGCAACACCCGTGAGAAAGTTTCTGGCCAGTGCCTCGCAGAGGCCTCGTGCGACGGCCCCTCGGTCGGCACCACGCTGTTGCTTCTCTATGATATCGGTCTCGGCAAACACCGCGCACCGGCCCGATATCGTAACACTCTCGTCGGCTTGTGCGGCCAGGTCCGCAAACTCATCGATCGTCATACCCATCCTTCCGGCCTGGTAGTCCAGGAACGTACCGGTTCCCGCCGCGCATATCGTATTCATGGCGAAGTCACTCACCATACCATCTCTTACCACTATCACTTTCGAATCCTGGCCTCCGATCTCTATGATGGTCCTTGCGGCCGGGAAGTAGTGGAGAGCCCCGGTGGCGTGGGCCGTTATCTCGTTCTTGACGACATCCGCCCCCACCAGGGCCGCGGCAAGCCGCCGTCCGCTCCCTGTGGTCCCGCAGGCTATGATGTCCAGCCCCCCGCAGCCCTCGCCGGCGATCTGCATGATCGACCTCACGGAAGATATGGGCCGGCCGCCGGTCCGTACATAGCGGTGAAAGACAACTTCGAGATCGATATCGAGCACAGCCAGGTTGGTGCTGACCGCGCCGACATCAAGGCCAAGAAAACCCTTCATGGAATCACTCACCCTACCCTCTTAAGGATACTAACGAGCACTGGAAGGGGTGTCAATGCCGGCGGAGTGGGGTCAGACCTTACCCAGCAAAGCAGCCATCTTGCCTATATGAGCAGGGGTGGTACCACAGCAGCCTCCGACACCTCTCACGCCGGTGCCCAGCAGGGCTTCGAGTCCCTCGCCCATACTCTCCGGCGTCTCCGGATAGACCACGCCCACCGGGCCGACCTCAGGAAGACCTGCGTTGGGCTGGGCAAGCGTGGGAACGGTTGAAGCAGGCACCATGGCTTTCATTATGTCGGTGGCTTCGGCCATACCGCCCACACAGTTTATACCGACGATCTGCGCCCCGGCGTCCACCAGGCCCAATGCGGCCTCTTCCGGAGATGTCCCCATCACGGTTCTATAACCCTTCGCACCCTTGGCAAACGCCATGGTCGCGGCCAGGGGCCTCTTCGAGACCTCTCTGGCGGCCTCGATCGCCAGGCGCGCCTCATTGATGTCGGTCATGGTTTCAACCAACAGGAAGTCCACACCGACCTCATCAAGGGCCTTGACGGCTGCACGGAAGGCGGCCTTTACCTCATCCGCCGGAGTGTCGCCGTAGGGCTCGAGCAAGACCCCTGTCGGTCCCACCGACCCGGCCACCATGCGTGTCTGCCCCGCAGCCCGCCGGGCGAGTTCCACCCCCCGCTCGACCACGTCCCCGAGCTTGGATTCCAAGCCCAACCTGGCGAGCTTGATTGGGTTCGCACCGAAGGTATTGGCAGTCACGAAGTCGCACCCGGCATCGAGGTATGCTCTGTGGATGCCCTCTACGATCTCGGGATGGTCGAGATTCCATGCTTCCGGACAGTCCCCCATCTTGAGGCCTTTGATCTGAAGCATGGTGCCCATCGCACCATCGCCGAGCACGGGTCCGAGCTGAATCAGTTCTATGATATCCATGCTAGCTCCCGACAAAACCCTTGGCTATATCGACGGCTGTCGCGGCATCGTCACCGTAGCCGTCGGCGCCTATCCGGTCTGCGAAATTCCGCGTCACCGGAGCTCCGCCTATCATGGTCCGGATCTTGCTGTCCGGGTCCTTCTGCTTCAGGAGCTCCACCGTATCCTTCATTGTGTGCATGGTCGTGGTAAGAAGCGCCGACATGCCTATCACAGTTGCCCCATGCTCGATAGCTGCCTCGACAAACTTCTCCGCCGGCACGTCGTTGCCGAGATCGACTATCTCGAAACCGGCTCCCTCGAGCATCATGGCCATGAGGTTCTTGCCGATATCATGAAGGTCGCCGCGAACCGTTCCCACAACCACCTTGCCCCTGGGCTGGATACCGCCCTTCACCAGATGGGGCTTCAGGATCTGCATCGCATTCTGCATGCTCTTGGCGGCAAGCAGCACTTCGGGGACGTAGATCTCGTTAACCTTGAATAGCTCGCCGACCTTGTCCATGCCGGCGATAAGGGCCTCATTCAGTATCTCTTTGGGTTCGAGCCCAGCTTCAAGCGCCTGCTCGGCAAGTCCCTTGGCCTGCGCCATCTCACCTGCGATGATTGCATCTTTGAGCGCGGCAATGCGATCCATTGTATCCTCCCTATTCCGGCTTCCAGAAGTTGAAACAGACCAGTTTCTCCTCGGTCATCTCGGCGACGGCGTACTTGAGGCCCTCCCGGCCGATACCGCTGTCCTTAACGCCCCCGTAAGGCATCTGGTCCACCCTGTAAGTTGGGAAATCGTTTATGATAACTCCGCCCACATCGAGCATCTCGGCTGCCCTGAAGGCTTCGCTCACCGAATTGGTGAAGACACCTGCCTGCAATCCGTAACGGGAATCATTGATCATGGCAAGCGCTTCTTCGAAAGTATCGTAGGGGTTAAGGCAGACCACCGGGCCGAATGCCTCCTCCTGCCAGACCTTGGCGTCTCGGGGAACGCCGGTCATGACTGTGGGAAGACAGACGCTTCCCTCCCGCGCACCTCCCGTTTGGACCATAGCCCCCTTGGCTGCCGCCTCCTTGACCCATGCCTCGAGCCGCTCGGCATCGGCCACCGATACCATCGGCCCCATGTCGGATGCTTCATCGAGCTGATCACCCACCGTGAGGCCCTTGGAAAGACGTACCACATGGGCGACCACATCTTCGAAAACCGAGCGCGCCACCGCGACCCGCTGGACCGATATGCATACCTGCCCGGCCAGAGCGAAGGCCCCCAGGACGATCCGCTTGCACGCGAAATCGAGATCGCCCGATTCGGTGACTATGACCCCGGAGTTGGAACCCAGCTCCATGCCGATCTTCTTGAACCCGGCTTGTGCGGCGATTCGCTTTCCGACCTCGACACTGCCCGTGAAGGTCACCATCCGGGGCCTGGGGTCTCCGACGAGAGCCATGCCCACGGTGCTGCCCGGTCCGCAAAGCACACTCAGCGCCTCGGGCGGGAAGCCGGCGTCAAGGACGATCTCACCCAGGATGAGACCCGACACCGGGGTCTGGCTCGCGGGTTTCACGATGACCGGGTTACCGGCAGCCATGGCCGGGGCTACTTTGTGCGCAGCCAGGTTCAAGGGGAAGTTAAAGGGAGTGATGGCTATCACCGTGCCTATGGGTACGCGCATGGTGAAGCCGCGCCTTTGCGTGCCTCCCGGCACGGCATCGAAGGGGACGATCTCACCTGCAAGCCGCTTCGCCTCCTCAGCCGCGAACGCGAAGGTGGTGGCGGTACGCGCGACCTCCCCTCTCGCCTCTCTCAGGGTCTTGCCAACCTCCATAGAGAGAACGCGGGCGATTTCCTCGCTGCGGGAGACAAGCCTCTCGGAAACCCCCCGCAGGATGGTTGCGCGCTCATGTCTGGTAAGCGAAGCCACCTTTGGTCTCGCCTCTTCGGCGCCGGCGAGAGCGGCCTCGATCTGATCGGCAGTGGCGGATGCGACCTCTTCGACCAACGATCCATCATACGGATTCAATACCTTGAAGGAGGCCTCTCCGGCGGCCGGCCGGCCTGCCACTATGTTCTTACGCATTGACTGCTGCCTTTTCTGCTTCTAGCCCAGCCGGCTCAGAAATTGCGCTGGGCTTCCGGCGGTCCATACCGAGGGCGACGCGCATGACCCGTTTGTACTCGTATATCGCTCCCAATCTCACATCCCCGCTTACCTCGGAGAATGAAAAATCGGCTTCCTCCTCATCCAGACCCTCGAATTTGAAGTCGGTATCCACCGCGAAGATCACGTCGCCCGCTATCGCGGCGACCGGCAGTCTGTAAGAGGTCCCGATCTTGAGGGTGGGATTGATGGTCTCAGTGGTGCTCACCTTGTATTTGCCGTCGGGTGAGTCGGCATCGTAGTACCAGCCGTCCCAGTAAAGGGGTGTCGTGGTGACGTCCTGCAGTGTGACCCCCACATTCCAGTTGGGCATCACGGTGTGGAGGAGCCCTGCATCCAGACCGAAGCCCAGAGCGGAAATCTCCGCAAGCTCCTTCCAGATCAGCTTGGCATTGAAACCCAGGGCCGTGCTTTCGGAGATTCTCCTGGAATACGACAGAAACCCGGCGATCTCATGATCGCTTTCCCAGCGGACCCGATCCGGATCCCAGAGCCTTCGCTCACCCGGATCCCACTTGCCGTTTGGCTGACCGGTGTCGGGGTCGCGTTCATCTATGAAATCGACACCGGGAGTGTTGAGGTGGGATGTGAGTGCTATGTCGCTCACGCGCAGCCACACAAGACCTATGGCACCCGCCGCCTCCGCGCCGGTCTCCCGCGAAAGAGGCATCGCGAGGCTGAAGGTGCTGTAGTCCACCAGTCCCCCGAAGCGCTGAGAATGCATGACCAGAGCCTGCCGCCGGTCCAGCTGGTAGAGGCCGGCCGGGTTCCAGTAAACGGCACTGGCATCATCCGCAATGGATACAAAGGCACCACCCATACCCAGGGCCTTGGCCCCAAATCCGGTGGCAAGAAACTCACCCGCCAGTTTGGTTGCGCTGGAAGAGGCAACCAGAATCACCACAAGCACTGCCGTCATGCAAACGATCTTCAGATTACGGTAAGACATATTTCCCCCTTTGCCGGCGACCGCAAATCGACCCAGCATCACCCTATCGCCTCCCCACCGATGCTGAAACCACGTTGTTCCTCAACAGATACAGGGGTAAACGGCCGGAGGCCAGAAGGCTATCGTGAAAAGCTCTCAGACTGAAATTCTCGCCTAAGATCCTGTTCACCTCATCTCTGATTTGGCGTATCTGCCTTTCACCGATAATATAACTTATCGGGTGTTCGGGTTCCAGAGCGTATTGCACAGCCAGTTGGCGGGCGTGGGCTTGGGATACTCCTGTCTCCTTTACCATGAAATCCGCCGCCGCTTCAAGCGTGAACTCCCCTAGAAAGATGTTTACGGCCGCTATCGTTCCGGCCGCATAGAACCTCTTTCGCTCAAGCGCATCACGGATCGCCCGCTCTCCACCGAAACCCTCCCCTGCCATCAGCAGCTGTGAATAGAGCGCCCATCCGTTGGTCGTGAAGATATCGGCGTGCATTCTACGGACGGGTGACGGGCTCGTCGCTGCGAACAAGGCTTGCATGTGGCGCCCCGGAATCGCCTCGGAGGCGACCAGGCCGCTCAGGGTGGCTCCGGGCTCGGCAACTTCGGGCGATACATAGAGTGGAGCGGTATGCCCCGCTTCGGCATCCGACCCGGGCTCGAGATAGAGCATATCACCATACAACGGCCCGGCGAAATCCGGCAGTCCCAGGAACATCAAGTCCGGTGCAGCCCCGGAAGGTCTCAGAGGAAGGCTCGCGAATCCACTCTGCCGGATAAAATCCCGGGCCGACCCCAGCTGGGCTTCGAGGTCTCGAGTCCCCACGGCGGCCGCCGGGCCCGGATCATCGGACACGCTGTCCATCGGATACGCTCCCAACTCCTCGTTCACCCCATCGAGAACGCGCCCTGCATAGGCCCGTATGTCTTCCGGCATATCGCTTATCATGTTTCGTGTATCCGAGAGTATCAGGAAGTCATCATAGGTGAGCGCAAACTCGGTACCCGCCGATAGCGAGAGCGAGTCTATAAAAGCTCCGAAGCCCTCAAGGGCAGCGATCGACCCCTGAAGCAGTCCCGGGTCGATCTCCGGCGGGGGCGCCTGTCGAGGCAGACTCTCGAGCATGTCTATCAACGCCTTGAGCCGCTCGGAAGCCACACGGCAGTGCAACTCGCCGGGATTGGTGAGGTTTCTCCTGGCGTGCTTCACCACATCGGGGATCATACGCAACCTGGGGGCGAGGTCTGCGGCAGCAACCCGGCTGCCGCGCAGTAGGTAGAGGAATGCTATACCGTCCACGCAGGCATCGACATAGAGGGTCGGCCGGCTCCGCCACAACTCCAGGTCTTCGAGCAGGAAACGCTGGGTGGCCATGTCCGCCAGCAAGGCCTTGTACTCGGTCCACTTGCCCATGCTCAGGCTGTCCTCGTCCAGCGTGGAGAGTTGGCTGCCCAGATTGCGTATCCGGCCCAGAAGCCCGAAAACGCTTCTCTGGGAATAGGTGGACAACTTGCCGTCATGACCCGGGACGCCTTTGAGCGTGGCCAAGGCGGGATAGCACTTCATCTTGGCCTCATAATACTCCGCGGCCATGGAATCTACTGTGGCTTCAGCCACATGGGGCGGAAAGGGGAATTTCTGGTCCCCCTTCCAACCGATCTGGGCCAGGAGCAGCAAGAGTAGAAGTGTCGGGACCCTCAAAACGCCTCCTTATGACGCAGGTAACAATGGTAAGAATATGCGGGCGCCACCGGGGTGTCAAGCCGGATCGTCTTGCCGGTAGGGGGTCTGCATGCGAGCGGTGTGAATGCTTCCTGGCGGGAGACACGGTCGGGCGCGTGTGGCACCGGCTCCGAAGTCCGTGCGGTGAGCGTTATGTGGGCTGTAACAACGCTCTCCCGCGCAGGAAGCGAAAGGGTTCTTCTTAGCCCCCGCACTTCAACCTCGCCCCGACTATGCTTATTGTATCGCGAATGAGGTCCGAAGTCAAGTTCAAACACCAGGTCGGAAACAGATTTTTCTACCGATCATGTAAAGAATTAGGCCGTCTTGCTAAGAGTTTACTTTAGCGATGTGCCGAGGGTCGGAGTCGAACCGACACGGACCTTGCGATCCAGGGGATTTTAAGTCCCCTGCGTCTACCAGTTCCGCCACCCCGGCACCCGGCCAATTGTATTAGGTCGGCCGGCCCAAGGCAAGCCAAACTTACCCCACCTCCGTAGCGTGGAATTAAGGAAGCGCGCGACCTGAGCCAGGATCGGGACAGAGTGCCGACGTTACGACGAGCGTTTGCGCTTCAGTCTGAGCAAGGCGGCGAGCTCCCCTCCTATGCGCTCGCGGTCGCGCCGGTCGATGATCCAGTCGGTCACAAGGCTTGCCACCACCACACCACCGAGAATGACTGCTGCCGGGATCTTCGGGAGAAGCAGTAGAAAGGGGAAAAGCGATGCCACAAGCGTTTTGCGCCTCAATGGCATGCCGAGACGGACACAGATCCCCACAACCACGAACCAGAGCATGGCATAGGAAAGCATCGTGGCCAGGCCGGCCCCCACTATGCCAAGCCGGGGTATGAGGAGCAGATTGAGCCCGATATTCACCGGAAGGGCGATCGCCAGCCCTACTGTGGAGACATATGTTTTCTCTACGAGGCTGGCGAAGACTCCGAATAACCAGACGGACACCGTCATGAGATAGAATACCACGAGATAAGGCAATACATCGGCTGCGCTCGAGTATTCGGCTCCCAGGAGTGAGAGGATGAGCGGCCTTCCCAGAAGCACCAGCACGAAGCCGGTCACAGCAAGGCCCACTGCAGTCACTCTTATGGTGAGATCCAGGTTGTCGAGGGCCCGGTCCCTCCTTCCCTCTTCCCATGTTGTGCTCAGGTGGGGGAAGACGACGTTATTGACGGCCAGCCCAACCGCCGAGATCGTAGCGCATAGGTTTACGGCAGCCGAGTAGATGCCCTGGTCCGAGGCGGTCATTAGACGCTGAAGACTGAGACGATCGACGTAGTGGAAAATCTGGACCAGGATGGGTGTAACGGTAAACCAGATCGTAAAGCGGAGGAGTTTCCTGTAAAACTCCCGCTCTTCAAAAGGCTTGCCTCCGGGGTCTTCAACTTGCAGGTATCGGATCAAGAGCGGCAGGAACAGACCGACAGCAACAAGCATCGAGAGGGCATAGGCAAGGAGTGCCCCTGCCGCCGATCCCGAGATAACCGCCAACGCCGTGCCGAGGCCCGCGAATATAACGACCTGGCTGAACTGAACAGCGGCCCCTGCGCGGAAGAGTTTGAGACCTGAAAAGGTGGTGAAGAGGTTGGTCAGGATCACAAGCCCGGGTATGCATACGGCCGCGACCATCATGACCCTGTCGAAGGAGGCGTCACCATAGATGAGACGGGAGAAGAAGGACGGAAACAGGAGTATGATGACGGCCGCCGCCACCGAGATCGAGATATTGAGGACATAGGATTTTCTGAAGAAAAACTTCAGACCGCCTTTTGCCCGGTACCGTGGTGCGAAGCGCCCGAACGCCGAAGGGATGCCGAGGCTGGTAATCGCTACCGTTATGAGCACGAAGAAAAAACCCAGGGTATAGATGCCGTATTCCGCCGAACCCAGGATTCGGGCGAATACTATGCCACGGGCGAAGGCAACAACCTTCTGGCCGATGAGAAAACCCAGAACCAGGCCTACCGATGTTGATATCCTGTCCTGCCTCAAGAGTTTCTCCATGCCTCTCCCCGGTCGAGTTTGACTGTGTGCCGGCTTCATCCGGGATCCCCGAAAGTTGCGCCTATTCTATTCCGGCGGTCTCCGCCGTGTCAACACCTCCCTCCACAAGCATGGGGGGAGAGCAACCGCACGGACCTTGATACGGTGGGGCCAAGCCTTGCGTCAACCTCGGTTGACGCCTGCCCGTGCTCATGGTAGAATGCGTCGACTAAAGTACGGAGGTTGCATGCACCCCATGCTGGTGAGGAAAGTGCTCTACCCGGCCTACCGGGCTCTCAAACGCGATGACGTTCTCGCCTATCTGGCGAATATGCATAGGGTTGAGGTGATGGAGCCGGAGGAGATCCGCAAGTATCAATGGGAAAAGCTCCGGAAGCTCCTGACCTGTGCCGCTCGGCACGTACCGTACTACCGCGAGGCGTTCGGCCGTCTCGGAATGGCACCTGAGGACATAAAGAACGAGGCTGACTTCGCGATGCTTCCCGTAGTGAGAAAGCAAGACATGAAGACCTCTCCCGAAGCCTTCATTTCCGACGTCTATCCCAAGAACCATCTCACACCCGATGCCACTAGCGGCTCTACGGGCGAGAGCTTCTACTTCCACGTGGGACGCGAAGCCCGCCAGGCCGGCAGCGCCAATACCATCCGGATGAACCAGTGGATCGACATAGCAATAGGCGACAAGATAGCACTGCTGTGGGGCACGGCTTTCGATATGGACAAGACCCGGAAGTTTACCAATGCCATGAAGCTCAGGCTGTCCAACCAGATCATCCTGTCCGTATACAGGATGGACGAAAGCAGTATGGATGAGTATGTAAAGCGTCTGAAGAGATTCAAGCCCGACTTGATGGCGGGGTACCCTTCGGCAACGGCTCATTTCGCCCAGGCGATAGCGGAGGCCGGAGTCGAGGTATTCAGGCCGAGGGCAGTGGTGCTGTCCGGCGAGACACTCTATCAGTGGCAGCGAGAAGAGATCGAGAAGGCTTTCCGTACACCCGCATACAACCATTACGGTTGCAGGGAGTTCGGAGCGATTGCCAGGGAATGTAAGGCCCGAAACGGGCTCCACATAGCATGTGAGCGCCTGCTCCTCGAGGTTGTGCCGTCGGACCTGACGGGAGAAGACCATGATGCCGGAGAGCTGCTTGTCACCGATCTTGACAGCTTCGGCATGCCTTTCATTCGTTACGCGATTGAGGATCTGGGCAGCATCACCTGGGAGAAGTGTACCTGCGGACTCGGGCTGCCGCGCCTCAAGACAGCCATCGGCAGGACATTCGATGTAGTAAAGGCGCCAAACGGCAATGCCCTGGGAGGAACGTTCTGGACGTTTCTTTTCAAGAGGAAGAAGGGCATAGAACGTTTCCAGGTGATCCAGGAAGAACTCTCCAAGATAACCATGGCCATTACCCCGACCGCCGAGTTCTCCGACGAAACCCGGCAGTATATTCTGAACAAGGTCCGGGAGGCTTGCGGACCGGATATGCGGGTACGGTTTGAGCTGAAACCCAAGCTCGAAAGCACCCCTGCGGGCAAGCATAGATTCGTGATTTCCAGACTTGGCTCTCGCCGGGCAAGCGAGGACGAGAGATCCCAGGTCTGACGGAGGCACAGCCGGAAATGGTGGAACCCATCCCCGTTCTCATGTACCACTCGATCGCGCCCCCGATAGATGGATGGGCTTTCAGCTATCTTTCCATACACCCGGACGTATTTGAGGATCATGTCTTGACACTTGAGTCGGCGGGCTATGTGCCTGTAATGCTTGCCGATCTCTACGAATATGTGGCCGGTAGGCGCCGCCTGCCCCCAAAGGCCATAGTGCTCACATTCGATGACGGATATCTTGATAACTGGGTCTTTGCCTTCCCTATCTTGAGGAGGCATGGTTTCAAAGGGACCGTTTTTGCCTCCACGGATTTCATCGACCGCCGTGACCCTAAACGTCCCAATCTTGATGACGTTCGGGAAGGACGCGTGAAGCATGACGACCTCAAGTGGAACGGTTTCTTAAGCGCAGCGGAAATGAGGCATATGATGCTCTCGGAGGTCATGGATGTCCAGGGGCACTGTAAGACCCACACGTGGTATTTCACTTCCCCCGAGATCGTCGACTTCCACCATCCCGGCGACGGCTATCCGTGGCTGGCCTGGAACGCGAGGCCTGAAAGGAAACCCCTCTATCTGGAGGAAGATCAGTCCGGTTTTCTACCGCTGGGGGCTCCTGTTTACGCACACGCGAAAGCGGCGACTGCGCGCCGTTACTTTGCCGACCCGAGTGTCGAGCAGAAACTCGCCGACTATGTGGAAACGCACGGCGGTGCCGGCCTTTTCCACAAGCAGGGCTGGCGCGACGACCTCGAGAAGGTGTCAGCGGGAATCCTCCGGAAAGGCCTGAACGACCGGTATGAGAGTGAAGCCGAACGTATGACACGGCTTCGGGAGGAGATAATGCTAAGCAAGCAAGAGCTCGAGAGGCTGGTGGACAAGAAGATAGACTTCCTGTGCTGGCCGGGCGGCGCTTATGATGAAACCGCCGTAGACGTCGCAGGGCAATCGGGCTATCTTGCATGGACCTTGAGCAGCCGTGACCGGCACCGTAAGAAGAATAGGCCCGGCGAGGATCCCAGGTGGATAGATCGTACAGCGGCCGTACCGTGGTGGTATTTCAGAGGCAGAAAGGTCTGTACCGTCGATGGTGAATTCCTCAAACGGACGATCGCGGCTTACAAGGACTTCAAGTTTGCCGGCCTGAGCCTGAAGTGGCTCAAGCTCGGCAGACTCCTCGGCAGATACGTCGCGTGACCGCACAAGCAGAGGAGGCGACATCAGAAAGACGATACTCGAATTTCCGGCCAGACTGGGACTGACGCGGCTCTGGCGGCTCGTGAGCCCTCATGGAGTGCCGGTAATCACCCTGCACGGTGTGTTGCCGGACCCTGAAGCGCGCCTCTTTAACGCCACCGGCAAGTTCATCACACCTGAGAGGTTGGAGAGGTTCCTGGTCCGGCTGGGCCGGCTTTATGCTCCTCTGTCCCTTGATGACCTCGTGGAGGCACTGGCCGGGGGACGAAGCCTTAAGAATCGTTTTGTCCTGACCTTCGATGACGGCTACGGCACTCTCTATGACTACGCCTATCCCCTGCTGCAAAAGATGGGCATCCCCTTCGCGGTTTTTGTAACGACCGGAATGGTTGACAGCGACACGGTGCTCTGGAACGACCTGCTCGAATTTGCCGTGTTCTCCACCGGGAAGGCCCTATTGCCCGGAGACCTGGTCAAGGAGGATCTGAGTCTGGACTCCTACGAGGAGAGGCGGAAGGCGATAATCAGGCTTAAGGCCCTTCTCAAGCAGAGGTCGCTTGAAGAGGCGCGAGACGAGGTCGCGAGGTTGTGCGAGGCACTGGAGGTCCCAACCGATGCATCGGAGCTGCGGCAGGTTCGTTTCCTGAGCACCGACCGGATACGGGAGATGTCCGGGGGTGGTGTCGTATTCGGCGGCCATTCGGTCACCCATCCGATCCTGTCGAGAGAGACCCAAGAACGCGTGCATGAGGAGATCGCCGGCTGTAAGGCCCTGCTCGAATCCATTACCGGGAGACCCGTGACATCATTCGCTTATCCCAACGGCCAGGCCGGGGATTTCAATGAGATGGTGAAAGACGAGGTCCGCAAGGCCGGGTATCTGGCGGCATTCACGGGGATCCGTGGATTTGCGCGTCCCGGAGGTGATGTTTTCGAGATAAAGCGTCTGCTGGTCGATTGCCGATGGACTTATGAGGAGTTCGAAACCAGAGCAAGCGGTATCCTGGAAGCAGTCGGGAGGTAACCGATGACCGTGGAGCCCCGGATCACCAGGTTCCAGCGCTCCGATGAGGCCGACGCAATCCGGATGCTGCTGGATAAACTTCCGCCCTCGGAACGGGAAGGCGCCTACGCCGGCCGCCTGGCCAGATGGCAATGGCAGTACTATGACAACCCCAACAACCCCGGCGGGGAGCCCCTGATATGGGTGGCTCGAGTCGCCGATGCCTTCGGCGGCATGGTAGCGACGATTCCCGTGAAGGTGAGGACGCCCAAGGGTTCCGTACCGGGTATGTGGGGCGTTGACTTCATCGTCAGCAGCAAGATGCGCGGTATGGGTATCGGAAAAGCCCTCCTGAGCGAGTGGCTCAAGACACCCGGTATAGCCTTCGTGATGGGTTGGAGCCCGGTCTCTTTCAAGGTCGCAAAGGGGGTCGGGTTCGAGGTCGTCCGTGGTTTTACCACGGCCGACATCCTGCTCTCCCGCATCGGCTATGCCGTGGCTTCCGTGAAGCACAAGCAGCGGAGTGATCTCAACAGGCTTGCCCGGGTATTCTGGCGGCTCAACCCACCCGCCCGGGGGCGATCGAAGCACGGCCGGGCGGGTCATCCGGTCTCTATCGAGACAGCACTTCCGGACGGGTCCGGCGAGCTCTGGCAGCGTGTGAGTGAGTCATATGGTTTCGGGGTGGAGCGGGATCAGACCTACCTCAAGTGGCGGTTTGAAGCCCACCCTACTTACGCTTACCGGTTCGTATGTCTGGGAGACCCCCGTGATTTTAAGGGTCTGGCAGTCTGTAGGCTTACCGATGACAAGCCCCCGCTTGGGGTGATAGCCGACCTCATAGTCGATCCCGTGCGCGAAGATCTTGTCTCGACTCTCGTCGACGGGACGGTCGCTTTCCTCAAGTCCCATGGGGCATATGCCGCCCGAATGGACCTCCCACCCTGCCTTGCCGATCCGATTCTTGCACGCTACAAGTGCTCACTCAGAAAGGACCGCGGTATGATTGTGTGCACGGGCGACTCCGACCTCAAGTCAGATAGCATTCTGAAGCCTGAGACCTGGTACATTTCGCGCTCGGACGCAGACGAGGATTACTAGGGGTCAGATCCTGAGAATCGCATTCCTGCGAGAATTCAATCTTCGAGATCTGACCCCATCTATTAACTGGAGGCGGCACCCGGATTCGAACCGGGGAATAACGATTTTGCAGACCGTCGCCTTAGCCACTTGGCTATGCCGCCTTGCTATCAGACCTAATGATATAATCTAACCCCAACCTGGTCAAGGACAAAGGGGTCAATGCGTCGACTTGACCCCTATTCCAAATAGCCGAGGCCGCGCAGGTGCGCCTTTATCTTCTCATCCAAGTCGGCGGCGGCGCCGGTGCGGACCCTGGGAACCTTCTCGATCCACTCGCGGGCACGGTTGAGGTAGGTCTTGGATCTTGGATCATCCGGGAAATAGAGGTTATTGGTCTCCCCCGGATCGGACTCGCGGTTGAAGAGAGCATGCTTGTCTTTCGAGGACCAGACGAACTTCCTCTTTGATGTCTTGAAAGATATCATGCAACCGTAATCGAACTCCTCAAACCGGTGGTCCGGGTAGGTCGTTTTCCAATAGTCCAGGCCCTTGGCGAAATTCTTGCGCTCGGTCACCACAAACTCATGCCGGTCGTCGCCAAGAAGCGAAATGCCCTGGGCTTCGGGAACGTGTTTACGCATGTCGGTGCCTGCCAGCTCAAGCATGGTCGGGCCGAGATCGATGGTGCTCACCAGGCGGTCCCGGCGGCCGGCCATAGCGCACTCCTTCGGGAATTTTATTATAAGAGGCACCCTGACCGATTCTTCATAGGGATAGAGGCCATGGGAGACCAGGTCTCTCTCCCCCAGGTATTCACCGTGGTCGGCTGTTACAACGATCATGGTGTTGTCGTAGAGGCCTGAGGTCTTCAACGTCTCTACGAGTTCCTTTATGAAAATATCGTTCTTATAGATTGAGGCGTCGTGCATGGCCCTGAGTATGGTGTAGTAGCGTTCCCGCTCGGCCGGCGAGTGGCTTTCCCTGCTGAACCAGTACATGTTTCCACTCCGTTGGACATCCTCGACCAGCCGGATCTCCGCTTCCGATATCCCGGGCTCCAGGAAGGGTTTGAGATACTTGCGATCGGACAGGTAGGGATGATGCGCATCGTGGTGGAGGTACATGAAGAAGGGCGTGCCGTCCGCCCGGGTTTGCCCGAGCAGTGTCTTTGCCTGATCGTTGATCATCTGCGGGAGAAACTTGAGCGAGGCCCTCCGGTTCACATACTGTCTCACAATCACGGGGAGGTTCCTGAGTATGACGCGTCTTGCCAGTACATTGAGGAACCGGCCCGGATAGACGAAGTAGAAACGATCGACTCCCCTGTCAAAACCGGTGGACGGGCTCATATAAGGATTGTTGGAGAGCGCAGTAACACGATAACCCTGCCGGCTGAGGATCTCCGGTATTAGGGCTACGTCTTCCTGCGGGTACCGGTCGCTGAAGAAATCGTACTGCTGAGGGTAAAGACCGGTGAAGATCGAAGTCATAGCGGGGCGCGTCCAGGCAGCAGGAGCACTCGCGTCGAGATACAAGGCCGTCTCGGAAGCAGCCGAGGCCAAGAAGGGGGTGGTGTTCTTCCTATAACCATAGACGCCGAAATGGTCCGGTCTGGCGCTGTCTATGACTATGAAGAGTATATTAGGTTTGGATGGAACCAAGGTCTAAAGTCCCTCCCGGCCCGGCGTTCATGGGTTCCGGCCGGGTGCGCCGCCGTCTGTGTTTTGTCGTATCCGTACCCCGTACCCGGACACCCGGCAGAAGCCGGAACGTGTGTTGGAAATGGAAGACCCCATGGGTAAACCCCTGATCTTCTGCATAGGCGGACAAAAAATGGAGCGGGAAACGGGACTTGAACCCGCGACTTCCACCTTGGCAAGGTGGCGCTCTACCACTGAGCTATTCCCGCTCAATCCGGCTTCTCATGGTTTTCTGTGACATGTTATAGCTTAATCCCAAGAACGTCAAGGAACACTTTGGGAGCGGTCGCCGGCCTGTGCTCAACGGTCGGCCCCTCCCTTCTTGAGCGTCTCCACGTAGACATCCGTATAGGTCGCGGCCGCCCGGTCCCAGGAGAAGTCCTGCGCCATGGCCCTCCGGACCATGCCGGTCCATGCGTCCTTATCGTCAAAGACCTTGCCGGCCCGCTCGACCGCACTGAAAAGAGCATCCGCGGAATACTCCGTGAATACGAATCCGGTGGATTCGTCGCCCTTCTCGTGGTCTATCACCGTATCGGCAAGGCCGCCGGTTGCCCTGACGATCGGGATCGTCCCGTACTTCATGCTGTACATCTGATTGAGCCCGCAGGGTTCATACCTCGAGGGCATGAGAAACATATCGCAGCCTGCTTCGATCTGGTGCGCAAGCTGCTCGTCGAAAGCCAGGTTGAGTGAGACCCTGCCCGGGAAACGGACCGCTGCCTCGGTCAGGACCTCGTGGTAGCGTTTCTCGCCCAAGCCGAGTATGACAAAACCCAGGCCGAGCTCCATGAGCCGGTCGAATGCATCGGAGAGAATGTCGAAGCCTTTCTGAGCAACCAGGCGGGACACTATGCCGACCAGGGGAGCATCCGGGCTTAGGTTAAGATTCAAGCGTTCCAGCAGATCCCATTTACACTTCTGCTTGCCGTGGGGTTTCCGCGAACTGAACTTGCAGGCGATGAAGCCATCATGTTCCGGGTTCCAGACCCCATAGTCGGCTCCGTTAAGGATGCCGACAAGATCACTTGAGCGTGCCCTCAACACCTCCTCAAGGCCATGGCCGAACTCGGGAGTCTGGATCTCCTTGGCATATGTCGGACTCACCGCAGTTATGGTGTCGGCAGCTGCGATTCCGGCCTTCATCATGTTTACCCGGCCGTTGAGCTCGATATCGGCCCCGGACTTGAGCATTTCCTCTCCAAAGCCGGCCTTGTAGGCCATCTCCCGAGGGTGATCGCCCTGGTAGGCGAGGTTATGGATGGTGAAGACCGTCCGAAGGCCTCCCGGGAGGCCGGCAGATGTGGGTGGATACTTGACCCACGCCGGTATGAAACCGGTCTGATGATCGTGACAGTGGATTATGTTCGGATCGAAGCCTGTGAGCTTCACAAGCCTGAGAACCGCCCTCGAGAAGAAGGTGAATCTGTCGGCGTCATCCTGGTAGGGCTCACCGGTTGCCCCGTCGACATAGATCCCGTCACGGTCGAAGAAATCACTGCTCTCTATGAGATAGACCTCGACCTTGCTGTTGGGTAATCTGGTTTTCCAGGCCCTTGCAGGGTAGGTGGTGTCACCGAGCGCGATATCGAAGAGTTCGGCCCCTCTGACTTTCTCCGGCGAACCCACCTTGTCCCTCATGGACTTGTAATAGGGAAGCGCAAGCCGGACATCATGGCCCTGCTCCCTAAGAGCCTGGGGCAATGCACCCATGACGTCGGCCAGACCGCCAACTTTGGCAAGTGGATGAGCTTCAGCTGCAACCATCAGAATCGACAGTTTCCTTTCCATCGTAGGAATCACCTCTTGAGTGTCGTGACCTGAATTTCCCTGAGGTATCTGGCTGCATCTTCAGGTGCGGTCGGGTTTATGTAGAAACCCGAGCCCCATTCGAAGCCCGCTACCTTGGTCAGCTTGGGCATGATCTCAAGGTGCCAGTGATACCAGTTCCTGTTATCTCCCTGCAGGGGCAGGGTATGGAGGATAAAGTTGTACGGAGGGCTGTTGAGGGCCGCGTTTATCTTCATCAGGATCTCCTTCAGGATCCTTGCAAGATGATGGATCTCGTTCTTCTCGATATCCTGAAACGCCGCTTTGTGGGTCTTGGGAAGAATCCAGGTTTCAAACGGGAACCTGGCTGCGAATGGCTCTATGGCCAGGAAGTTCTCGTTGGAACTCACGACCCTGACATCATCGCTCAGCTCCTGAGAGACTATATCACAGTAGATGCACCTTTCCTTGAAATCATAGTACTTCCGCGCGCCCTCGATTTCCTCGACGACCCGTTTGGGAACAATGGGCATCGCCACCAGCTGGGTATGGGAATGCTCGAGTGAGGCACCCGCCGCCTCGCCGTGGTTCTTGAATACAACGATATACTTGAAACGCTTGTCCTTCTTGAGATCTAAGATCCGCTCTTTCCACGTGGAAAGCACCTGGGCCACCGTGTCCTCATCCAAATCGCTCAGAGTCTTGTCGTGATCCGGGGTCTCGATAATGACCTCGTGAGCGCCTATGCCGTTCATCTTGTCGTAGATCCCCTCCCCCTGCCGATTGAGATCCCCCTCTATCTGCAAGGCGGGAAACTTATTCGACACCACCCGCACTTTCCAGCCCGGTGTATCCGGTCTGGTGCCCTGGTCTCTCAGTGCGTAAACCTCTGGTGGCGTCTTGGTCTCGTTTCCCACGCAGAAGGGGCAGAAATCGCTCGATCTTGCGGCAGGAACGGATGCGAAATCGGTAGGTCTCTTGCCCCTCTCGGTGGATATAATCACCCACCTACCAATGATGGGGTCTTTTCTGAGTTCAGGCATAAACCCCGGCTACCTCCTGTATCCATGACGCAATATATAAATTACTCGAGCGCCCCTATGTCAATAGCAAAGTCCTTATCCCAAGTGTCTATAGAGGATCCTGCCGAACGCTTTCCCGACGAAAGCCGGCGATCGCTTGAGAACCGCCGTCAGCAGGCGGTACTTGGCTGTCTCCTCAATGGTGGACGCCGTTCCCCGGACCTCCGGGTGATAGAAGTACTCAAGGTCTACCTCGTGGGCATTCCACCTCTCCTTGAAGTACCTCAGGTTCTTGCTCTTCTTCGCGGTTCTGAGGAAATCGAATCTCTCGAATCCCCTAGCGCAACCCGCCTCCATAGCCTTCCAGAACATAATCTGATGAACCCGGTGCGAACGGTATGCGGCGTCGCTGCCGATGTATGCTGCACAGATGGTTTTACCGAAACCGAGGGTTATGAGCCCGCCGACACAACGCTCTTCGTGCATTGCCATGAAAAGGTCCAGGTAATCGTGCCGAAGGCCGCGCCAGAGGTTTTTGAAGAAACCATAGGATTGGGGCGGCACTCCGTGGCTTTGTCTGGAGGGCGCATAGATATCGTAGAAGCGTTTGAGATCTTCTTCGCTTTCCCCCGCCCTGACTGTGACGCCCTTCTTGCCGGCCTGCCGCACCTCTGTCCTCACGTTCCGGTCTTTGAATCGCCTCCAGACGACATCGGGATCGGGATCAAGATCTACTATCGACGTGATGAAGTAGCTCACTGCGGTCAGCCTGGCGTCTTGGACAGGGTTGATGTCGGCCTGGGTTCGAATCTCGATCGCCGCGTCTCCTCTTGCCTGATACAGGTCTATGGCCTCCTCAAGCAGGCGCCGAGATGTCTCCTCGTCCCCTATCGGGCCGCACACGTTGCTGAAAGGAAGGGAGACGAGTCTCCTCCCCGTAAGCCAGCTCGCAACCTCCATCATCGGCAGGACGCCGGTCAACCCGCTTTCATCAAAACACCCCAGGTAGACCGGATCGTAACCGTAGGTGGCGACAAGGGCGTCTCTCCATTCAGGTGTGTGGTACACGGTTGCCTGTGGGTTCCCATCGAGGAAACCTCTGAGGACCGCGTCATCGACTTGGGTAAGAATCCTGATATCGGTCACCGTAACCTGCCCTCGGCTCAAGAGCCTTCACTCAGACCAGCGAATCGTATATCTCCATGATTCGCTTGTAGTGTGTCTCGGCGTCGAACTCCCGTTCCACCCGCTGCCTGGCTTTCCGGCCCATCTCACACACCCGGCCGGGGTTTTCCAGAAGATATCTGACCGCCCCATCCAGGCCCCGGACACTTCCCGGCTCGAAGAGAAGCCCGGTCTCGCCATCGGCTACCATCTCCGGCATCCCACCTATGTTCGAAGCAACCACCGGCTTGCCCAGGGCGAAAGCCTCCAGAACGGTGTACGGGAAATTCTCATACCATATAGACGGCATCGCCACACACATGGTTTGGCTGACTATTCGGTGGAGGCGACTCCTGTCCACGTACCCTAGGAACTCGACATTTCCGCGGTCCGACTTCACCGCTAACTCCTCGGACAAGGTCTCCAGACGCTCCCGTTCAGGCCCATCGCCGGCCATAATGATCCTCACATCCGGCATCCCCCTTCCCACCCTGACCAGGCTGTCGAGACCCTTCTCGACCACCAAGCGGCCGAAATATATGACTCCCTCGCCGCCGTAATGCGGCGTATAGGAACCGGTATCTATAAAGTTGTGCACCACCCTTACCTTAGCCCGATCGAAGCCGCAATCCACCAGCCGGTCCCGGGCGAACGCACTCGGGGTTATTATGACGTCTATAAGATCGTAGTACTTTCGAAAGCGGGTGAACGTGCCCTCGAGAGCGATCGCCAGGCTCCCGGCCAGCGAATTCTCCTTGCATCTGGCGAGCGCGGCTTTGTAGAAATGCCTGCCTTTGCATGCCGTACAGATCCTGCCCTTGGCCAACAGCAGCGAGTTGGGACATACCGGATCGTAGTCGTGGGCGGTGAAAACGACAGGCAGACCTCTCTCCTTTGCCGCCCCGACTACGGAGAAGGTGAGGTGGCGCCGGAAGTTCTGCAGATGGACGATATCGGGTCGGGTCTTGTCCAGAAGCCGTCCGAACTTCTGCCGGGCTTCACCGGAATAGAGGGACCTTGTAAAGGCCTTGAGGCGTTCGATCGGATTCCTGCTCCTGAAGGCTTCACCGAAATCGATATGATCGGCGAAGAACTCACTGTACTCCGAATCCACGTTCTCCCGATGTCTCATAGCGAAATGGACGACCTCATGCCCCTTCAAGCGGAGAAGGTCCGCCAGATCGAAAGTGTAGGTACAGTCACCACCCCTGCGGTAGTGAAACGTGTTTACCAGGCAGATCCGCAAGAGGCTAACCCTCCTTGAAACGTCTGAGGAAATCCCCCAGGGTCAGACAGTCGATATCGCCCGTGACGGCCAGTGCGGCTGTGAAAGGTCCGGGCCAGCGTGTGTCGGCCAGGAGGGGATTCGGGCAACGACCTATGCTTGCCTCAAGTTCGGCGACTTCGATGTCCCTATCGACATATAGGCTCACTGAGTCTCTATCTGCCGTTATATCATAAAAATAGCCCATTTCTCTAATAGTTCTTCTAAGGGCGGATGAGACCTTCCTGCTTATGCCTACCAGCGGCCTGCAACTCGATCGAACCTCTTCCTCGGGGCCGAGTGCACGGCCCACTCCACTCAAGGGTTCCACAACCTTGAGACCGAGCCCGGCCGGGCCGCTCGCTCTGGCCCGGTAGGCGCCCCTTCCCAGCGGGGTAAGATCAACCCCGGCACCCACACGCTCGGCCCACCAGCAAGCGATCTCCCACAGGCTCGCGATCCAAAAGGCCCCGCCCTCATGTGCAAACTGAAGCACCCGCCTGAGCGCCGCCTCCAGATGGAGAATACGTTCCGGATGGAGCTGCACAATCAGCATTTCCCCCCTCTCCAGGGCCTGGCCGGCCATTTCCGTCCATACATCGCCTATTTGCGCAATCGGGAGTCCCATCCTGTCCAAGAGGATCTCGTCGTCGGGGAGCGAAACCGGGATCTCGACAATACCACCTATATACCGGGGCAGCGATCTTTCGGAAGGGTACTTGACCGGATTGTAGAAGCGGAGGCCTCTCATGAGGCCGTCGGCCCTCTGCCGGCTGAGGCCTTGGAGGGACTCGGCAGGCTCCCAGTAGAATGGGAGATTGCTGTCATACTCGAACCCCAGTTTTTCCACCGCCTCCAATGTAGCGGCATTGTACTTGAGATATGGGCTCCGGAATCCCCGGGCGTCTATGCCGTGTTCGGCGAACAGGCCTACCGCCCTGCGGATATGCTCTTCCTGGATCTCCGGCGGGAGTCGGGCCATGTCGGTGTGGATAAGACCGTGAACACAAAGCTCGACCCCGCCCTCCACCAGTTTTCGCGCTACTTGAGGGTTGCGGTCCATGACCGTGGCCGTGATCGGCAGCGAGGGATGGCCTCCGTATTCCGCCACCACATCCCTATAGGTGAGGAGCCGCCTCTCCATCCTGTCGGCGGTCATACCGAAACGGGTCGCGACCTGCCATGTGCGCGCCACCGTATTCTTCAGGCCCCTTGAACTCAGGACGAACCTCAGTCTATTCACAACAGTACCTTCCTAATAGGGTTGACACGCCAGGCGACCATACCCATAATAGGCTGTATGAGCGAACTCATGTTTCCCGAAATAAAAGTATCCATAGTGATCCCGGTTTTCAACGAGCGCCCCACACTGATGAAGATCCTGGCTATGGTCGAGAGCCTGCCGCTCAACAAAGAACTCGTGATCGTGGACGACGGCTCCACCGATGGGTCGAGAAACGTCCTCGAAGACCTTCCTTCCGAGCGGGCGCGTGTGATCTTCCACGAGACCAATATGGGCAAGGGCGCAGCCATAAGGACCGCAATACCGGCTACGACCGGTGACGTCATCGTCATCCAGGACGCCGACCTGGAATACGATCCCCAGGACCTTGTGAAGCTCCTGAAACCCATCCATGACGGCAAAGCCGACGTCGTATACGGCTCGCGCTTCACCGGTGAAAGGAAGAATATGTTCTTCTGGCATTGGGTCGGCAACAGATTCCTCACCCTGGTGACCAATATTCTCTATGATACCACCTTGTCCGATATGGAAACATGTTACAAGATGTTCAAGGCCGATGTACTCAAGGGGCTTCAACTCAACTCCATGAGGTTCGAAATAGAGGTGGAGATGACCGCGAAGGTCCTGAAGAGCGGTCACAGGATATATGAAATTCCCATCTCTTATGCCGGCCGGGAGTTCCATGAGGGTAAGAAGATAACCTGGCGTGACGGTATCGTTGCTCTGCTTAACCTCGTCAGGTACAGACTCTCGGACTGATACCATGCCTCAGGTTCCCTTCAACCCCTTCCCGACAAGCCGCATCATCGCAGCCGCCGGCCAGAGATAGTACTTTGCCTTGAAAAGCCCGGCATACATGGCGAGCCCTTTCCCGTCTCTGTCACCGGACACAGCCGCTGTAGCATTCAGGAGCCTCAGTGTGTGAGGCTCGTCGCCGAACCTGTTGAACCCACTCCCATCCAGAAAAGAGGTGTAGGCCGTTTGCTTGAGAAGCCTCCTGAGATCGATACCCGGCGATGGACCGACCCTTGCGAAGCCGGGCTCGCTTCCGGTCAGGCCGGAGATTCTCTCCCTGAAGCGTCCCAGGAGCGCCTTCAGACCTGCGGCATCCTCAAGACCGTCCCTTCCCACGAGGCTCAGCCCGAGCGAGACTTCCGAGGGCAATCCTGAAACGCGGCTGAATGCGGTGTTGTCTTCTGCCGCCCTCAGAGGAAGGAGAACTGTGATATCGAAGCCGGGTAGCGCGGCAACGATCTCAACAAGGTCTTCGATGCCGGTCGCTTCTATGACCAGACCGACGCCCTTCTTGGGCACATACCTTTGCTCCCGAACAAACTCAACCACATCGCTTAGCGGGACTGCTTCATAGCCGCGGTCCATGAGATCGCGGACCGCATCTCCGATCCGCTCGACCATCCCGACAGCCCCCTTCGCAGAGCCCAGGTCGAAGAAGAGCACGGGAACTCGCTCCTCATATGAGAACAGCAGGAGCCTCACAAAGACAAAACCACCGGCACCTGCCAGGATGCGGGAAACCAGCACAGCCCATCGCTGCTTGACGGCATCGGGGTTCCTCACGTGCCCCGCAAAGACACCAAGGCACAGGAGCACCGCCAGCGCTCCTGCAAGGATAAGCCACCTGCGGCCTGCCTGCCTGTAAAGTTGGGCCGGAAAGGCCTCGTGCCGGGGTCGCCCTCCACTCTCGTTAACCGAGCTATCACCCACGACACACCTCTTCAAGATGGGTGACGATCGCGTCGCCGTACCCCACGATATCGCGGTATACCGCCGGTATGCCGTTCCAACCTGTCATGAGGATTCTCATCCCAGCACTTCCTTGTAGAGCGCCATTAGTTTCTCATAGTGAGAGGCGGGTGAATACTCTTTCCCCACCAGTTCTCTTGCCTGTCGCCCTAAGGTCAGCCTATCCTTTTCGTCGGCCATGGTCTTGTCCACCGCTGAAACAAGTGAATCCACCCGGTCGGGTGTGAAGAGATACCCCGTGACACCGTCCCGGACAAGCTCGGGAATACCCCCCGCCCGCGATGCGACAACAGGCTTGCCGCGCGCAAATGCCTCCAATATGCTCAGAGGAAGATTCTCATAAGAAATCGACGGCACGACCACACAACCGGCTCCCTTTATCAGCTCCTCAAGGGCTTCCCCGGCGACATAGCCGAGGAAGCGCACATTGTCCAGGTTCGCGGCCTGCTTCCTGAATCCATCGAGCAGAGGCCCCTCGCCCGCTATGAGAAAGCGCACGGTCTTAAGCCGGGCGGCGGCCTCAATAACGGTACCTACCCCCTTCTCCACGGAGATCCTCCCCGCGAATAGCACATACCCACGGTTCTCCGAGGTATAGTCCGGACCCGGTGGTATGAAATAGGGCAGATGCACTATCCTATCTGCGATCCACGCGAGAGTCGAAACCTTGCGCTTCAGAAAAAGGCTCGGTGCGATGAAGAGTCCGACCTTCTTGTATAATCCCATCCAGGAATGGAGATATGCCTCGAAGGTACCCAGGACAGTCGAGGAGACAAGCCCGTCGATGCACTTCTTCGGCAAGGCGTGCCGGTACCTACCGCCGGCACAGGCTTCGCAAGCCCGGCCGTCGACGAAGAAAGAGTGCGCCGGGCATACGAGACTCAGATCGTGCATGGTCTGGACTGTGGGCACACCCCCGGCGACAGCCGCATCGATCATCGACGGTGACAGCTGTCGCGTTATGTTGTGGAAATGGATCACATCGGGTTTGAGATCGTCGATAAGGAGGCCCATCTTCTTCTTCGCCTCGGTGGAATAGAGAATACGGAAAACCGTTCGCAGCTTCTCGGCGGGGCCCATCGGCGCGTTGAGATCGATCTCACTTACGAAGTAGGATTCCTGCAGGGAAGGGTGATTTCGCGGGTGTCTCATCGAGAAATGAAGGACCTCATGGCTTCGATCTTCCAGAAGCCGGCAGAGGTCGAAGAAGTACCTCTCCGAACCGCCGCGGACGTAGAAAAACTTGTTTACCTGGAGTATCCTCATATGCCTATGAAGATCCTGTGTGAGTGATGCACCGGCTCGGCCCAACCCGCTTCGGCCGGGAGAGGGAGGATCCTCCTTCTCATCTCCGGTGGTAGGGTGCAGGCCGACGGAACATCCTCGAGTCCGGAAATGCAACATGCCCTGATCCGGCCCGGATTCGACTTGGCCATCGTGGCACACCTTTCGGTTACCGCAGTGCTGCCATCTACGGTACCTCGCGACGAGGTTTCCGAATACTCCGGGCTACGTTCACTTGTAAGGTTTATCGGTGAGTCCTTTGGTGCACGTGAGGTCCCGTACGTCCCCTCTCACCCTCGCCGGATTGCCGTATGCCAACGAATACGGCGGCAAATCCCCGGTTACAACACTTCCGGCCCCGACCAGGCAACCCTCCCCTATCTCGGCATAAGGCAGGATGGTCACATTCACACCTATCTGAACACCCTTGCATATGTGGGGACCCCGCATGCACTCCGAGGAGTGTTCGCATCCGGGATGTATATCGTTGGCAATGGTGACGCCGGGGGCCATGAAGGCCCTGTCCTCAATCACTGTAAACTGAGCCACATAGCAGTTGCAGTGTATCTTGACGCCGTCTCCTATCCGACATCCGTAGTCGATCACGGAGTTGTTCCAGATCGAGAAATCATCACCGATCTTGTTTTCTTCTCTTATGACCACATTGTGACCGGTCTGAAGATTCTTGCCGATCTCGACGCCGCTGTAGATCACGGTTCCCGACCTGAGCCGGCCCCCGTCTCCGATCAACACACGGTCTATGTTCTTGCCCCGCGAAGCCGGATAGCCCAACAACACCCCCACATCTATGACGCAACCTCTTCCGGTCTCCACCACCGGTCTCTCTTTGATCATCGCTTGCCGCCTTCATCTCTTTCCAGAAGAAGGGGGGCCCCACCCAGCTTGGCCGATTCGCAGGCCCGCTCGACCACCTTGACAACCGAGAGTCCGGCACGACCGTCGCTCCTGGGAACGGTCCCATTCTCTATGCAGTCGACGAAATGCCCACACTCGTACTTGAGCGGTTCCACATCGTTTATCTTGGGCACGATTATGTCTCCGAACCTGTATGCGAGCTGGAATTCTCCGAATGTGTCATAGTGCGGCTGAATGCTCACGCCCTTATCATACACCCTGATCTTCTCAAGGGTCGACGTATCGTCGTAAACCAGCATCTTCTTACTCCCAACAAGGGTCGTCCGGCGTATCTTGCATGGATCGAGCCAGCTGACGTGAATATGGGCTATTATGTTGTTGGGGTACTGGAGCACCAGGAACGCCACATCCTCAATACCCTCCCTTATGTAGGACTTAGCATACGTGCAGACGGTGATCGGGTCGCAGCCGAACAGGAAGTTCATTATGGAGATATCGTGGGGAGCGAGATCCCAGATGACGTTTATGTCCTCCTGGAACAGCCCCAGGTTGACCCGAACGCTGCTCACGTAGTAAGTCTCCCCAATCTCCTTGGCCTCAATCAGGTCTTTCATCTTCTGGACGGCCGCATTGTAGACAAACGTGTGTCCGGTGAAGAGCACAAGGCCCCTCTTATCAGCCATATCGACGAGCTCCTCGGCCTCGGAAACCTTGCCGGTCAAGGGTTTCTCCACCAGCACATGCTTCCCCCCCTCCAGGCACGCCTTGGCAAGCGGGTAGTGGGTGGAAACCGGTGTTGCGATAGCGATCGCATCCACCTCGGAGTCTTCGATCAGGTCCTGATACCGGCTGGTGATTTCGAGGTTGGGGTACAGAGCCTTCATGTGCTTCAGGCGCTCCTGCTCAAGATCACAGCAGTACTTCACCCTCGAGGTCGGCAGCTGATAGAAGTTCCTTGTCAGGTTGGGGCCCCAGTAGCCACATCCTATGACTCCGATTGTGGTCCGCCTATCCCCATGCTTTGGTGTTCCCTTCTCTGTCATTTAGTACGCTCCTTTCCCGCACAGAACCACCGGTATTGTCTTCAAGATTATCTCTATATCAAGCGACAAGCTCCACCGGTTAATATAGTAAAGATCCAGTAGTACCATGTCATGAAACGGGACACTGGACCTACCGCTCACCTGCCATAACCCTGTGATTCCGGGCTTGGCTTTAAGCCGTCTTTTGTGCCATTCCTTATAGATCGTCAGCTCATACGCGATCGGCGGCCGGGGACCGACCAGGCTCATCTCTCCCTTCACCACGTTGAAGAGCTGTGGGAGCTCATCCAGGCTTGTCCTCCGGAGCACTCGGCCGATTGGCGTTATCCGGGGATCGTCCGGCATCTTGTATATCTTGCTGTCTTTTCTCTCGTCCCTGAGTCTCAGCTCTTTGCCCCCGATGAAGTTGGTGGCGTACTCCCTGTGGATGGTATCGTCGATGTTATGCTTCATCGTCCTGAACTTGTAGAAGGTGAACGGCGTACCGTTCCTGCCCGCCCTTATCTGTCTGAAGAGGACCGGGCCCGGGGAGAACAGCTTCACCAGGAGCGCGATCAGGATAAGCAACGGCGCAAACGCCACGATAGCGATGACAGATACGGAAAGGTCCACGAAGCGCTTAGCTATGAGCCCGACACCCTTGAGCGCCGGCTCCCCAAGGCTGATTCCGGGGAGACCGTCGATCTTCTCCTTTGATTCATCCGGCATCAGAATCTCGAAGATGTCCGATACCAATCTCACCGGGAGTCCTGTGCGCGAACACCGTGCTACTACATCAAAGCAGATCCTGTTCTCCAGCAGCGCAATCGGCAGAAATATCTCTTCTATCTCGTGGGTGCCGACTATCTCGTCTATGGCATTGATCCTTCCCAGCACGTATTCCGGACCGAGATCGGAGGCAATCTCACCTTCCCGCGTCTCTATGAAACCCACCACCTGGTAGCCGTTTCTGGCCGGCAGCTCATCCTCGATGAACCGGCGAGCAAAAGGTATCGGCCCGACCACCACGGCCCTCTTGGCACCTTCACCATGCCTCATCCGCCTTCTGAGGGCTGTCCTTACAATACCCACACGAATCAACGACGGAAGCACTATACTGAAGATCCATCCGAACGCGACCACAAGCCGCGTTTCCACAAGGTAGTTTCGCTTCCATACAAACGACAGGGCCAGGAGCAGCAGGAAGCCGAGGGTAGTGCTCTTCCCTATGGAAAGCACCTGATCCAGGCCGGCTATCACCTTGGCTCTCCTATAGAGACCCTCAATGGCGAATATGGCCGTCCAGCCCACGCTGATGGCCACCAGCGGGATCAGGCGGGCGAGGCTGAGATCATATGAGGCGCCGAATAGCCCGGAGCCTATTCTCAGCCAGTAGCCGAGGAATAACGCAGCGCCCAGAGCACAGACATCGAGAAGCCACAGCACATGGGAGCAACACAGGATACTGGGCTTGCGGGGTGCGGATTCGGAGACCGGCCCCACTGCCGGCCCTCTCCGCTCTGTCGTCTGTGCAGGTTCCATCTAGTCCATCTTCTCCAGTACTTCACCAAGCGAATCCGCGACGTATTTCTGCTGGTCCTCGCTTATCTCAGGAAACATAGGCAGGGAGAGTATCTCGGAAGTCACTTCCTCGGTTACCGGGTAGCTCCCCTTAGGCTTGTTCAGTCTCTTGTAAGCGTCCAGAAGATGAAGCGGCACAGCATAGTGCAAGCCGCAGTAGACCTCTCTGGCGGCCAGCTCCTCTTTGACCTTGTCCCTGTTTTTCACTCTGATCACATAGAGGTGGTAGACGTGCTTGGCGTAGGGCATCTCCTCCGGAACCACGACATCGAGGTCTGCGAGGAGCTGATTGTACCTCTCCGCCGCTTCGTGACGCCTTCCGTTCCATTGATCGAGATGTGGCAGTTTTGTACCGAGTACCGCGGCCTGGATACCGTCCAGCCTTGCATTGAAACCCTCCACTGCATGACCGGTGGCCCCCGCCCTGCCATGATTGGCCAAGAGCCTGATGCCGTCGGCAATTTCCTTTTCGTCGGTGACCACGATTCCGGCGTCTCCATAGGCGCCTAGGTTCTTGGCGGGATAGAAGCTGAAGGCCGCTGCCGTACCCAGAGATCCGGCCCTTCTGCCCTTGTATTCCGCACCCTGGGCCTGGGCGGCATCCTCAAGCACCAGAAGATTATGCTTCTCCGCAATCTCATTCACCGCATCCATGTCCGCAGGCTGGCCGTACAGGTGAACAGGCACGATGGCTTTGGTGCGGTCGGTTATTGCGCCTTCGATCAGAGAAGCGTCCATGTTATGGCTGCGGGCGTCGATATCGACCGGATTGAAAGATGCGCCCGCATGCGTCACCGCTTCTGTGGTCGCTATGAACGTATTGGCCGCAGTTACAATCTCATCCCCGGGCCCTATCTCCATCGCCATGAGAGCGAGGTGCAAGGCGGATGTGCCCGAGCTCACCCCCACCGCATAACGGCGGCCGCAGAAAGCTGCGAAATCCTGCTCGAACTGCTCCACATACTTCCCGCCTACAAAAGCGCAATCCTCCACGACCGACATGATCGCAGACCGGATCTCAGGTTTGATCTCACGGTATTGTGCTTTCAGATCAACGAATGGTACCTTCATCCGTAAAGCTCCTTTCACCTTGATGTCTGTTGTTCCATCCACCTATGGTTGCTCGTTGGTAACCGCCGGCAACGATACCCGCCATGGCCATCGGGAACGCGTTCACAAACTCGAAGAAAGTCGGATTCACGAACATCGCGTTGGTCAGGTATGAGACCAGGATCCCCCATACAACGACCACGAATTCGTAGTCATATATGTCACACGTTATTTTCCGCGCTTTCCACAGCATACGGATTACAAGGTAATAAATGAGGCATAAAGGTACAAACCCCACCATGCCGAGCTCGGTAAGAACCAGAAGAAACTGATTGTGCTGTTTGACGTTCTTGCCCATCCCGGCTGACCGGACGCCCAGAAGCGTGGTTCTCACCTGCCTGACGTAGGCCAGGCGGTTTTGCGCGTACTGATCGAAGCCCACCCCCACGAATGGATGGTCGGCGAACATCCTCAAGGACGCCTCCAGGATGACCAAACGGGTGACGGCCGTCCTCTGGGTGGCAAGCCCACCGGCGGCCCGATCCTCGGATGTGACGGCTTCCCAATTGCCCATAACAACAAGAACCGCAGCGACTGTGAGCACAATCGCGTATTTCCTGAGCTTCTTACCGAACACTACAAGGACCAGTATGGGAAGTAAGAAGCCAAGGTAGACCGACCTCGTATAGGTGACGAAGATGCCGGCCGGAGTAATGATGCATAGGATCAACGATGCCAGCTTCGGCAGGAAACCACGGAACTTTGACAATGCATACATGCTCAGGAGGAACATGCAAACCATGGCGAACCCGGTAGCCACCGGCTGGAGGAGGGCCCCGACAGGCCTTTGACCGAAGAATGAAGATCCGGCAACCTGGGGATCCAAAATATACCTGGGGAAAACGAACTGCCGCATCCCGAACCTTTCGAAAAGCATGTTCATGGGAAAATAGAACGAAAGCGGAATCGCCAAGAAGCGTACGAGCCTTTGCACATCCCTCTTCCTGACATACACGTTCTTGCACATCATGTAGAGGGAAAAGGGAACCGCGTAACCATTGAGCAGCAAGCGTATCCGAGGGATGCCGTAATTGACCATCGAGACTATAATCACTACCACCAAAAACAGCATAATAGCCTCGACTCTCGTTCTCGGGAGAAGGCGTCTATTCCCAAGAGCGATTTCGAGCAGGAAGGCTACCCACACAAATATGAAGATTACTCTAGGTATGTCAAAGTCGGGTAGCGCACCGGGCAAAATGATTCTCCAGTAAATATTCAGGAAAATCAGGGAGTAGAAATAGAGAATCAGCCCGTAGGTCATGCTCTTGAGAAGGAAGAGATGTGCCAACATCAGTGTGTTCAGGAGAACGACCGCGTAGACCATGATCTGAAGGCTGAACCTGGCCTGGGAACCGGCCATGATCCCGATGACGACAGAAACGGCGATCAACGCGACGAAAAACAGGTTGATCCTGCCGATGTCAAGAGTGCCTGACAAAGACCTCATTTCATCCACTCCTCTTCACATACAGGTAAAGCCGTATGCCCGGAAACTCAAAGGAGCGGATCAGGACCATGTTGCTGTCGAACCAGCCTTGAATAATGCCTTCAGGATCCGCCCGCCATTCCCGGCAAAGGCTCAACCAAACACGTTCTGAGGCGTCTGCGATCCCCGCACACCTGGCCGCAATTGTCTCTCGGGACTCCATGTCGCGGGCCCCGAAGATATTGACCTCGGCAAAGTCACCGAGATAATGTTTCAGCGGCTGCGTGCCGAAAAAGCCCACTACAGCATCGCCATCGTTGAAGTTCTCTTCTATGGTACGCGCCACCGCGCGGGCATCGTCTTTGGCATATGTGGGTTCCAGGAAGTAGTTGTACAAAGAGGCCCCCAAGAGGGCTGCGAATACAATCGTAAAGAACCACCATTTGCTCTTGGTGATCACACTTAGACCCCGGCCGAGGATCAAGGCGTATGGAGCCACAGAAACAAGAGCATAACGCGGGGTGAAGGCCCTGACGTTCCTCAGGGCAAGCGCCGAGACAGCCACGATGGGAACCACCAGCCATACCAGCAAAAGAAACAGTAATTCGGCGTTCTCACGTGCCAGTTTCTTCACACCCACGACCGCCGGGACAGCGAAGATCACTATTGCCGCTATCACCCAATGGAGATTCTCAGTGACCACTCTTAGTCCCTCGGTCTGGATAGCCCTGACTGTCGGCCCAAGCGAATAACCGACGCTGTATGTGAAGAATAAGTATGGGATCGCCAGCACGGAGAATCCCCCCCCACCTATAATCTCCTCTCCGGTATCGGCACCAATCATCCTATCGACATGTGTTCGGAGCAGGATGCTGCGTACCCAAGGCGAGAAGAACAAAAGGACCACCAGTACCGTCACAATCCATCCGCCTAACAGTCGCCTTTTGGCGGGAAACGCGACCAGATATATGAAATGGGCGACCGGTACGAAAGCGGCAGTCAGATTGGACAGCAATGCCGCCAGAAGAAAAAGCCCATACAGGAAGAGATGGCGATTCCTACGCGATGCCGTCCAGCGCACAAGATAGTAAGTCATGATGATGCTGAAGAGCATTACAAACGCGTAGCCCCTGACCTCCTGAGAGTACCAGATCAGGATGGGTGACAAAGAGGCGAACAAAGCCGTATTAAGAGCGACCCACCGACCGTTGAGAACTTTGCCCAGCATATAGATCGCACCCACAGATAGAGCACCGGCTATCGCAAATGGAAGCCTGAGAAAGATTTCAGCCATACTGGTTGCAGCCCAGAAATGGATCATAATGGAGATAAGCGGGCCCTGCAGATTCCCGAATAGGTCTGTGGCGCTTATCTTCTCGTTCACCATTGAGTTCTGGATAGTCAACATCTCATCGGTCCAGAGGCTATTGCCTCCGAGTGCGACGAAGCGTAGCACAATCCCGGCAAGGACGGCAATCAACAGAAATGCGGTCAGCAGTGATTTCCGGCTTGTCGAGCCACTGTTGTATCTCAACTGATGCCCCTCCCCCTACCAGGAGCATAGCTATAACCTGCGGTACAGAAACTCCGGGATCGGGAACTTGCGTTTGTTAAGGACAACCCCCAGAATCTTCCCCCCCCCCCTCTCGATCGTTTCCTTGGCTCTTCTGACGACCTCCCGCCTCGTGCTCCCGTGTCTTACCACCATGACCACGGCGTCGACCGTATCACATAGAACAGTGGTCTCCGGATTCAAACCCACCGGGGGTGCGTCAAGGAGCACATATTCAAACCTGTTTCTCAGTGTTGTGATAAACTCGCTGAACCTCTCCTTGTCAACGGTTGCCAGTGATGTGAGGCTCGCCCCCAGCGGCATAACGTAAAGGTTGGGTACCAGGGTATTGAGCAGGGCCTGCTCGATTCCGATCTCTCCCTTCAGATGCTCGTCCAACCCTATGTCCTCCACACCAAATCGCTGGTGGATCTCGGGGTTGCGAACGTTGCAGTCGATGATCGCCGTCCGGCGGCCCATGGCCCCAGCCAGTGTAAGCCCCAACCCCATAACCACTTCCGTAGTCCCCTCTTTTTCCACCGAGCTCGTGAAGAGCATGACGCGCGATGGATGGCGGGGTAGGGCTATTTCGATCTGACCGATCAGCCCCCGATAGTAGTGGAAAGCGTCCTGAGAGGCGATCTTGCGGGCGCTTCCCTCGTCCTTGGGCGGTCCGGGCTCGCCTGGCCTATCCACATGTTCCATTCTGTGCCTCACTATGACTTATTACCGAAACTCCTATCGACTCTCCTGGTCAGCTCGGGCAGACTCCTGATGTCGGGTACCGACCCCAACAGCGGCACGCCCAGATCGTCTTCCACATCCGCAGCGGTTGTCATGGATTGATCCATGTTGTCCAGCAGGAAGCCGAACCCTATCCCAAGGCTTAAACCCAGCAGAATCGAGAATACAACATAAACCCCTTGCATCTTACCCACCCGGGTCAGATGCGCCGACGCCGGGCTGATCACTTTGGCGTTGGACAGTCTTATGTCATTGGCTTCGGAGGCCATCGAATCCAGCATCTTCTCCAACATCTTCTCATAGTGCATGTATGTGTAATTGATTTCCCTCGCCAGATGCCTGATCTGTGCAACTGCATCCGGGGTCTGCTTGAGCTCCTCGGATATTTCCCAGATCGTCGACCGATACCCATACTCCAGCGCCTTAAGGTCCTCAACCAGGAATTCCTTCTCAATCAATCGCCGCGTGACCTCTTCGTCGAATCTCGCCTCCATCTGCTCGATTCTCTTGTCGAGCATCCTGACCTCCGGGTTGGTCTCTGTCAGCATGACGGCCTTCTCATCCCGATCGCTGCGTAGAGCCCAGTACTCCACCATCATCTGCCCCCCGAGCTTCTCGTGTTCAAATTGGGCAAACGGAACCAGCAGATCCGGATTCTCCTCAAGCCTCTGCTTGTACAACTGCAGCTTCCCCTCCTCGGCTATCCTCTCACTCATTGTTCTTGCCAGCTCGACCTCGATCTCGTTCTTGCGGCCTATGGCCATCTGATATTGCCACTCCAGATCGTAGATGCTCGCCTCTTTCCTCATCTCCAGCTCAGCCGCAATAAGGCCGAGCAGTCTGGCCTCAAGCAAGGCAAGCTGATCCCGGAAATAGTCCTCAATGCCAGTGGAACTCCGCACCCGGATGCGGTGTTCAACATATGCGTCTGCCGCCGCGTTGGCGGCCGCTTCGACGAAGTTGGGCATGGTACCGGCATATCTGACGAGTATCACATTGGACATCTCAACGGGCGTCGCCGATAGTCCTGCGGCTATGTCACCGATTGTCGGTTCACGCCTGATCACACTGTCACCGGCGGCCATCTCGAAGTACACGCCATCGTCTTTCAATATCTCGACAGCCCGCGACATGACGTCAACCGATCCTACTATCTCCACCTCCGTGTTCATCTCCTCTTCCAACCCGAAGAAAGGTGTCCAGGAGGTCATAAGAGGAGTTGCCCCGGACCTCCGCAGGAAGACTCTCGCGGAAGCCTCATATACAGAGCTGGTGCGGGAGGCCGCCGTCAGAGTGGCAGCCGCCACGGCCACAGCTACAATGGTAACCGGCACCTTCCTCCTGAATACAACCGCGAGAATGTCGCGTAGGGAGAAGTGTCGATCGCCGGTGTCACTTCCATTCATGGCCATCACTCCGCATAGAGTCCGAATTGGTGTCCTATTCGCTTATTAACGTCTGTCCTTCGGAATCGATAACGTTCCGCCCCAGTATGTAGAAGCGCCATGCCGGGCTCAGCTTAAGGAAGAACTGATCCACGAACTTGTCTACTTTCCCGATAGCGGACAGCGGCACGTATACTATGTCGGCAGGCGCCAGATAGACAATCTCGCTATCTCTACCCCGGATCTTGGCATCAAGATCGATTTTCCTGGCAGCATAACGCCCGTTGGGGGACTTTCTCATCAGAATCACGCTATTGCCACCGCCCCCCTTCTGGATACCACCGGCCACTGCGACAGCGTCCAGGACCGTCATCTCACCCATCAGAGGATAGCCACCAGGTTGGCCGACCTCTCCGAAGACAAAGACCCTCTGATTCGCAAACTCGGTAACCAGCACCGCGACTTCGGGTTCCGCCACCACCTCGGTATAATGAGCCCTTATCAGTTGCTCGAGCTCCACTGGCCTCATGCCGACGGCTTTCACCTCGCCCATAAGAGGGATTGTCACCATACCGTCGGGGCGAACCACAGCAATGAAATTGTAATGCGCATAATAGAAGAACTGGATGCTCAAAGCGTCCCCGAGTGTGATCCTGTAAGGCTGCGACTCCGGCAGCCATATCTCTTCCTGCGCTACTTCTCCCTCGCTGCCACCGGGAGCCAGGTCCGCCTGAGGCTTGGCTCCGGAACCACCGCAGTTGGCCCCCAGGAAAACAGCAAGCAGGCAAAGGAAAACCAATCTTGTCACTTTAGTCCCTCCTCGGACATGGAACACCCCACGGGCAAGCCCGTGGTACCTGCATCCGCCACAGGGCGTACCCATTTAGTGACACCCGCCGAGGCACCTTTTCACGCATCCAACCATGGGTAACCCCGTGGTCTTTTGTGTAGGCGGATAAAAAAACGGGAACACGCATAGCGCTTTCCCGTAAGAAATATGTACTATCAGCGACCAACGGTAAGCTTGCCATACGTTCCATATCCGGTTTCGCCTTAACCAGGGCACCTAACCAGCAAAAACCTTCTGTAGCAAACTTACCTGAGAAACCACTCCCTTCACTTGTAACACTATGTTTAATATACCACATAAGTTCCGCTAAGTCAAGTTGCAACCATCAGTGCATTCTGCAGAAAACCGTTGCAAAACGCCTTCGGTCTCCTGACCGCCCAAGGTTATGCAGAACCGGCAAGACGTATCCCTCCCCGATATTCAGGAATGCATCGTCATCACACTGATTCCTAACCCAAACAGTGGCAATTTGCGTGCCACTCATCACTCGATCCGGCACAGAATCGAGGCGACCAAAACCGGGATGAGAATCTCATGATGGCCGAGGAAACTGTATGTCGTCCCACCGATCAGCCTTGGGCGTTCCACAAGATTGACCCGCGGTCTGTAGTGTGAATACATGTCGAAATTCGCAGAAGTGAAACCGCCCAGGTCGATTCCGCGACTTCGGGCCATTGCCATCGCTTTCAGGAAAACCTCCGGCATCATCACGGCCGACCCGAGGTTGAGTACCACTCCGCCATTGAGACCCGCGATCCGTTCTGCAAAGCGCCTGAAGTCCTTCATCGTGCCGAAACCGATAGCCTTGCCATCGGCTTCCTCGTGCTGATGGACGACGTCGGTGCCCACCGCAATATGCACCGTGAGGTCTATACCGGCATCAGAACAGGTTCCCAGCACGCTCCTCTCGCGGTGAGCCGGATCCGCATCGGCGAGCTCGGCTCTGAGAGCATCACCCATCCCGAGATCGTGGTCGAGGCACCGCTTCGAAGCACGCGCAAAAAACCCGGCCGTCTCCCCCGTCATGCCGAATTCACCGGTTTTGAGACCCTCGCCCACGTCTTCGGAGGTTCTGCCCCACATCGCCAATTCGACATCATGTATCGCGCAGGCTCCATTCATAGCTACACAGTTCACCACACCTCTTCGGATGAGCTCGGCAATCAGAGTCCCCAGACCGCACTTGACGACATGGGCCCCCATCATCAGTATCACCGGGCGACTTTCTTGCGCTGCACGGACCACGCGCGAGGACAATTCCATGATATCTCTGCCGGCCAGAATCCGTGGAATCATCTTCTCCAGATCCGCAAACCACGAAAAGCCATCGGGTACGGAGGCGAAATCCTCGACTCCCACCTTGCTCTTGCGGACATCCATTGAAATCCGCCGCGGCCTCGCGGCCTGCTTGGGTTCTTCTTCTGCCATAACAGAGCTCCTTAGTTCGGCTTAATCGATCTTGGTATCGGTCAATACCGCATTGATGGAGCCAATCAGGATCTTGCTCTTCATCATTACCGGAATCCTGCTCGGATCCGTGGATATCCATACGGTTAGTCTACCTTTGTGCTGAAAGATGCCGGAAGCCCGCAGAATAGGTTCGAGCACGTAACATTCGTAAGTCCCGGCAGGGACCTTGATCTCCTCGATTCGAAGTACGTTAACCTCAAGCGCGTAATTCTTCTCATCGGCATGATTGTTGATGAAAATGCTTCTGCCCACTTCAAGATCCATGGCTCTGATATAGTACAGAGAGGAGAGGACATCCTGGACCCGCGCAGGGACTTCGATTACCTCACCATCGGGATATGTGGCCGTATGCCGCACCTGATCGAAATCCACAGTCTCATAAGCTTCATAATTGCCTTCTTTCAGAGTCTTTACATATCTCAGGGTATAAAGGCTGTCCACGTGGATGAAGGACTCCACCCTGTCTTTGACCTCAAAAACAAGCGAGAAGGGCATGGTCGACCTGGCTTCTGAGACGACACGAAAGCACGTGCTCCGGCTGCCGCATTGAGTTATCTCTTTCACCTCCAGCGTAGCCACCCCGGCCTTCACGAATTCATATCGGACATCGAAGGTGAGCTTCTCTCCCAACCTGAAAGGAAGACTGTCCGATGCCGAGGCCGCCAAGCAGAGGAGGGTGACGAACACAAACGCCAAGCCTGGTGATGATTTCCATCGATGTTTAGGCACTCATACTCCCCCGGCCATCCACTCGACGGCGCCAAGAACATCCTCAAAGACATGGAAGTTGCCCGGCGGGGACTCCTTCATGCCCCTTTCCTCATAAGAGCCGTATCCGGTTCGCACCAGACAAGGAGTCACACCTAGATTTATCCCGAAGAGCACATCGGTTTCCTTATCCCCTACCATGTAGGACCGGCCGAGGTCAATGCCAAACCGCTCGGCTGCCTCAAACCCCATGCCGGCCGCGGGTTTTCTGCAATTACATTTTTCTCGGTATGCCGCCACCCTGCCATTCGGATGGTGCGGGCAATAGTAGATTGCGTCCAAGGGGACACCCGCATCTCCAAGGATGTCCTGCATCCTGCAGTGAATATCCCGCAGATCGGACTCTTTGATATAACCCCGGGCGATCCCGGACTGGTTGGTAACGCCGATAAGCAAGAACCCGCTCTCCTTGGCCTTCCTCAGGGCCTTCAAGGTGAACTTGTAAGGGGCGACAAGCGAGGGATGGTTGAGGTAGCCCACCTCCACAAGCAGTGTGCCGTCACGGTCGAAAAAGACGGCCTTCCGGGTTTTGCCGCCCATCGTCGTTCTCCTCCGGGTCTCTCGCGAAGCACGGCCGCGTGCGCCCCGCTACACTCATCTCAGTGTGCTTCAGAACCTTGCCCAAACTTAGCAAGACTTACCCTCTCCGGCAACCCCAAACCCACATCCAACGTCGCACGAAAGCAGGAACGCTACGAGTCTTTCATGATGCCGGCCACGACGGAGGCGACGTGCTCGGGTGTGATCCCCTCCATACAATAGCGGCGGTCGAGGCGACACGGCTTGTTTCCATGAAAGCTGCATGGACTGCAGCCAAGCTCCAGGCTCAGCACCACTGCCCCCTCCGCCGCCGGGGCGAAGCCCAGGAGCGGTGATGTCGGACCGAAGATCGCCACCGGCCGGGATCCTACGGCGCCGGCAAGGTGCATGAGACCCGAATCATTCGTCACCGTGATCCGGCATAGAGCAAGCAAGGCCGCGATCATCCCTATGTTCTCTCCGACATACACCTTGGCCTCACAGCCGGGAATACTCCTGAGTACTCTCTCGATTGCAGGCCGGTCCTCGCCGGAGCCGACAAGCAGGGCCTTGTGTTTCCCCGTCAGGAGACCGACGAGCCGGGCGAAGCGCTCATCCCCCCATGACTTGTGTTCACTGCTGCTGCCGGGACAGATCCCCACGACAGGCCCTTGGCCCACAAGGGCCCGGCCTTCCGCTACCATCCGCGGATCGGGTATGACCTGCGGCACCTCTTCGGAGTAGCGAATCCCCAGCGGCTCGACCGTCCGAAAATAGGTCTTTATGGTATGCGGTTGAGGGCCCTTCCAGAGCCTGGGAAGATAGACGGTAAAGAAGCGTCCCAGCCGGGGTCGTCTGTATCGCAGGACCCGTAACGGTTTGAGGCCGCTCGTGATCCGCCTGGAATGGCGGTTGGCCTGAAGGTCTATAACGATGTCATAGGCCCGACCGCCCGAGTCCGGGCACCACTCCGGTCTTTGCTTCGAATAGGCCAGTACCTTGTCAACGGAGGAGAAGAGCACGGGCAGGCCGGTATATTCGCGGCAGACCGCAAAAGTCACCTGCGACCCCGGGTAACGGGTCTTGAGCACCCGGGTAACGGGTTCTGCCAGAACGACGTCACCGAAGGAGCTGAGTCTTATCACCAGCAGATTAAGGGACCGGTTGGAGGCAGGTGGCATCGGATACCCTAGTTGTCCTTCAGGGTCTGACTATAATCCCTGAACTGAAGGTCATAGAGCCTCCGGTAGACACTCCCGGCAGCAAGAAGATCATCGTGCCGGCCTATCTCAACGAGCTTGCCGCCATCGATAACCACAATAAGATCGGCGTTGGTAACCGTTGAGAGCCTGTGGGCGATCACGAAGTTGGTCCGGTGAGAAAGCAGCCGCTCTATGGCATCCTGAACAAGCTTCTCCGATTCGGTATCCAGTGAGGAGGTAGCTTCATCGAATATCAGGATCTCGGGATCTTTGAGAATGGCCCTGGCTATGGCCAGCCGCTGGCGTTCACCGCCGGATATCCGCATACCCCGATCGCCTATCACGGTATCATAACCTTCCGGCAAGGCGGCGATGAAATCATGAGCGTTGGCGGCCTTCGCCGCATCGATCACCCTGGAAAGGGGCAGCTCTTCCACACCGTAAGCGATGTTGTTCCTCACCGTGTCGTTGAAAAGGATGGTCTCCTGTGTCACGATCCCCATGATGCCTCTCAAGGATTTCACGCTTATATCCCGCAGATCCCGGCCGTCAAGCAACACACTGCCTTCGGTGGGGTCGTAGAAACGGGGAATCAAGTCTACCAGGGTGGATTTCCCCGCCCCGCTCGGTCCCACCACGGCTACAACCTGGCCTTTCTTCACCCGGAACCCGACGTCCCTGAGGACATAATCCGAAGTGTCATACTTGAAGCTCACCTGGGAGAACTCAATGCCTTCGTGGATACCGTCTATGTCAACCGAATCCGGGGCATCCACGATGTCGGGTTCGGCATCGAGTATGGCGAATATGCGTTTGCCTGCAGCAATGCCCTCCTGGATCTTGGCACTCGCCTGGGTAAGGGTCTTGGCGGGTCTTATGATGGACAGCATGGCCGCAAGGAAGATCAAAAACCAGTCGGGACTCAGAAGATTGCCCTCTAGAACCTGCATACCCCCATAGTAGAGTACCACCAGACCCCCCGCCTCCATTCCAAAGGCCTTGACCACCCTGATCCCCGAGATCGTCTCCTGAAGCACCGTGGTTACATCGGCCATTTTCTCCTGGGCCCTGGTGCTGTAGCGTCTCAGACGCCGTCCGATCTTGGCGACCACGAGAGTTATGAAGGGTATGACAATAAGGGCCACCAATGCCAGCCTCCAGTTTATCCAGACCACGAAACCGCCGAGGACGAGAATGTTGAGAAAGTCCCGAATGGCCGCAAGGCAGCCAGAGGAGATACTTCTTCGGACAAGCCCCACATCACTGGTTATCCTGGAGATTATCTGTCCTGTTCTGCTGGCATGGAAGAACGCAAGCGACATCCTATGCAGGTGGGCATAGAGCCTGTTTCTGATGTCCCGGATTACTTTTTGCTCGATAGAGACACTTAAGACTGAGAGAAGATATGTGCACAGGCCCTTGATGAAGTACAGAGCAAGAATGGAAAGGCAGATTCGCCCGAGGGTCTCAAGGGGCGATCCGGCGGCATAGAATGAGAGCACCTTGTGTCTCACCCGTTCCTGGACCGTGTCGAGTGAGCCAGCTGCAATACCGAAAAGACCACCCGCACTTTCTTCGGCCTCCACCCCATCCAAGCTTCCCCCCGAGAAGAGCACATTCACAAAGGGGAGGATCATACCTATGGAGATTCCGCTGAAAACCGCAACCACGATCATGAGCATGAGTACAGCGATGAGACGCTTCCAGTAAGGCTTCATGAATGCAATCACCCGCATGTATACCCGTAGAGATTCCATGATTAGATCCTCGAAGGAGCGCAGGCGAAATCACGCATCTGCATGGCCAGCTTAGCCGGCGGAGTTACCGCCCAGACCTCCTCCTCGACCACCTGGAAGATCCCTTGCGTGGGCAGCCACCTTCTGTCTTCCCCTCTGGAAAACAGAATGAACGAAGGTATTTCCATCGCAAGGGCGAAGTGCAGGAGATTGCAGTTACCGGTGATGAGAAGATCGCACTGAGACAAGATTCCAAGCGTATCTCTGAAGTTCTTTCTGGGAATGTCGAGCCAATCATAGTTGCCCAAACGTCTGATCTCCTCGTCCTTCACAGCCGGACGCGGATCGGAAAGGAGGGCTATTCGGCTCGGTTTCAAGGCCTGGAAGCTTCTTGCAAGCCGAATCTGCGTGTCGAAGGGCGGTTTGTTGCCCTTCTTGGTGTAACTCAGATCGACGCCTATGAGGAGATCGCCACTCTTGGGTTTGCGGAACTTCACGATTTCCCTGGCGATCTTGCTTTCCTTCTCCGGGATCTTCCAATCCCGCCACTTGTTTGCGTCCGGAGCAAGGAACTTCACCAGGCAGAGATTGCGATCCTTGAAATATGTGGAATCCGGCCTCGGAATCACCTCGACATTGAAAAGCGGATATCCTATTTCATCCTTGAGCTTCACTCTGAGCCGGGCCCCGCTGACCGCAGGGAGCAGTACACGATAGAATTCATACCTGAAATCGAAATAGAAAACAGCCTCGAACATCCGTTCTCTGATCTCACTTACGAAGGGCCGGAACTTGAACACCCCACTTGCCCCTTTGAATTCGGGAAACACGATAGTGTCATCGACCACGTCATTGTCCCTGAGGAGCTCCGCCTGGCCGTCGTCGACAAGGCATATGATCCGTGAATCGGGCAACGCGGTCCTGAGAAGACTCATGGCAGGGTAAGCCACCAGCATTTCCGCAAGACCGGCGCCGGGAACAGCAAGAACCCTGCGGGCGCTCTGCGCGACCCTCCCCAACGAAAACGGCTGGTTCATCTCCTTGCCGCCGTAGAACTTACTGGCGATCCCTGCCAGCGTCTTTGTGCTCCAGCCAGGCAACCTATGTACCTCGTTCCACCGGTATGATTCTCGCTCCGGACACAAGATCCCGTCTACCCTTGGCCACACGGACAATAAGGAAACCATTCTCATAGGCGGCTTCCATCGAGGCTATGTGGAAGTCACGCGGGATCCCGATGTTTCTCTCAAACGGCCCCAGTGTGATCTCCATCCCATGGAATCTCTTCTTCCCGGGACACATCGGGCCCCGTCTTATGCCTCTTATTATGACCATATGATTTTCCAGAGTCACCTTGAAATCGCCCGGGTCCATCCCCGGTATCTCCATACGGATGATGAACTCGTTCTCGGTTTCATAAACGTCGGTAAGCGGGCGCCAAACCGACTCCTTGCCTAGAACAAGGGGCATTCGCAACCTGGAGAAATCCGAGAGAAGGCGTTCCATGGTTTCCTGGAGGTACCTTATGTCCCGGATAAACTCGTCATCGCGCGCACGCATATCCGCCCCCCGGCTCTCACAGCGGTTCTCCTGCTTTCCAATCGTAGTGCTTTTCGAAGACATCATCGAAGTTGTAGACTGCTTCGAAATCCTCAATAGAGTCCTCATCGGTCTTGCCGAGAAGCCCTGCACCGACCAGGTGAAAGACGATCTCACCGAAATCCCTGGTCCCTTTCAAGCCCCAGCTTTCAAAGACCATCTTGGCTGTGGGTCCGAATTCCCTCTTTGCAAGCACCGCGATTCCCTCCAGCAGCTCACGGCCGCTGACGTGCCCCGGACGCCCCAGTCCGGCCATTGTGAATTCAAGTGCATCTATGGTGAACATATATGCCTGTGTTTTGTATCTGCCGTCCCGGGAGTTCAGGTGCTCCACCCTGAGCATCAGGTCGTTGTGCTCCAAATTATCACCTCTGAGAGTAGGGTACTCTTGAGTACGTTTCTAAACTATGATACCATATCCCGGAAATCAAGGAAGATAATCCTGATATGCTTGCTAAAAGAGCACTTGCAGCCATTG
>JALGWN010000057.1 GCA_025774115.1 bacterium
GACCCGGGAGACCTCATAGGGGCCATCGGCCTCGTGATCACGCGCAGATTCGACCATGCCGAACTCGGCTACTGGATAGGGAAACCTTACTGGAACAAAGGATTCTGCACGGAGGCCGGGCGTGCGGTCATTGAGTATGGCTTCACGCACCTGGACCTCTACCGTATACATGCATCATACATGGCGAGAAACCCCGCGTCCGGCCGCGTGATGCGCAACCTCGGCATGAGCCGGGAAGGCGTTCTTCCCGGGCACCTCAAGAGGTGGGACAAGTACGAAGACCTGATTCTCTTCGGTATCCTAAAGACCGACTGGGAGCAAGACTCGAAGCAGGCTTGATCGCGAACCGGCAGAAAGATCGTGCCGGCGCGATAGGGCCAAGCAGTGACTTGATCTCTTTATCCGATGTCAACTCGTTCTGTCTCTCACTGGATGTAACCTAGTGCTCGCAGGTCTTTCTTGGTGTCTTCTTCCAGCACCGACGGCACCTCGGCTCCATACTCATTCTCGCAGTGCCAGATCAGGCAGTAAGGCGGCGCCGGCCTCGTGGCAGGACCTCCACCCGAGCCTGTCTTTATACGCCGAGCCACCCTTGCAAAGGGCATCTCCCGGGGGTTCTTGATCGATTCGCCCAGATAGGTCTTATCCGGCGCGGGCTCACCGTCTATGCTTACATCAAAAGTGACAGGCATCCCCACCGGTATCTCGGCCTTAAAAGCCAGCACCACAGGCCTCGCAGTCCTCAAGCCATGTATCTCAAGTGTAGAACGCTGTTCGTTTGTCGAAGCGACATCATCTGATCCCAGGATACGCCGTTTGTCATCGAGGAGCCTGTACATGTAGATCTTGCCAATCCCAACCCCCTTGCGGGCAGCGATGCGAAGGTCGAAGGTATGCGAGGTTTCACCGCCGGCCATCTCTACATACCATGTCTCGGACATCTCGAACATGCTCTTGAACAACATGGCTTCGAGCAGAGCTTGGGAATTGTGGTTCTTACCGGCAAGATCGTTCATCTCGCCGGGATCCTGCTGAAGGTTCAGAAGAAGCTCCTTCTCATCGGCCACATCGTATATGAGCTTCCACGAATGAGTGGTCAGCGACTTTCTCTCGCCGCCTCGTCGCAGTCCCTCAGAGTATGCAACCTCAGGGGGGAACATGCCGTCCCTGACCGAAGTAGCCGGCACCTCCCCTGTGAGCGACGGCACCAGACTTGCACCCTCGAAACGGCCGTCGACATTGATATCCAGGAGGTCAAGAATCGTGGGCATGACATCCACAAGACGGGCTTGCCTTGACAGACGGGCGCCATCTGGGAGGACACCGGGGAGAGAGAAGATAAGCGGAACGTTGATTACCTCTCTAAACAGGGTATGACCATGACCGTATCCCTTGTGTTCGAAGAACTCTTCCCCGTGATCACTCAGAAACACAATCAGGGTCTTATCTCTCAAATCAAGTTCCTCAAGACCTTGAAGCAGATCACCGATTGCCTCATCGGTGAATGCTATCTCACCGTCGTACAGAGCCCTTATATGGTCCCAGTCGGCGGCCGTCTGCTCACCCTCGTTCCTGAAAAGGTCGTCTTTCATCGCGAGGTATTTGTCGCGATCAAATGACCTTCCAACCCTCCCCTGGTAATCAGGATCGAAGAGCGTATCATAGGGCGCCGGGGGTGAATAAGAAAGATGGGGATCGAAGTAGTGAACGAACAGGAAGAAGGGCTCATGCTCATGATGAGCGATCCACTCGAGGGCATCCCTTGTCACCTCGTCGGCGATTCTCTTCACTGCCGGCGGAGGGGCATCGTAGTAGCCAAACCCCCGGTCGACACCGAATTCAGGGCTCAACACCGACACGTTTATTATGCCGCATGTTACGTATCCGTCACTTGAGAGTATATCGGCAAGTGTCGGGAACGTGGTTCGGAGCCGGTTCATATAAATACCCGCGCCATGCTGTGTCGGATAGAGTGATGTCAGTACGCTCGCAAATGATGGAAGAGTCCACGGGCACTGGCTGACGGTATTCTCAAACAGGACTCCCCCGCCGGCAAGCCGGTCGATGTTGGGACTTGTGTTTCGCGAGTAGCCGTAACATCCGAGGTGATCCGGCCTCAACGTATCCACGCCGATCAACACTACGTTGGGTCGCCTGTTATCTTGGCCACATGCGAAAAAAAACAGACATGCGGTCAGGAGCCAGCTACCGAGTGCTTTCATGGAATACCCCGAGGGCAAGCCCGTGGTCAGGCTGCCCAAAAATACCCATTTGCTGCGTTGTGCTCGCCACCCGTCACTGCGGCGTACACTGAAGTACGCCTCGTTCCTGGAGTCTTCGCAGGCCTTGCATCCGGATGTTTTTGAACAGCCTGATATAACCGACTCTTTCAACAGCCCCGTGGTAGGTGTATCCGCCACAGGGCGTGCCCATCTAGCGACATCCGCCGAAGCACTTTGTTGCGCACTGAACCATGGGTAAACCCATGGTCCTCTGCGTAGGCGGATAGATCCACCCTTCTTGAGATGAACAACATCCGGATTCCAGCCGAAGGCTAAATCTCTGCATATGCCCTGTCAACCACAAAACGGCCGGGCGGGGCGAGATGAATCTCTGTTGCGTCAGGGATTCCGGCCTGGTAAGCTCGACTGACGACAAGAGAGTTTCGGACGTGAAGGCATAGGAGGCCGGGATGCGACCCCTATCCAAAGCTGTTGTTCTTGTGGCTCTGGTGCTTCTGTTTTCATGCGGGCGTGAGGGCGGAAAGTTCAATCTCATAGTTATCGCCGTCGACACGTTGCGGCCCGACCACCTCGGCTGTTATGGGTACAAGCGCAGCACCAGTCCCGGCATAGACAGACTCGCGGCCGATGGTGTGCTTTGCGAGAACGCTATGAGCCAGTCGCCGTGGACACTCCCCTCCTTTGCGACTGTTTTTACCTCACTGTATCCCGCACAGCACGGCGCGGTGAAATTAAGTAACGGGATGCGGACCTCCTTTCCAACACTGGCGGAGGTACTGAAGGACGATGGGTACGCGACAGGCGCGGTGGTGAATGCCCCTGTTCTCAAGCCTATGAACCGAGTTAACAGGGGATTCGACTTCTACAATTTCGTTCCGCTGAGGACGAGGGTAGCGGATGGAACCACCAGTGATGTACTTGGCTGGATAGACGGAATGGGCGATCAACCGTTCTTCATGTTCGCACACTACTTCGACCCGCACCGTCCCTACTCCCCACCGGCTCCTTACCACAGAGTATTCGATCCGGATTATGATGGTCGTATAGGGGACTCCTTCGATCTGGAGGGATTCAATGCTCCGAAGCCCGAGCTCTTCAGCCAGATGAAAGTCCTTACACCGGCAGACTGGAATCACATCGAAGCCCTCTATGACGGCGAGATAGCGTTCACCGACAGGGAGATAGGAAGACTTCTTGAAGGTCTTCGGGACCGCGATCTTGTCAAGAACACGCTGATCGTTTTCCTGAGTGACCATGGCGAGGAGTTTAACGATCATGGTGGTTTCGGACATGGCCACAGCCTCTATAATGAGCTCATCAAAGTTCCTCTGATTTTTTCACTCCCCGGAGTTCTTCCCCGGAATGCGAGCCTGGCACGACAGGTACGGCTCCTCGACGTTATGCCGACTGTGCTTGATATACTCGACATCCAACCGGATGCCGACTTCGAGGGCGTCAGTCTGAAGCCTCTGCTTCTGGGAGAGGGTGCAGTCGATGAGAAGGAGGGTACGCTGCTGCCCCCGGATGTGGCCTATGCCGAAGCTACCACTGGGAACCCGGAAAGCAAAACTGTCATGAGATATCCGTGGAAGCTTATATACAACATGGGAACCAAGCAGATGTCGGTGTATAACCTGGCTGAGGACCCCGGTGAACAACGAGACCTGGCTCCGGAGAAGACGGATGATCTTGCCCCACTTGACCAGATGCTGTTCATGACCATCTTCGGAACATCTGATACCTGGTACGTTGAGCTGGCCGGTGGCGGCGAACCGCACAGATTCAACGTGAAGTTGACCGTAGAGCGAGGCCTTTCAATCGGCAACATCCACACGTACAAGCTCATGGATAGCACCGGCCGGCTCATGGATACCCAGGCGGCGATCTCACAGCCGGCCTCTCACTCCGTTCTGAGCGTAGATGATCTCGAACTGAGCGGCACGCTTACCCTCGCTTTTCAGGTTGACCCCTCGGAGTGGCCGCTGGAGTTTGACATTCTGGTCGATGGTAGAACTGCGAGCGAAACAACTTACCTGGGTCCGGGCCTTCACAGCCCCCACGAGATCCCCTTCACCATCAAGCGGCACCGTGGGAGAGCCAAGGTCAGGGGACAACCCCGCACCATGCCCGATCCGCCATATGTGCTTGTCTGGTTGGATGAAAGTGACTACGGAGCCGACATCAAGGTCAAGCATGATGAGGAGACCAAGAAGGAGCTTCGCGCCCTGGGTTACATCCAGTAGGGTCTGAGATCTGCGGGTTGCCGGTGAGCTGGCCCATGGGGTCATGTGGCCTCATCTGAGCAGGACAATCTTGCCGGTTTCGGTTCCCCCTCCTGAGGCTAATCTGCAGAAGTACACACCCGGTGCGCTCCGGCGTCCGAACAGGTCCCTTCCGTTCCAGGTAGCGCTATGCCGACCCGGGTTCATGCTATCGTCGACGAGCGTTGCGACCTTTTTTCCCAAAGGTGAGAAAACCTCGATCGTGACCTGCCCCGCCCGGGCGATGGTATATGGAATCGTGGTGCCGGCGGAAAAGGGGTTAGGCCGGTTCCGGCCCAACCCTACCCGCCACGATGCGCCATCCTCCCCAGAGGCACCCACCGGCTGCCAACCGCCGACCTCGATGGCTGACGACCGGTGAGAGGTGTGCTCGAACTTAATCAAGAGAAGGCGGGCGTCCTTGTCATAGAAATAACCCTCTCCCCCGGCCATGAGGGCATCCTCCGCAGGGCTAGGAAGCATGGCGAGAGAGTCCCGGCGAACCCAGTCGGGAGGTTTGCCCGTGAGGTGGACTAGGGTGAGGATCGTCCGGGTTTCGGGGATACCTGTGAAACCGCCCTCGGCGCCACCGATTCCGAGATAGAGTGTGGTATCGGTTTCGCTATAAAGCACCTCCTGGGTGAATACGCTTGTGGCATACTGCCCCGTCTCGTAGTCACGGCTGAGGCCGTCATCTTCGTAGAGTGTGAAGGCTTCCCGCCGGCTCCCGGCAGGAGGATAGACATGCAGACAGAGGGTATCCGGGGGCATCTCGTCGACATAGTCCATCACCGGCTGCATCGGCAGCAGCGCGCCGGCCCGAACGAAGAGTGGAATGCGGTCGAGCGGGGCCTCTGCAAGCACACTCCCAGGGCCCGTATAGAGACTGTCCGTCCAGAAATCCACCCAGTGCCCTCGAGGCAAATAGACCTCCCGCTCCGTGACTCCCGCCTCAGTTACAGGGGCTACCAGGATGTCGGGCCCCAGCAGAAAAACATCGGAAAGACCGCTGAGACCCGCATCGTCAGGGTCGTGAAAGAAGAGTGGACGAGTCATGGGGATACCGGTCTTGTGATTCTCCCAGGCGAGCGAGTACAAGTAGGGCAGCAGCCTGTAGCGAAGCCGTATGAACTCGACGGCTATCTCTTCGGCCTCTATCCCACGCGCCCAGGGCTCCGTCCCCTGGTTGTCCACACCGTGGGCCCGCATCACCGGGTTGAAAGCGCCGAATTGGATCCAGCGAACATAGAGCTCGGGAGACGTCCACCCGGTGAACCCCCCAAGATCGGAGCTGTGATAACCAAGCCCGGACAGGGACATGTTTAGCATTATGGGAACCTGGACGGCAAGCCCCCCGAAACTCCGGGAGACATCTCCCGACCAGGTGAAGACCCCGTAGCGCTGTATCCCGGCATAACCCGACCTCGTAAGATTGAAGAGGCGCTCGTCGGGCCGGTAGGCGGAGAAGCCATCGAATATCGTCTTCGCCCATAAGAGGTTATATACGTTGTGAATCTCCTCGGCGCTGCCGGCATAATGGTCCATGTCCCAGGGATGCCGCTCCGGCTCGCCGAGATCGGTCCACAGACCCGCAACTCCACCGTGGAGGAATTCCTCATAACGATCCCAGAGCCAGGTGCGAGCATCCGGATTGGTGACATCGAGAAGCACCGCATCGCAGCCACACGACCACCAGTTATGCAGTATATAGGCTTCATCCAACCAGTTTCGGCCGACAAGATCTCTGTGCTGGGTGGTGAGCTCATGGTAGTGCCTCGAGTATTCGTTGAAATAAGGCTGGTTGATGAGAATGGTCTTGAAACCGAGCGCGAGGAAGTCCGCAATCATACCCGGAGGATTGGGGAAGGCCTCGATATCCCATGACAGATCACCCATGTGTTCGAACCAATAGAGATCGAGGATCAGGGCATCGGCCGGAATCCCCCGGGCCCGCATCGTCCTCACCATGGTCTCGGCCTCCCCACGGGTCCTGTAGCCGTATTTCGATTGAAGATACCCCAGGGCCCACTTCGGCGGCATGGGCTGTCTGCCGGTAAGCCAGGTGTATCTCTCGAGTTGGCCTGCAACCGTCGGGGCCGCAAGCAGGAAATACGTGAGCCCGTCTGAGTTCTGCTCGTACTGAAACAGCCCGGCATCCGTTCGGCCCAGATCAAAGCCGGCGGGCAAGGAGGTGTCAAAATAGAGGGCGTACCCGCGTGAGGTCGCCAGAAATGGCACGTTTATTTTCATGGTTTCGACCGGACCGCCGTATCCATATACCTGAGTGTTATACATCCAGAAACTGTGGCCCCTGAGATCGATTCCGATGCCTCGCTCACCGGTCCCGTAAAGGTGGAGGTCATACGGAAGCACAAAGCGGACCCTGGACAGATTACCCGCGGCCTCCAAACCCCCGCCCTCGGGCTCAGCCAGGAGTTCCCAGCCCACAGCATCGAAGTAGGAAATGCGGAGAGGGCTCTTGTCCATATGGATGACGAGTTCGGAAGTCAGCACTTCAATTGAGGCATCGGTGTCGCGGACTTCGAACTCAACCCCGGGGTCGGGATGTCTGGTGACCACAAACCCGGTATCAGGCGCCGGCGAGCCGAGCGGCAGGAAATCAAGCCTGACGACGTCCGGGGTATAGAAGGTAAAAAGCACCGTGTCGCCTCCCGCCTCGACCCGGAGCCCCGCCGGCATAATCTCGTGACCGGAGTAGTCGCCAATCCCACCCAGCACAATGGCAGGAATGAACACGAAGGCTATGATCACCGAGGCCGCCAGAAGAGCGGCCGCCGGACGCCTCGATTTCCCACATATCCGTTTCGACATCGCACGTACCCACCGACATGTGCAGTCCAACTTCAGCCAAAACACCCCATGGCTTAGGATAACATATAGCGGGCTATGCTGGAAGTTGTGAACCGGCCGGCACAGGGACGCCGTGGCAGCGTCGGCCGCGGAGAGCCGACGCTACAAAGACCATTTGTTGCCGCGGGATGGGCAACGCTACGGGTTTACATGCTGCGAAAGTCCATGGTATCCGTAGCCAGATACCTAAACGGCCGCTCGGAGTCGGCCCGACTGCTGGTATAGCACGCGCTGCAGGTGTTATGGCGGGTGAAGTTCTCCATCAGTTCGGCCCTGGTCTTGTAGTCGGTAATGACCAGTCCACAGGGCGAGAGTGTGCCGTCGGGATTCACGACAAGAAAGCGCTCACCGGCCCGGCACTTGGGAATGCCTCCGTTCTCAAAGAACTCCACTATTCTCCCGAGCACATAATCCGAGGTCCGGATGTTCTTGTTGATTCGCTTGAGAGCAATGATCTCATTCACGGTCTCCCGAAGCTCGGCCACCTCCTCCTTCGAGAGGAGCAGCTCCTCCTCACCGGTTCTCATCGTGGTATATGTGCTGAAGTTGACCGTGACCCCCCACTCCTTGCCGAGATCGGCGAACTTTATCAAGTCCCTGAAATTGAGTTTCTGAATGACACAGCTAAGGTTGATGGCCTTTTCCCCATCTACATCCAATGCCTCGACCAGCGACTCTATCCGTTTGAAGAGGCCCGGCATCTTCCTGAATTCGTCATGCCGCTCGTCCGGAAAGTCCAGGGATATGGAGAAGCGATCCACACCCAATTGTCTGAACCTGTCATACCGCTCTTTGGTGAGAAGCCAGCCGTTGGTGGTCATGGCGACATACGGAGCGCCGTTTGGGACCGCGAGGGCCGAGACTACGTCCTCGACGTCTTTCCTAAGCAGCGGCTCGCCTCCAGAGACAAGGATAGCCAACGGCTTAATCTCCCGGCATATCTCGCCTAAGCGCTCCGGGCTCGCCTGCTTTTCCTCTTTTACGGGAACACCCAGATGGCAGTGGCGGCAGCGGGCATTGCACCTTCGCGTGATTTCGAAGGATGTGCATAGCGGGCCCCTGAAAAGCAACGATCTCAGCGCGCGACCGAGGAGTGCAACAGACCGCGATTTCGATATCATACGATCGGAGTCCTTTCTAACCGGTTTCCCCCAGTAACCGCTCCAGCTCCTCCGGGGGTATACCCAGTTCTTCTGCGGCAACGTCTTTGCGATGGTCGAAGTGCTCGAGGGTCTTGAGCACGTGTTCTTTGATAACCTCATCAAGCTTGCGGGGAGTGAAGCCCACCTCAACCCCGGCTATCTCCCGCTTTATGATGTCCTGGATGTAAAGCGGCAGGGATTCCGCGGTGACCGTATCACCCTCGGTATTTGCGATAGCCCCGGCGATTATGGCCCGGAGCTCCTGCACGTTGGTCGGGAATCTGTAGTCCTTCAGAGAACCGATGAAGTCATCCGAGAAACTTCGTATCTCCCTTCCCAACCGCCGGCTCTCTTCCTTAAGAAGCGCGTCCGCAAGCAGCGGAAGATCTCCGCCTCTGTCCCTCAGAGGCGGCATTCTGATCGAATTCACCATCAGGTGATAGAGAAGGTCTCGAGAGAACTTGTCCTTGTAATCCAGGCTGGTAAGATCGTGGGTGGAGGCTACAACCATCCGGACATCGGTCTTTCTGATCTGTGTGGAGTTCTCTCTGTAGTATTCTCCGGTCTCTAGAAACCGCTTGAGACGCACCTGCATAGGTTTCGAGAGGTAGTCGATATGGTTCAGAAACAGCGTTCCGTAATTGGCTTCTTCCAAAAGGCCCGGTTGCTCTTCCCTCAATCCGCTCCATGTCTTGTCCTGGCCGAAGAGAAAAGCGGGAAAACTCTCTGGGTCCTGGCTGTCCACTTCCGCGGCCACAAAAGGCTTGTCCCGGCGGGGACTGACTTGATGGATGGCCCTGGCAAGCGCCTCCTTGCCGGTTCCACTCTCGCCCCATATGAAGATGATCAAATCGCTGGAAGCAAGTTTTTCGGCCTGATGGAAAAGGCGGATCATCCCCCTGTCTTGCGTTGTGAAGTGGTTGAATGCGTCTTCGTGTTCCAGGTCCTTACGGGTGAGCTGCTCGGGCAGAGTATCGATTGACCGGTGCAGGACGCTATGCTCCATAGCATTGTCCAGCACTTCCAGGAGTCTCTCTTCGTCCGCGGGCTTTGTAAGGTAGTCGAAGGCGCCCAGCTTCATGGCTTTGACCGCAAGATCCACATCACTCACACCGGTCAGTACCACCACCGGCGTATCAACTCCCTTCATCCGCATGTTCCGGAGGATATCCATCCCGCTGACATTCGGCATATCCATATCCAGCAAGAATACATCGAAGGTCTCTTTTTCCATAAGATCCGAGACCTCCCGGGAGTCGTTGACGACGTTGGTTTCAAACAGTCCGGTCTGCATCAGGAAGACCATCAGGTAGTTGGTTACCGCGGGATCGTCGTCTACGATAAGGATCTTCTTCATTTGTTCTCCTCCCCGGCCGGCTCGGTGTCCTTTCCGGCAGGGATCTTTATGGTAAATTTCGTGCCGACACCGATTTCACTGCCTACCGAGATATTGCCCTTGTGTTCTTCGATGATCCTGTAGGCTATGGCAAGTCCCAGACCGGTACCACCCTTTGCGCGCTTCGTCGTGAAGAAAGGATCGAAGATCTGCCGCAGGGTGTTCTCGCTCATGCCGTAACCGTTGTCCTCCACCTCGACCACCACATGGCCGTCCTCACCCCGCGTTCGAATATGGACCGTCCCCTTCTTGTCGTCCGGCATGGCCTGACCCGCATTGACAATGAGGTTTATCAGCACCTGCTCTATCTTCTGGGTGTTACCCACAAAAGCAGGCAGATTCCTGGTGAGATCAAGCTTGATATCCGCGCGTTTGTGGACTTCATTGTGGACCAGCCTGGCACTGGCCTCGACCAGCGTATTGATATCGACCTTGTCGACGAGCAGTCCCTCGTCCTTACGGGCGAATTTCCGCAACCCTTCGACTATCGTCTTTATACGCTCGGAGCCGTGGGCCATGTCCGAGACAAGGGTCATGATGTGTTTCCTGAAGAAATCGTAATCGAGCCGGGCGATCTTAAGCTCGGCATGCTGCCCGTAGAAGTCGTCGATGATAGGCAGCATGTCGTCCAGGGCCTGTTTTATGATTCTTATGTTGCCGCGTATGAACTGGTTCGGGTTGTTGATTTCATGGCCTATGCCACTCACCAGCTGGCCCAGGGATGCGAGCTTGTCCGCCTGCTGAAGTTGCTGCTCATAGGTCTTCTCCAGAGTAACGTCCCGGTAGAACTCCAGAATACCGTCTACCTCGTGTTCCTTGTTGTAAACCGGGAGCGCATGGACCTGGAAGTACTTGTCCTCCTGCTTCATGGAAATCGTCAGGGGGGTCTTCTTGCTGAGGATTCTTGCAAGCCGACAATCCTCGCACGGGCGTTCGCGTCCGAAGATACTCTCGTAGCAGTGGCCGCCCGCTTCGATATCCTCGCGGTTGGTCATCACAATCCGCCGGTTCTTGTCTATGAGGACCACCTCATCGGGGATCGCCTTGAACATGGTCTCCAGCCGGCCCCGGGCCTCCTCCCAGCCATCGCTCACCCTGTCCAGATAGGAGTTCACAACACCGAGCTTCTCGCGTTGTTCTTCCAGTTCCCTGGTCCTGCCGGCTATCTCGCGCTCCAGATTCTCCAGCCGGCGGTTGAACTCCGCTTCCTCTTCCTGCTTGAGCGCAAGCCTGTCCTTGAACTCCTTCCGCTCCAGGGCAAAACTCAGCGCCCGCCCAATCTCTTTGAGCATCTTCTGCTCCTCAGGAAGCTGCTCGTGCTCCTCATCCAGGTATCCGGCACGGATCTCCCCTTTCTGCCTATCCCCCACCACAAGCCCCACGGAGATATAGTTCTTCGATGATGGTTTCTGGCCGTATTCCTTGGCCTCATAAACCGAGTAGATAACTACCTCTTCAGGGTAGAGCATACCCTGGCTCAGATATCTGGGCAGTTCGGTGAAGAACGAGTCTATGGAGGGGGACACCTCAATCCACTCGATCACTCTGTAAAGACAGGCCAGCTCCTTGACACGGTCTTCTTTTCCAGAAGCGGAACGCCTCGCCAAACCTTCCAGCGTCTGCCCGAAGAAAAGGAAGACCTCACCGTGCTCCGTCGTAGGAAGGTAGCTCCCCTTGAGAGGAATCGATTTGGAGCTCTCGCGGCATGGAGAAAACACCGTGATGGCCCTGCTCCCGGCCCGGGCCAGGGCCATGGCCGACCGGAAATTCTGTAGCGATGTATCGGTGACGAGATCCCTGAGCTCCGGCTTCTGCTCCCACCACTTGTCCGGAAGGCAGTCTCTACCAAAGAGGTCGCTCGCATGGATCGCCCTTTCAGCCCCGTCCAGCACGAGCAGGTAGTCGAAACTGCCCTCCATGAACTCGTAGAGATCAGTCAGTTTGATCAAACGTCCAGCTCCTCCCGCTCACCAACCGGTCGCTGTTCAAGATTCCGGCCTTACACAACGACGTCGTCACGGGAGTGACGACGCTACGGCACGAACGGTTTCGATCCACCACCGCTTCTGCAGCGTCGCGTCTCCCGGCGCGACGAAACCCGGGGCCGCCTTCCACATCCAGCGTCGGGCATGGAAAGACGACACCAACAAGGCATGTCAGGCGCGGACTCTGAATCTCTCGGTTCCGACTTCCCTGATTTCCTTCTTGTATTTTTCCCCGTGGGTCAAGGGGGGCTGAATAGACACGGCCTTGGCTCTCGTCTCGGTAGCCACCAGTCGCTCCGGGTACTCGGATCTACGGGTCTCGCCGGTATTCCAATAGAAGCAGGAAAGCGAACCAAGGTTGTCCCCGATGAGGCTCTTCAGCTCGGCAGTCAGGTCGACAGCCGTATCGATGCCGAACTCACCGGCAAGCCCCTGGAGAACCTCTTTTCCGGATACGGCCGCCGGTGGCTCTACAGCCCGTGAGAATTCAACAAGCCTTCCCTCGAAGTTGCACCTGGTTCCTTCCGTTTCAAGATATGTCGATCCGGGCAGGACCACATCGGCATACTCCGTGGTCTCCGTGTTTGTCCAATCCATCGCCGCCAGAAATTCCACGTTTTCGAACCATGCACCGATCCGTCCCCAGGCCATAGGGTCTTCTCCGATTACAAGTGCAGCTCTGATTGCCCCGTTCCGCAAAAGGTCCCTCAGCTCGCCTTGACTCGCGGCTCCGGCAAGCCCCTTCGGGCTCGGGATCCTGCCTGCGGCAAAAGCCGGATCCGCCCCCATGATCTCCAGCGCAGCACTGTTGGCGTTGATGCGTGGGAGAAGAAGTTCGGCGGCAACCCCGGTCGCCCGCAGAAGCACAACCAGGTTCGCAAGTGTTTCCATATCGTCCGCAGCCCTGTCCTGGGGTCTGTCGGGGCTGTGGACAATAACCACCCGCCGCGCTTCTTTGAT
>JALGWN010000216.1 GCA_025774115.1 bacterium
AAGAGGGCTATAAAGACCGGCATCTGCAACAACATGGGGAAACACCCCCCCAGGGGATTCACCCCGCGCTCCCGGTATAGCTCCATCATGGCCTTGTTGAGTTTCTGCGAGTCGTTCTTGTGCTTCTCCTTCAGGTCAGCCATTGCAGGCTGGATCTTCTGCATTTCCCTCATCTATTTGAAACTCTTCTGGGTCAAAGGCCAGAAGAGCAGCTTGGTCAGCGCCGACAGGAGTATTATGACGACCCCGTAATTGGGAATCGCTTGGTTTACGAGGAGCATAAACCTGAATATCAGCTTGCTGAGAGGGCTTATCCAGGACCATCCGAAATCCACCGCCTTGTCGAGCCCGTAACCCAATTCCTTGAGCCGTCCATAGTCAAGCGGCCCTGCATAAACCATGAATTCCCTGGATCCTGCGCCGGAGAGCGGGGCCTCCAGCGCGATACCTATGGCGTTTTCAGTTGCGCGGAAAGTATGCGAGACCGCCTCCTCGGTCTCTACGGGTATAACCGCCGCAAAGAAGTATTTGGTCTTTACACCGACCCACTTGACATCACCGCTTACGACGATGTCGGCCTCATCCTTGACGTCCCCCCTGTTGGCTTTCTCGATGCCCTCGGCGGTGAGCGTAAGACTCGCGAAGCTGCTGAGATCGTCCTTCTCACGGTGGGTCTCGGTCACGCCCAGGCCGGAACCCCAGCCGAGCTCCAGCCCCCGCACGAGGTTGCTGCCCGGGCCGGCGACACGCACGTCCACACTGAATACATAGGCATCACCCCGGAACCTACAGGTTTTAGTCACCCGGAGACCGCCTTCGGTCTCCAATTCAAAGATCAGACTGGCATCCGATCCCTCCTCGAGGCCCAGCGAATCCGCGGATACCCTCCACGCGGCTCTTGACAGATCGATGCGGCTGCCTGCATCCGTCAGGAGGACGATCTCGAGTGGCCGGCTCTCCGCCTCGGGTATCAGCTCAACCGGCTTGTCCTCATCGGAGAGATACTCATGCAGCCTGAAACTCCGGATCGCACCACCCGTGCTGGAAAACCTCGCGGTAAAAAGCGGAGTCACCACAACCACTTCCTTGGCCGGCACCTCTTCCACCGACATCCCGATACCCATTGGAGATGAGGCGAACACGGTGTCGGGTTCTTCTATCACCTCCTCCGGTTGGATTACCTCCCCGGTAACCCCCGTCTCAGGTGCCTCGGCCGGCGCCTGGCGTCGGCCACGGGAGGTTAGCACCATATGACCGACCAAAACCAGGAACATAAGCACAAATGCAATAAGGGCCCTTCTTTCCACTCGCTATCTCCTATGGGACCGGGTCGATACCGCTCCCGCCAAAGGGGTGGCATCGGAGGATCCTCAAAGCACTGAGCTTAAGGCCCCCCAGCATGCCGTGTTTCCTTAAGGCCTGCCCTGCGTATTCCGAACACGATGGGATGAATCTGCAGCATCTTGGCAGCAGCGGTGATACGATAAGGTGATACAACCCGATTGCCGCGAGAGCCAACCCCACCCCAACCCGTCCACCTATACCGACTTCAGCAGCCCACACTCCTCGAACATCCATACCATCTCATTCCTTATTTCACCCGGAGTCGCGGTTGCCGCTTTGCTCTTGGCGACAAACACCACCCTGAAGCCACACGCAGGAAGTTGGTTTTTTAGCCGTCTATAGGTTTCTTTGAGTAGGCGTTTCGCGCGGTTTCTAAGAACTGCATTCCCCACACGTTTGCCGGCAATGAAACCGGCCCTACGATCCAAGCAGTCGGAGATGAGAAAATACGCCTTGAACGCCTTGCCTGTTATCAACCGCCCTTTCCTAATTACTTGCCTGTAGTCACATTCCCGCCGGATTCGCTCACCCGGCTTGAGTCCCTCTTCAGACGGCAAGCTTCTTCCTGCCCCGCTTCCTCCGTCGCTGCAAGACCTGCCTGCCGGCCTTGCTGCTGGAGCGCTTGCGAAACCCGTGTGTACTCTTACGTTTCCTATTGTGCGGTTGATACGTTCTTTTCAAACCAAATCCCCTCCTCAAATACACTTCGACTCGTGGGATTCTAAGTTGTAATCCCCTTAATTGTCAAGTGATTTTAGGCGGGTGACCACCTATTTCCCACGACCCGGTCCCCCAAAAAAAGCTTGCCTCCAACTTTGCTCCATGCTAATATGCCGCTACGCGGGTTGAGTGCTCCCTCATGTGGATAACTTCGAACCCGCCCCGGCTAGTCACACGCTTCGCATTTCGAAGCGCGAGCGGCCCGGCTGCATACGCAAGCCGCTTGTGGATAACAGGTGGGTATCGTTGAGCGATGATAGATTAACTACTTTGTTAGCAATGGGTTGGGCGATTATCAACGGTTGTGGAAAACATGGGGGGTTCATAACTCCTTAATATGACAAAGACCTGTCATGACATTGTGCGTGAGAACGTTGTGTCAAGCAGATTAGGCATTGTGGATAGCCTGTGGATGATTGGGGAGAAGAGCATATGGTAACATCTGCGGATGAAATCTGGAAACAGGCCGTAGTCCTTCTGGATAAGAAAATCGATCGTCACAATATCGAAACGTGGATCTTGCCGACCAAGGTCCTGGGGATAGACGAGCCGTATTTCACAATAGGGGTACCTAGCAAGTTCTTTGCCACCTGGCTCGAGGAGCACCATTCGGACATTATCAAGGATGCTCTCAGGCAGGTGTCCGGGCGTGACTTCGAACTCAGGTTCTCCATTTTATCATCCGATCGACCTCCCCCCGAGGCCGCTGCCGATCCCATGCCGGCTGTCACCCTTAGGAGGAGTGTAATCGGCACCAATCTTAACCCCAGATATACCTTCAAGAGCTTTGTGGTGGGGGGCAGCAACAAGTTTGCACACGCCGCCGCCCGTGCGGTTGCCGAGAACCCCGCCCATTCATATAACCCATTGTTTATATATGGCGGCGTCGGATTGGGCAAGACCCATATCATGCAAGCCATCGGAAACCAGGTCCTCAGCAACAAACCCGAGCTCAGGGTATGTTATGTTTCGGCCGAAAAATTCATGAATGAGATGATCTATTCCATACAGCACGGCAGTACCATCGCGTTCCGCAACAAGTACCGAGGTATGGATGCACTCCTCATCGACGATGTACAGTTTCTCGCCGGCAAGGAAAGCACCCAGGAGGAGTTCTTTCACACCTTCAACTCCCTTTACGACGCACACAAACAAATCGTACTCACCAGCGACCGGCCGCCGAAGGAAATCCCGACCCTGGAGGAAAGGCTGGTCTCTAGATTCGAGTGGGGGCTGGTAACCGACATCCAGCCCCCCGATTTTGAAACGCGAGTGGCGATCCTCAAGAAGAAAGCCGAAGCCGACGGCCTGGAGATCCCCGACGAGGTCTTTCACATGATTGCGGAGGTGGCCAAGTCGAATATCCGGGAGCTTGAAGGTTCGCTGGTGAAGCTTGTCGCATTCTCCTCGGTGACCGGCCAGGATATAACAAGGGACCTGGCGGGCGAAGTCTTGAAGGACATCCTCCTGCCCGAGACCAGAATCATCACGGTCGATGATATAAAACGGGTGATCGCCGCGCACTTCAAGGTCTCGCCCGAAGCCCTCGTCAGCCGCAAACGGACAACCGCCATTGCCTTCCCCAGACAGGTCGCTATGTATCTGGCTCGTATGCTCACCAATGCTTCCCTAGCCGATATCGGGATGGCTTTCGGCAAACGCGACCACACCACCGTCATGCACGCATGTGACAAGATCGGGGAGAAGATAAGGACCGATCCCAGTTTCCAGGCGCTCACAGACCGCCTGGTAGATACCATCAAACAGTCTTCATAACCTGTGGATAACCCGGTGAATCACCTCTTGAAAACCTGTGAAGCAAGTGTACAATGTTCTAACCTGTTGAAAACCCAGGCAT
>JALGWN010000217.1 GCA_025774115.1 bacterium
GGGCGTGTAGAACCAGTTCACCCTAACAAGCAGTGAATGTGAGGGGCGTAAAACGGGAGCCAAACGGCCCCCCGCTACCAACCCGATTGGGACACCCGTCTCGGGCGAGGCGCGTGTTTTGTCTTGCGATGTGTAGTCCACGCTCACATCCGTCGATGCAGAACCCCGAAAGGACCGTGCAGCCACAGACCCACTCCCCGATCAGGAGCCGACCGCAGGGGACTCTTCCAGCAAGCGTTGAAACCGAGGGTGCGACCGTATGGGATCGCATCGCGGGTCCAAACGAAGGAAGGGAACCGAAAGCGCGTGATTTGGGATTGAGACAAGATACTCGATCTGATCCATTGCGGCTTCGTACTCACCCACCATGACATGGATGTATGCCAGCTCCCTGACAAGCACCGGACCGAAGATGGCATCTTTAGACGGCGGGTACAACGCCACAGCCAGCTTCCCTTCACGTATTGCCTCGTCCTTGCGGCCGAGACCGGCATAGGCAATACCTAGGGAGCTGTGAACGCGGGCGTCATCCGGCAGATCTTTCAACACGTTTTCCAGCACGCCCCGGGCATCATCGTAAGAAACACGTGCCAGATCCGACTTGTCCATGAGCTGGTAGCTCAGCCCTGCATAGAGAGGCTTTGGGATATATATCCGCGTGTTCTTGAAGGTCTCAATCGATGTGGACGAAAGCCGGTCCAAGGCAGCCGTGTAGTCTCTTTCCAGTATCTTCTGACGAAACAAGTACCTTAGCACCGAGGGCAAGGCTTTCTGCGGCATCTCCTCGAGCGCAACCCCAGCCTTTTCCGTGTCACCCTCCCAAAACCAGTAGTTCCAGGCTTTCAACAGGTAGCCCTCGGTCTGGTCCGGAGCAAGGGAGATCGACGTATCGTAGTAACGCTCTGCCTCCTCATACCTCCTCAGAAACATGTAGGTTTCGGCGATCTCGTTAACCAGCCCGGCATCTCGTGGACTTAATGCAAAGGCCCTCTTCAGGTTCTCCAACCCTGCTTCGAAGTGTCCCTGCCGCCGCTGGACATATCCAGTAGCCTTCAGTATTCCGGCGTCATTCGGTAAGGACTCTTGAGCCATCGCCAACGCCTCCAGCGCCAGGTCATATTCCCGATATCCCCAGTAGTGGTAGTAGCCAAGCGCGAGATGTACATCCGGCAGCTCGGGGTCAAGCTCGAACGCCCGATCAACTGCCGCCTTAGCGTTGGAGAGACACTCCTCAGTGCGGTCGTGGCCGAAATGGTACGACATTGAGTAGGCCTGGGAGAGCTCTGCGTATGCCAGGGCAAAGGCCGGATCCAGTTTCACCGCCCGCTCGAACATCTGCACAGCCAGAAACATATCCTCCTTCAACCAATCGGCCCGCCCGGCGTAGTCCAAGCCACGGAGATAGGCCTGATAGGCCTCGAAGTTACCGGTCGGTTGTGCCTCCAGCGCCCGCAGCTCGGGCTCCAATAACCTGACGTCCAGTTGCTGAAACACCTGCTCCGCGATATCTGTCTGGACGGCGAAAATGTCATCGATTACCCGGTCGTAGGGCTTGGACCACAAATGAGTATCATCTGAGACCTTGATGAGCTGCGGAGTGATACGAACCCGACTTTCGCTCCCACTTGCCCGATCCCAGCGCACTGTCCCTCCCAGGACAAAGTCAACCCCTAGTTCGTCGCCAATCTGCTTGATCGTCTTGCCTGTGCCCTTGTACTGGCCGGCGCTTGCACGGGAGATGACCCCCAGGCCGTGAACGGCGGCCAGCCTGCTCGTGATCTCCTCGGTTAATCCATCGGCGAAATACTCATCCTCCGCGGGACCCAGATTCTCAAACGGCAGGACTACCAGCATTTTCCTCTCTGAAACGGGCTGCTCTGTAGGCTGCTCTGCGGACTCCTTTCTGGATGGGACAAAATAAGGACGAAAGACGATGAGAGCAAGAACCGCTACCACCGAAAGCGCAGCCACCAACGGCCAGCGACGACCTGGCCGGGCACCCTCGGTCGATATCGCGGCCGATCGGGATCGAGTGCTGGGCTTAGCGATCACCCGTTTAACACGACGCAGGTCCGATGCAAGATCATCTGCTGTCTGATAGCGGTCCTCCGCGTTCTTCTCCACACACCTGGTAATGACCCGCTCCAGTTCCATTGGCACGCCGGTGCGAAGAGCGGTCACGGGCTCCTGCGTCTCGTTCAGAATCGAGTACACGACCGCCGGCTCATGATCTCCTTTGAAAGGCCTCTGCCCAGTGACCATCTCGTAGAGCACAATGCCCAGTGACCAGATATCCGTACGATGGTCGATCTCACCGCCGCGCGCCTGCTCAGGCGACATGTACGCTGCGGTACCCAGGGTCATGCCTTTCTTCGTGAGCTCCGTCCGGCCCGGTGCCTTGACCAGACCGAAGTCCATGATCTTCGCCTGACCCTTGGGTATGACCATGATGTTGGCAGGCTTGATGTCACGGTGGACGACACCCTTCTCATGCGCCGCCTGGAGTCCCTCCGCGACCTGGATGGCGAGGTCCACCACCTCATCCAACTTCAGCGGGCCGGACTCAATCCTCCCCTTCAGGCTCTGGCCCTCGACGTAAGCCATCACTATGAACGTATGCTCCTCGGCTTTGTTTATTTCGTGAACTGTGCAGATGCTGGGGTGGTCAAGAGATGCCGCCGACTGCGCCTCGTGAATGAAGCGGCCCATTTCTTCCTCGCCCCCCAGGGCTTGTGACGAGAGGAACTTCAAGGCGACGGTTCGTTTGAGGTCGGTATCCTCGGCCTTATAGACGACACCCATGCCGCCTTCGCCGAGCTTCTCGAGGATCTTGTAGTGGGAGATAGACTTGCCGATCATGGGACGATCCCGCCTTCGTCGACCACTTGGCAACTGGCTACCTGAGAGGCTCACAGGCAGCCCCTTAGCCATCCCGAAAGATGACAATCGCTTAGAGTATCATGGTTGAGAACGTGCGGGTCAAGGGGCTGATGCCTGGCAACTTGCCTGCCTCAGCACTGGGCCGTTCTGCGCATTTCGCGGGATCCATACTTGGCACGGGCGTAGACCCAGTTAGCCCTGACTAACGGCGCACCCTGATGGTGCATAACGGGTGCATATCGGGCCCCCGCTACCAACTTATTGAAGAACAACTCCAATTAAACACCGCCACATCTTACATACTAGGACTGCGCGGCGATGGCTTCCACGTCGGCCAGCACGCGCAGCACATTACCGCCTAGTATCTTGCGGATATCCTCGTCCGAGTAGCCGCGGCGTACCAACTCCACAGTGATGTTTGGGTAATCGCTCACGTCTTTTAGGTTCAAGGGGAAAAATACGCCACCGTCAAAATCCGAGCCTAGACCAACGTGGTCGATCCCGACCACCTGAACGATGTGGTCAATGTGGTCTACGAGAAGCGACAGGGGAGTATCGGGTTGCCGGGGATGCGTGAACCAGTCCCAGCCCAAAAAGACCTTCCACTCGGCCGTTTTTCGGGGGTCGAGATACAGGCTGCTAAAATTGACCATAACGACACCTTCAGTTTCGGCCAGAGCGCGGAGCATGTCGTCATCTATATTGCGCAAATGGTCGGCCAGCGCGCGCGCGTTGGAATGGGAGGCAATGACTGGAGCGTTGGCGACTGCGATCACGTCCCAGAAGGTTTCGTCGGAGGCGTGTGAGATATCCACAATCATGCCCAGACGGTTCATCTCTTGAACAACCGTGCGCCCGAATTCGGACAGGCCATGCGCGACGGGGTCATCTCGGCATGAGTCGGCCCATTTGTGGCTGCAATCCTGGGCAAGGGTCAACCGTCGCACGCCCAGACCATAGAACTGGTGCAACTGCTCCAGGTCTTCGATTACATGTCCACCTTCCAAGGCCATCAGGGGCGCAAGTTTCCCT
>JALGWN010000218.1 GCA_025774115.1 bacterium
GCGCGCGACCTCACAGATCTCGCGGCAAAGGGCAAGCTCGATCCGGTGATAGGTCGGGATGATGAGATACGCAGGGTGATACAGGTGCTTTCCCGAAGGACCAAGAACAACCCTGTCCTCATAGGCGAGCCTGGGGTGGGAAAGACCGCGATCGTGGAGGGCCTGGCGCAGCGGGTCATGAAAGGCGACATACCGGAGACCTTGAAGGGTAAGCGTGTGGTCGCTCTCGATATCGGTTCTCTGGTAGCGGGATCCAAGTTCCGGGGCGAGTTCGAGGAGCGCTTGAAGGCGGTCCTAAAGGAGGTCATCGAGGCCGAGGGCAGGGTGGTCCTCTTTATCGACGAGCTCCATACGCTTGTAGGGGCCGGAGGTGCGGAGGGTGCGGTGGATGCCTCCAACATGCTCAAACCCGCCCTTGCCAGGGGTGAGCTCCGTGCCATAGGCGCCACCACGATCGATGAATATAGGAAACGGATAGAGAAGGACCCGGCGCTCGAACGGCGGTTCCAGCCCATCCTGGTGGGCGAGCCGTCGGTCCAAGACACCATCGCCATCTTGCGGGGCTTAAAGGAGCGCTATGAGGTGCATCACGGGGTAGAGATCAAGGACTCCGCGCTGGTGGCGGCGAGCGTGCTCTCCGACCGCTATATAACCGACAGGTTCCTGCCGGATAAGGCTGTGGATCTTATCGACGAGGCCGCATCCCGCCTGAGGATCGAGATAGACTCGCTTCCCACCGAGATAGACGAGGTGGAACGACGTATAGTGCAGCTGACAATCGAGAAGCAGGCTCTATCCAAGGAAAAGGACAAGGCCTCCAGGGAAAGGCTCGGAAATGTCGAGCGCGAGATCGCGGACCTCGGCGAGCAGGGCGATGCCATGAAGGTCCACTGGCAGTCGGAGAAAGAAGCGATCGAGAAGATCAGGAAGATCAAGGAAGCCATAGAGAATCTCAAGGCCGAAGCCGAGAGTGCGGAGCGCACCGGTAACCTGGAACGGGTCGCCGAGATAAGGTACGGCAACCTGGTAGAGCTCGCAGCGCAGATGGAGGAGGAGGGCCGTCGGCTTCAGGATCTTCAGAAGGACCGGAAGATGCTCAAGGAAGAGGTGGACGAGGAGGACATTGCCGAGATCGTCGCCACATGGACGGGGATACCTGTGGCGAGGATGATGGAAGGGGAGGTTGAGAAGCTGGTCAAGATGGAGGAACGCCTCAAAAGGCGCGTTGTGGGGCAGGATCACGCCATTCAGGCCGTGTCCGATGCCGTAAGGCGGGCCAGAGCGGGGCTTCAGGACCCCGATCGACCGCTGGGGTCTTTCATATTCCTGGGCCCTACGGGTGTCGGCAAGACCGAGCTGGCCAAAGCCCTCGCCCAGTTCCTCTTCGATGATGAGAAGGCCATGACCAGGATGGACATGTCGGAGTTCATGGAGCGGCACTCGGTCGCCCGGCTGATCGGTGCACCGCCCGGCTATGTGGGATACGAGGAGGGCGGCTATCTAACAGAGGCGATCAGGCGCAAACCCTATTCGGTCATATTGTTCGACGAGATCGAAAAGGCGCACCAGGACGTTTTCAATATCCTGCTCCAGATACTCGATGACGGCAGGCTCACAGACGGCAAGGGAAGGACCGTCGATTTCAGGAACACGGTTGTGATAATGACCTCCAACATCGGGAGCCAATGGATACGCGATCTGGCCGGCAATGACGAGGAGATGAAAAAGAGGATTATGGAAGCCATGCGGAGCCACTTCCGGCCGGAATTTCTCAACCGTGTAGATGAGATGCTGATCTTTAACAGCCTCGGCCTGGCTGAGATCAAGGCCATAGTAGATCTTCAGGTCGAACGTCTGAGGATGAGGATGGCGGAGAAGAAGCTGTCAATGGAGCTTTCCGACCGCGCCAAAGCCTATATCGCCGAAGAGGGTTATGATCCGGCATACGGCGCTCGTCCCTTGAGACGGACCATCGAAAAGGAGATCCAGAACCCTCTGGCCCTGAAGCTCCTTGAAGGTGACTTTGTCGAGGGTGACGTGGTCAAGGTGGATCTCGATACCAAGACCGGCAAGCTCACTTTTAGTAAAGGGTAACCCGGCCTGCGCGGCCGCCCGCGGTTCTTGGAGGCCCCTGAAACCTTTGACTTAGACGGTTTTGCTGTGGTATAATGAATATGGAAAGTAAGCACGGCGGGGCAGCGCTATGCTGCCCCTTTGCTGTGTCGTCGGCTAACTACATCCTTGGCTAAGGAGGTACAGGGAATGTTAAGGACGACTGCACTCGTATGCGCTATTCTACTTCTTCTTACGGTCTCTTTCTCACATGCTGGTAAGACGCTGGTCAGAGTCTATTTCGACGGCCCCGAGCACCTGAAGGCCGTTGTCTCGGAATTCGAAGATGTCGCCGGTTGGGGTGGAAACCGGTATGCCGACATCGTTGTACCCAGCGATAGGTTGGGCGAACTCAGCCTTATCGCCCCAAACCATGAGATTCGCATTCGTGATGTCGATGAGTATATGCGCCGGCAGGGTGTCCTTGGTGTGGGCAGCACTTATCATACGCAGGAAGAGACCTATTCCGACATGAATGATGTCGCGACCGCGAATCCCGGTATTTGTTCACTTACCTCCATAGGGACCTCGCATGAAGGCCGCGATATCTGGGCCATGAAGATATCAGATAACGTGGGCACTACCGAAGACGAGCCCAGGGTGCTCTATCTGGGCTGCCATCATGCCCGTGAGATCATAACGGTGGAGATCCCGCTATACATCATGTACTGGCTCACGGATAACTACGGCACCGACTCGCTTGCGACCTATCTTGTGGATAACCGGGAGATCTGGATAGTGCCCCTGATGAACCCCGACGGCAGGGAATATGTGGAGCACACCGGCGACTGGCGGAAGAACAGGCGGGACAATGGGGACGGCTCCTATGGCGTTGATCTCAATCGGAACTGGGGGTACATGTGGGGCTATGATGATAACGGGTCGAGCCCGGATCCGAGCAACTCGGTATATAGGGGGCCTTCGGCTTTCTCGGAGCCTGAGACCCAGATCATACGCGATCTCATGCTCAACTACCAGTTCTCCACCGCGATATCCTATCACAGCCATGGCAGGCTGATGCTCTTTCCCTGGGGCTATGCTCCACTGTTTTGTTCCGATCATGATATCTTCAGTGCCCTCGGGGACAGCATGAACAGCTTTAACGGCTATACCTCGGGACCGGCCCCTTCGACGATCGGTTATCTTGCCAATGGCGATAGCGATGATTGGATGTACGGGGAGCAACTCTTAAAGGATAAGGTTTTCTGCTATACCTATGAGGTGGGGACCGAATTCTACCCGTCTGAGAGCGAGATCCTCACCCTTTGCGAGGAGAATTTTGCACCCAGCCTGGTGCTTGCCGAATACGCCGATAATGTGGTCAGGATACTACCACCGGGGATTCCCGTAATCGCTTCCATGACCGACGACGATGACGGCGTGTACACGGTGTCCTGGACACCCGATGCTTCCGACACGGTGAACCCGGCGGTTAAGTATGCTTTGATGGAAAGGACCGGGCCGGGGAGGATAACCGATGATGTCGAGGCCGGCGATATCCACTGGGTGCGCGGTAAGTTCAAACTCAACACCGCCAGGTACTATAGCGGCGCCCAGAGTTTCTACGGTGGCCGGACCAACGACCGGAACTCCAAGCTGACATCGCTTATTCCCCTTGCTGTCGAAGCCGGGGATACACTTCTTTTCTGGACCTGGTATGAAATCGAGGAGGATTGGGATTATGCCTATGTCGAGGTCTCAACGAATGGCGGCCAACTCTTCCTCTCTATTCCGGGGAACATCACCACCAATGACAATCCCAATGGCAGCAACGTGGGGAACGGCATTACCGGTAA
>JALGWN010000058.1 GCA_025774115.1 bacterium
AAGTACCGGTCCAGATCTGGGCACCCGGATCATAGATATAGTAATTGACCCAAATGTGGTCCCACCGCACGGCGTCGTTGCCGACAGCCGGCCAGGCAAGGTCGTCGACGGTTATGGCCCAGGTACCGACAGCGAGGTCACCACCGTCAATTGCGCCTGCGTACACGACCGGGCTGTCCTTCACCATGTTGCCGGAACCGGTGCAGTGAAACTCAAAATGGACTTGCGCATAGGCCACACTCGCAACCATGAGTGTAACCGCAAACAGCACTAAAGCCTTTTTCATTTGTCACACCTCCATCAAAGAGAAGAAACCTATTAGCCCAAATCACCGTCTTGCGTTCCCGCATCCCTCCCTTCCAATCCTGATCTCAAGCCTATAAGGCCACTAGCCTATCTGTATAATGCCTTGATCGAACCCCAACTGCCCGGCTCCGTAGCACTGGCACACCCGGTCATCAGCGTCAGGTTACCGCCATTGTAGAGCCTATTGAGCTCGGGCGGGTACTTGATGGAGAAGTAGTTGCTGGCTAGAGCTCCCCAACCCCACTTGCAGGCCATCTCTTCTGCGGAGAGGTCATCGCAAAGCTTAGAGAGACGAGCATCAAAAAGGTTATTGCCCCACTTCTCATCGAAGTCCAGGACACCGTCTGAATCCTCGTCCCATATGGTGATCTTGGGAGTGATGGTGCCCTCACACCAACCGTTGTAACCCGACGGCGCGTTGGTGGCTTCCAGGTAGAATCTTCCGGTGAAATGGCCTACCCACCTATAAGCATCGGGCGTAGTGGTGTCATAGTTGGGTTCAAAATAGGTGGTCCAAAGGTGGTCCCACCTCGCATCCGGGTCCAGCGGCCAACCGGTGTCATCCAGCGTGAACTCGATGAAACCGTCCCCGCCGCTCACGAGGCTGCCGCCGTTGTATTCCACCGGGCTGTCAAGGAGGTTCCCGTAGATCTCGTAGTCGAAATTCCAAGCTCCTGCAATAGCCGGGATGAGCAATATCACGACTGCCGCGCCCACTATGGTATGACATCCTTTCTTCATAAGCGTGCTCCTTACTTTCTAGAGTGAACTCGAGCTCATGAGTCTATAGCAAATGCTGTTGTCTGAGCATCACCGCCCTTTCATAAAACACAAGTCAATCTAGGTAAAACATCCAAGCGTATCAATTCAAATGACCGCTCTCTCAAAAGCGGTTCAATCTTAGCATAAATCCTAAGAGATGTCAACAACGTAATATCCGAATCTTGACGGGGCGGCCGTAGTGTCCTAAAGTAGTTTGGGATGGGGTGGGGAGCCACCTTTTGGGTGGTGTTTGCATCCAAAGACTGGTGAATTGCAGCCATAGTGGTCCGATTTTGATGAAGCAAGCGTAGGGCCGGGAGGATAGACATGGTTTCGGAGGCATCCGGGTTACGTCGGATTGTCGGCAAAGTGGGTTGCCTGGTTGCGGCGGTGCTGCTTACCGTTGTGAGTGCATCCGGCGCTTCGACCCTGTCGGTGCTCAACCTGGATTTCCTCGGGCGTGGAGGTGGGACCGCGGGGCTGGCCGCCAGGTTGGATGATCCCGATAATGTCTGTTGGAACCCCTCGGCGCTGGCATTCGGGACGGGCAGCACGGTTTTCGCCGGTTATATGGACTACCTGGTCGGTGTCAAAGGAGGAACCGCGGGGTATATGGGGAAGACCGGTCGCGGTTACGGCTATGGTGTCTGGGCCTCATATCTGTCGAGCGGATCCCTGATACGGACAGGCTTCGACGATCCCATCGGAGGCAGGGGTGAGACTTTCAAGCATAGCGAGCTGATGACCGGGGTTGCGGCCGGCACCGGCCTGTTGCCGTATCTATCGGTTGGAGCCGCTGTCAAGCTTGCCAGGCAGGATCTTGATGACTTCTCAACGTCAGGTCTCTTCGGGGACTTGAGTGTCACCTTCAAAGCATATATGCCGGATCCTGAGGTGAGCTCTCATCCGGGAATCTATACATCTTATATTGTCAGGAATATCGAGGTGACCAGGTGGGGGGAAGACGAAGGTGACTTGCCCGGGAATTCCGAGGTAGGTGTGGCCCTTGAGTTTCCCGGGAGCGCTGTGGTCGCAGGGTTCTCGTTATACTTCGGAGGAAGCGGGAGACGCGAGATCCGTTGGGGACTCGAGGTTGATCTGTCCAGGGAGTTTGAGGTGCGGTTGGGTTACAGGAGAAGGATGGGTCGAATGTCGGATCAGGCAAATGATCTCCCGTGGGAGCGGGGGCTTACGGCTGGCTTCGGACTGGGATTCGGACCCTTAAGGCTGGACTACACCTATGAAGATGCGAGTCCGCTGGATAACATACACCGGTTTTCGATCGCTTCGGCCCTTGGCCGGGGCAAGTGAAATTGACATACCGTTGTTTCTATGATATGATTTACATTAAGCCAATTATAACCGCCGTGAAGCGGTTTTGCGAAACGGCCCGAGGGGGTGGATGCCGGGAAGCCTCCGGTTTGCAAACGGTGAGCTCTGTGGTGGTCAGCCGAGCACCTGGGGAGCCGTGAAGGCTCTTTACAGATAGTATAAAGAAACCGGTTGAAAGAGTGGCGGCCGGTTTCGATGAATCGATGACTCTCCTTTAGAGGAGGGTCAGGGGCTTGATTTTGAGAGGAGGGAACGATGAAAAAACTCTACCACCTTTTCGCGGTTGGCATGTGTCTCATGCTGCCCGCGGTGGCCTTGGGTCTTACCTATACCAATCCCACTACCACAGATGGTGTGGTTGAGAGCGATCCGCCCGTCCTTGGCGGGACCACAATGGAAAGCGATGAACTCATGGATACCGATGGTGGGACGGATTTCCATTTCACCTGGGGTGATTCCGCTTTCTCTTTTGCCATCGTGGGTCCTTTCGCCGACTTGGAAGATGGTGACTATGACTGGTTCATAGCCATTGATGTGGACCAGGTCCCGGGTTCGGGGGCTACCACCAACCCGGCTCAGGATGGTATCGCGTCGCATGTGACTTTCTCGGGCCAGTTCCTGCCTGAGTATCTCTATGCCTTCGCAGGTGGAGTGGGCTGGCACGTTAGCTTTGCATGGGACGGCGTTCAGTGGGTGAATCGCGGATGGACCGACAAACGTTCCTATGGTGGCTATGACGGCAACCTGATCTCCGAGATCCATGCGCTCGCAGACACGCTTGGGAATCCCGACAGCGTCGCCGTGGTTTCCTGGATTGCCACCGAAGACAACTCCGGCATCGTTGCCTCGTTCCCGCGTGCCAATCCCATTGGGACCGCGCCGCAGCTGATGGCCCATTTCTTCGTGGCCAAGGACCTGGGCCCTAACGTGGCGCCCAACACGCTTCCTGTGTTGCCGCCTGCCGGTGACGCAGTCGTTGATAACGAGCGGAGTTTCGAACTCACTTGCACCACGCTTGCGGATATCACACCCGGCAACTGTGGCAACACCACGTCGATGACCTTTTTCTACACCACCGATGGGACGGCGCCCGACACCAATAGTTCCTTTGTTGTCGGTACCTACGATAGCTGCCGGGAGGGAGCAGATACTACAGACGCCTACTATGCGATCATCCCTGCACCGGACGACTCTACTGTTACCTGGATTGCCAAAGGTGTCGCCAAGAACGGCATCGCGGATGTGAGCGATACAACCTTCACCTTCGTGCAGGGTGGTACGGCATGGGTAGGCAATGCCGGATCGAGTCCGAACACCTGCACTGTCTGGGCTGAGGTCTATGTAGGTGACGAGGGACAGACCGCCTATATCAAGTTCCCCTATGCCACAGATGGAAGCGATCCGAGGGTAACCCCTGCGGATACCGCCGACGGTGTCTTTGATGCCAAACTGGGGAACAACGACAAGTTCTATGCGGTGCTTACAGCCCCGGTGCCCGGCGACACGGTCAACTGGTATGCCTTCGGCAGGGACGCAAATGACAACTATGCGGAGACCGATACGTTCTTCACGTTCGTCCAGGGCGATACCGCCGACTACTACAACATGACCTGCGATCCCGATTCCAACTTCGTCCACGGCGAGGCCGGCCCCGGCGGTCCGGGAGCCGGTATCGACTTCCACTGGACGACCGACGGCACCGATCCCAAGACCAGCGGGACCGCACATGTGGCCAAGGGCTTCTTCGTGGAGGACACCGACAGCACAGGCAAGTTCGCCGCGTACCTTACAGCCGATGTGGACCAGACCATCAAGTGGTATGGTCATGTCTATGCCAGTGATAACTCGTATGCCGATACACCGAACTACGAATGTGTTGCCGGCATAACGAGCGGGCCGACGCTGTGTAATCTCACCTGTGTGCCCGACAGTGCCATAATAAGGGCATCGATATCGCCGAGAGGCTTCGGCAGCGAGATTGCGTTCTATGTGACCGTCAACGGCGGCGATCCCAAGACCGATCCCAATGCGGCGGAGTTCCTTGAGGACAACTACCTCAGGGATGAAGACACGCCCGGCGGAGATTGTGGTGTGCCGGTCGCGGTCTTCCGGAAGGTCCTGCCCGGGTCCATTGCGGTCGGTGACACCATCAAGTGGTATGCCTACGGCTACTACCGCGAGGACAACAAGTACAATGGCCTCTTCGGAAGCAGTGCCACGCAGGTGTGTGTTGCCGAGACCACCATTGCCGGTGTTGACACCAAGGGCTTCGAGCCTCTGGTCGCCAGGATCAACAACGTGCCCAACCCGTTCGGCGGATCGACCCGGATCTTGTTCGATCTGGCCGGGGAAGCCCGGGTAAGCATAACGGTGTTTGATATCCGGGGACGTCAGGTGGATACAGTGTTCGAAGGCGCGCTTCCTCAGGGAGAGCATTCGGTAACCTGGGACGGCAGAACCCAGACCGGTGAGGCGCTGCCCTCCGGTATCTACTTCTATCGTTTCAAGGCGGGCGATTTCGAGGTTAACAAGAAAGCCATACTTGTAAGGTAAGAAGTTTCATCGGTAAGCCCCCGTTCCATCCCAGGGAGCGGGGGCTTTCCCACCTATGCCTATCTGAGGTAGCGGTCGAACCATCGGAGCATGTGTTTGAGGCGGGCGATACGTCGATCCGTGCGACCGGTGCGCGAGAGGCCGTGGGGTTCTTCCGGAAAACGAACCATCTCGGTCTCAATTCCCAGCCGCTTAAGGGCGACGAATGTCTGCTCCCCCTGCTCTATCGGGCACCTGTGATCTTCTTCGCTGTGGATGACAAGCGTGGGGGTCTTCACTTTGTCGAAGTACTTCAAAGGCGACTGATCCCAGTAGTGCCGGATCTTCTCCCACGGAGGCTTGCCGCCGAACCTGTATTCGAGCAGCCAATTGTAATCCCCCGAGCCGTACTTGCTGATCATATTGACGATCGAGCGCTGGGTGACTGCGGTCTTGAATCTTGCGGTGTGGCCGATTATCCAGTTGGTCATGAAACCACCGTAGCTGCCGCCCGTAACGCCCATCCGTCTTGGGTCTATATATGGCTTCTGTGCTACCAGGTCGGTCCAGGCCATAAGGTCGGCATAGTCGGCCTTACCCCAATTCCCCCAGATTGCCTTAGAGTGCTTCTCGCCATAGCCCTGGCTGCCCCGGGGATTGCAGAAAAACACAACGTAGCCATGTGCCGCCAGATAGTAGAATTCGTGCATGAAGAGGTTGCCGTACTGAATCATCGGGCCGCCGTGAATCTCAAGGATGGAGGGATACGTCTTGCGGGGGTTAAAGCCCGGGGGCTTGAGGATCCAACCCTGGACCGGTGTGCGGTCCGGGCCTTCGAACCAGACTTCTTCGGTTTCGCCGAGATCCGGCTGCCGGAGAATACGCCGGTTGATGGCGGTAAGGCGCCGCTCGTTCCCCTTCATGCGGTCTCGAACGAAGAGATCCACCGGGTTGGTCATGTCGCCGAACAGGTAGGCAATCCTGGACTCGGCCTTGTCGATGCTGAACTGGAGGACAGTACCCCGATCGGATATGACCGCTTCGAGATCGGGCTTCCCCTGCGCCGAGACGGAATACAAAGGCCCGCTGCCATGGCGGGTGGCATTGAAATAGACCCTCTCTCCATCCGCCGACCAGACCGGTGGGGCGAGAGGGGGCTCAACCGTCAGATCGTTTGTAGTTCCTGCAAAGGCCTCGATATCAAACTTGCCGGTGAGATTCCTGGCTTTGCCCTTGCCGGAGGCGGGGACAACCCACAGGGACACGTTCTTCCACCATTGGCCCTGACCCTCGTACCCGTAGTAGGCAAGCCGGTGCCCGTCGGGTGAGAAACCGACCGTGAACTTCATGCCGACAGGTGTCTTTACTCTCCTCGGGCGCCCCCCGGCTGCCGGTAGAATATAGACACCGATATCCTCAGGATTGAAATCAGGGTTCTTGTTTCGATTGGAAAGGAAGACAATCGACTTGCCGTCGGGCGACCAGGCAGGGGCATACTCTTCGTACCGGTCACGTCCGGTGATTTGCCTCGCCCTTCCTGTTCGGGTGCCGACCGTCCATATATGCCACCGCTCCTTCGGGAAGAACCCGCTTCCGTCAAGTTTGTACAGCACTCTGTCAACATGTCGTGCGATGACGCCCAGTTTCCGCTTCTGCTCGTCTCGGTCACGCTCGATGGCATCCCGGTCCTTCTTGCGGAAGCAGCAGACGAGGGACCTGCCGTCGGGTGACCACTCGAATGTACCGAAGGTCCCTTTGAGATCGGTCACCCGCCTTGCTTCGCCACCACCAAAAGAGATGATATAAACCTGATACTGCTTCTTGTCCAAGCGGTTGGACAAGAACGCAATGGACTTACCGTCCGGGGACCAGCGCGCATGACAATCCACACAGTCGCCATAGGTGAAACGCTTCGGACCGCCGTGGGTGGGGACAACCCAGAGATCTGCGAACTTCTTCTCGGTTTTCCTCTCAACCCTCTCCAGCGAATAGACGACATGGTTGCCGTCTGGGGATATCCGGCTATCGCTGATGAGGGTAAATCGGTATAGATCCTCCGCTTTCAGTGTTTTTCGTCGGACGGCCATGAATCGTTTCCCCCTATCCGGTTTCCGCGGAGGGCTTCGGATGTACGATTGATCCTGCGTAGTGCCGGGTCTATAATCGAGCAACCCGGTCGCCGAAGACAGGGCACAGGATTCATTCCCGGCCCTTGCATCCGGAGCGCGTCGGGCCCGCGAGGGGGAGCACTCTGCCGGGGTGGAGGACCCCTTTGGGATGACTGACATCCCTTGTAGAGAGGTGAAGCCCCATGTCCGATAGGCGCAGAATTCGTATCGACATACCCGGCGTTGCCCTTGCCGCCCTCATCGTCCTTGTTCTCCTGTGCCCGGCGGCTGCGGTATCGGACGCCGGTAGCCGCGGCCGGCCCCGGATGGCTGATTCGCTGTGGACCGAGGACCTGGACTACTTCGCCCGGGAGCTGCCTGAATGCCACAAGAATCTCTTTTTCAAGATCTCCCGGGAGGAGTTCTCATCGATGGTGAGTCACCTGGTAGACCGCGTCCCCGACCTGAGTGACTATGAGATCGCGGTCTCCTTGATGGGAATCCTGGCTGAGATCGGGGATGCGCACACCATGCTTGGTGTCGGTTTCTCCGGTGTGTTCCGCCGGTTCGCCGCAAAGCCCATCCTGGCTAGCGCCGGCGGATGGAGTTTATGACCTCCCTGACGAGTGGCGTGACACGGTATCCCCAGCATCTCCCGACCAGGTGTGTGAAGGCCAGGTAGGTCACGGCATAACAGCCTGCCAAAAGGGCGAATTGCGGTGATGAGGCGCCGGCAACCACACCGCTCGCCTTAAGCGCAATGACGGGAACGCATGCGACGAGAGTTGCACCTGTGGGGAAGGCAAGGAGCCTTAGGGGCCCTGCCACGGGGCACTCTGTTATTCTCATTACCCCTCTGAGGAAAAGTCCTACAGGTATGACTGCAGCGAGCGAGACCGCGATTGCCGTACCCAGGATACCCCAGTAGTGGGTGAGAGGATATACGATGGCTGCAAGTATGCAAAGATGTACGGTCTGGTACTTGGCCATGATTCGTGGTTTCCCTGTCCCCATGTAGACGGGACCCGTGGTCGCGATTATCGATCTCAGCGCCCCTCCCAATGCGAGTGCGCGCATTGCCGGTATCGCCGCGAGCCACTTCTCTCCAAGCAAGACCCGGGTGAGCTCCGGAGCCAGAACCACGATCAGCCCTGCAATCGGAATGGAGAAGAACGCGGTTACCTGCAAGACCCGGAGGTAGCCCTCGCGCAATATGCCGATCCTCTCCTGGAGCTTGGAATAAGCCGGTATGGTTACCTGGGAAATGACCAGGGCAAACTCAGTGGCCGAGAGGTTGGATATCTTGTAGGCCATCTCATAAAAGCCCAGCATGGTGGCACCGAGGATCCTTCCCACGAATGCCTTCTCCCCTCGATTGAGAAAAAAGACCAGCGAGCTGGAGCCGAGGATCCACTTTCCGAAAACGAACAGATCCCGGGCCTTCCGAATCTCTAGCCTCAACCGTGGCCGGTAGGGGTGGATGATGTAGCTTGCGACGACTCGAATCAGGTCCCCGGAGATATAGGCCAGGACAAGGACCAAGGCGTTCTTGAGGATGAGTCCCGCGACCACCGCGACAACGAAGTCCGCCAGGCGGCCGGAGAATTCGAAGGCAAACTGTCTGCCGAATTCCAGTTCCTTTCTGAAATAAACAGTGCCGATGTTAAGAAAGCCTCTGAAAACAAGCGAAAGCCCGATGGCCCGGATTAGCACCTCGGCATCGGGTGAGTCGAAGAACTTTGCGGCAGGGGAGGCAAGCACCTGGAGAATTCCAAAGAGGGCCAGCCCCCTCAGGACTCCAACCGTCCAGGCCGAATCCAGATACTGCTCGGTCCGTTCTTTCCTTTGGATCAGTGCCACATCGAACCCGGTTTGGGTGAGGCTTTCAATAACGGTCATCGTGAGCAGGGCGATGCCCATGAGGCCGAAGTCGGTGGGTGACAGCAGGCGAGCGAGGATTACAAGCCTAATAATGATAAGGATCTGCTGAGTCATCCTCAGGCTGAAGAGCCAGAGGCCGCCTCTCACCGCTTTGTTCAGAAGTCCGTCGGGGGCACTCATCGCGCTGCTTCGAACCTCACTGTGTTTACAAAATCATGATGTCAGACTATCATAGAGTTGAAGATACTTCTCCGCAATAGTCGCGGTCGAGAATCGTGTCTCGGCCAGCTGCCTGCAGGTGTAGGACATCTCCTTCTTCCTCCCGGCCATCTCGCGGATCGCATCCAGATCGGCTGTTCGCTCGTTGTCCACGACCAGTCCGACCCCATGGCGTGTGACTATTTCCGCGGCGCCCGCGGCCTTGCGGTTGACGATAAGCGGCAGCCCTGCTGCCAGGTATTCAACTGTCTTTATGCCAAGAGCGATCTTGGGCGCCGGCATAAACATGGTTCCGACATCTGCCGCTGACAGATATTTCGGAACTTCATCGAAACTGCAGCCCACTACTCCGTATTCCTCAGGGCCGAGGTCATGCTCCTTGATCGCCCGTGCCACCGCTTCGGTGTCCGGAGTGATGAAGAGAAACCAATGGGCCAAGCCCAGCTCTCGCAGCCGGACAATGAAGTTGGCATATGGACCGGGATTGTGCCAGTGGCTGCCCATCGATCCGTTGTAGCAAAAGATCAGGGTGTCCTCACCTAGCCCATGGGTTTGTCTGAACGAGTTTCGGAAAGCAACGTCCCTCCGGAAACGCTCGGTATCGACATTGTTGGGAACCAGATAGAATCTTGCTTCGGGGGCCGCCTTGCCGAAGTGATCCACGTAGGAGTTTGTGATCGCCACGGTGGCGTCTGCTTCCTGAAGCAAGCGTCTCTCAAGTCGCTTCCATGCTCTCTGGGTCAGTGAATCGGCGGACCACTTGCCGGCAGTGACATTCTCTTCAGGGAAATCCGATCTCGGGTCAAACACCATCCTCACCCGGAGCAGGCGCCTCAAGATCATAGCGGCCCAGGTCACCGGATAGGATCGGCAATGGAGGATGTCGATCCTCTTAAGCAACGTGAGTACGAGGAGGGCGGGGAGACTCTGCAACAGAATGAGAGGCATCATGAACCACCGAGCCCTGAAGAGATCGATGTGCGGAATCGCCAGGCAGGGTATGATCGTCGCTTCGACCCCCGATGCCCGGAGCCGGCGCCGGACCTCGGCCAGGTTGGCTCTCCTGAAGATGATCCGGTGCAGGGGCTGGAAAGCGAAAAGGTAGAGGTTGTGCCGGCTGGAGGCCTTGCCCATCTCCTCCAGGACTTCAACCACCTGTCCGGTAAGTATCGGGCTGTTCAGGTTTTCCAGCCAAACGAGATAGGCTATGTTCATCTCTGTCCGCTTTGGTTGCCGCCACCACCTGCCCATTACTTCGGGTGGCCCGATGTGGCCGCCCGTTGCTCATGGGCATGCTAAGGCAAGCGGGCTCATTTCTCAACAAAATCCCGCCGGGGCAATTAAGTTAACTGTCACCTTAATTGCCGGCGGATATTCGGATTTTGCGCTTGACAAACCGATAAGAATGTGAGTTAATGGTTGCGCTCGTGGCAAATGCGAGCACGAAAGGCGCGGGAACCTGTCTCAGGCCTTGTGAAGAGGCCCGGGATGGGTTTCCGTTTTTTGCATTTGTAAAAGGGGGTGATGGGATGCGAAAGACCCTGATTCTGCTTGCGGTTGCTCTGCTCCTTCTTTGGACCGCCTGCGCACTCGCTTATCACAGGCCTATAGCCAAGCCGTGCTATGGCGACCCGGATGAGTTCCAAGCGCAGAGGTATCATGATGAGAGCGGGGAAAGATTCACTATTCTCGGTTGCGCCCGTGACGAGCGGCAAATCGCCGTTGGGGCTTCCGACCGTGAGAGAAGAGAAACGAGAAACGAAAGAAGGTATCTGTCGATCAACTTCGCTGGGAGAACCTTCTTCTTGGAAAAATGACCCATGCACGATGCGGGGAGGTTGGATGAGATGCTTGAGAGTTATCGATTCCGCGCTTGCTTCCAAGGAGGACAATATCCCAGGGAGGGGGACGTCGATGATAAGAGTGGGAAAGACGCCAAACTCGGCGATCTCTACCTGGCGGTGGGGAACGCCAGCGAGGCACTTGCTTACTACAAGAAGGCACTGGCGGTCATCGGAGAAGACGATGATGAAGCCAGGTTGGACGCCGTCGTCAAGGTGTCGGCCTGCCTGAGACGTCAGAGTCAATCTCAGGGGGCTCTCTCATTTGTGGAGAGCGTTCTGGGTTCCTTCACCGGAAGATACAAGCGTGATCTTCTTGCTGAGAAGGCTACGCTGCTTTGTCTTGTGGGCCGCTATGGGGAAGCGGCCCGGGTATGTGAAGAGGCACAGGAACAGGGGGCGGGAGGCGACCTGGAAAAGGACGCCCGTCTCTACCTTGTGCTCGGACATGTCCTGGCCAGGCTTTGCCGGTGGCAGCAGGCGGTCGTATGCCTGGAACAGGCAGCCACATTCGGGCGTATGTGCGGCGACCTCACGACGAGGGGTAATGCCTTCAACAACCTAGGTATTGTCCACAAGAATCTCTGTCGTTTCCGCGAATCCGCGACCTTCCTGGCAAGAGCCGTGAGGATTGCACGACAACAGTCTGATGACGCGAGCCTTGCGGTACGGCTCCTGAATCTCGCCACCACACTCTTTAAGACCGGCGAGATCGAGAAAGCCCACAGGGCCGTCCTGGAATGCCAGCGGATCGCCACAACCCTGAATCTCGCGAGGACCATGGTCCAGGCGTCAATATGCCGGGCCAGGATAGAGATGGTCAAGGGTGACTGGGACTCGGCCCGGGCTGTTATGGAGGCTGCACTTGCCGACAGCGCAGGCAGGGAGGATCCAAGGCTCTGTCTGATTGCGCGGGAGACGCTTGCCGATTTGCTGACGGCGCAGGGTGATTTCACGAAGGCAAGGCAGATGCTTGAGGAATGTGTCGATGCTGTCTCACTTCACGCCAAGGACGTGGATGCAGAGCTCAAGACAAGACTCGCAGCCGCTTACATTGGACTGGGGCAGCGCAAGAAAGCCGGACTATGCGCCGAGGCCGCGGCCAGGATTGCGGAAGGCACCGGAGACCTGTATGAGGCCGGCAGAGCCCTCAGGCTCATGGCCGTTACGGCCCCGTCGGAGGCCTCATCGGAATACATCTCCAGAGCCGAGCGTGTCTTCGACCGTATAGGGGCAAGGCTCGAACTCGCCATAACCCTTCACACCAGGTCCCGCCTCAAGGCAACCGACCCGAAGCAAGCGGTGGCGTGCCTTGAGCGGGCGATACGCATGTTCAAGAAGTGCTCGGCACGAAAACACCTGGTGCGAGCCCTTTGCAGTCTGGCTCTGGCCTATGAAAAGGGGTTGGAACACGAGAAGGCCCTCACATGCCTGGCCGAAGCGGGAAAGCGCAGCTCCGATCTTCGGGAGCGCAAGCTTATATCCGACACCAGGCTCAAGGTAGACCTCAGCTTCTCGAACACGTTCACGGCAGACTCGGCCGGCCCGCCTGTGACTGTGGAAGCTGTAGTATCACTCCTCCGGTCCCGGTTCGGCGTGCGAAGCGTGGTCCTGGCTCGCGGGGACCACAAGGGGCCCCCAAGCGTCGTCAGGGTATGGGGGATCTCGCAAGGGGCCGCAGCGGAGCTGGTTCAGATCGTGGCATCCCGGGATGTCAATCTGCTTATCTGCAGTAATGTATCCGATATTATGGACTCACAGAGTCCCGGCGATAGGTTGGGTTCGCTGCTGGCGGTGAGGTTCGGTTCCAACAATGGCGGAGCCCTGCTTGTCGCGGGCTGGCCGCCGGACCGGGTATCCGCGCATGGAGGCACGGAGCCGCATCTCATGGTGGCAGCCTACTATGAGATCGCGCACAGACTATCTGCCTTTGAGACCGCTGCCGGTCCGGCCCGGTTTCCCAACCAGCCGATCTGCGTGGGAGGCATGATCACAGCCGACAGGTGTCTGAAGAGCATTCTGCTTTCGCTCCCGCGGATCGCAGAAGGCTCGGCGAGCGTCCTGATTGAGGGGGAGACCGGAACAGGCAAAGAACTCATTGCAAGAGCGATCCATGCGATGAGCCCGAGGAGACATAAACCTCTCGTGGTTCAGAACTGCGCCGCCTTGCCTGAGCAGCTTCTTGAGACCGAGCTCTTCGGTCACAAGGCCGGAGCCTTTACCGGTGCACGTGGGGAGAAGAAGGGGCTTCTCGAGATCGCGGAAGGAGGTACGTTCTTTCTCGATGAAGTAGGGGAGGTGAGTGCACCAACACAAGCCAAGATGCTCCGCGCCATCGAAACGCATGAGATCCGACGTGTCGGAGATACTGTCTCGCGGACGATCGATGTGAGATTCCTGAGCGCGACGAACAAGAACCTGGAAGAAGAGGTAGAGGCTGGACGCTTCAGGGGGGACCTCTACTACAGGCTTAACGTGGTATCTGTGAGCCTGCCGCCGCTCAGGGAGCGAACCGGTGACGTGGAGCTCTTGGCATCCATTTTCCTGGACAGATTCACCAAAAGCACAGGCAAGCGGGTCGAAGCCATAAGCGACGGGGCGATGCGCGCCATGGTGGGCTATGACTGGCCGGGAAACGTGCGCCAGCTCGAGAACGAGGTTGAGAAGGCGGTCACCATGGTCGGACCGGGCGGCGTCATAACACCGGATCTTCTTTCCGCCTGCGTAACCGGAGAGATCAAGGACCGGCGGCCGCTCGGCCTTAGAGACGAATTGAGAATGGTCGAAAGGCGGAGGATCTTGGCCGCCTTACGCAGGTGTGGTTGGAATAAGACCCACGCTGCCCGGCTGCTGGGCGATCTCAGCCGGCCGGCCCTAGTAGCCAAGATGAAACGCCTGGGTATCCCGCTAAAACCGGTTACTGGGGTGGGACCGACCGCCTGAGCAACCGGATGGTTGCGGGAGACCTGCGGTGTAGGGGAGTGGGTTGTGAATGGGCGCACCCTTTCAGAGCCCGCTCTCCGTGGTCTCAGGCCGGTGAAAAACGGCCGTCTGCGGCGTTAGGCTTGCCGCCCCTCATTGCGGCGCACCCGTAGCGTCGGGTCTCTGTGCCCGACGGCCCTCGTCGTGGGTGGAACCACGACGCTACGCAGTCGATCGGGCTTTGATTCTATACGAACCCGTGTCGAGGCGCTTCTTGGCGAAGTCGTAGTATGGCTTCACCACCTCGAAACCCACATACTTCCTGCCCAGGGTCTTGCTCATGACCGCAACCTGGCCCGAGCCCAGGAAAGGGTCGATGATGTGATTGACGGTTGTGAACCCAAGTTCCTCGAGCGCATTGCGGCCCCGCCACGGGCGGCCCCTCGATCCACGATAGCATCTGCAGTCCGGTGCTTTCAATCAATTTCGGGGTGGGATCCGCTTGAGCTTGACTTGGGGGCAAGGTGCGCATAGAGTCGTCCGGGCTGGAGGTTAGAATCCATTGATCTTCTTGGTGATGCAATGAAACTCCCGTACGGCAAGCAAGAGGTCGCTGTCGATCTGACCGGGTGTCTTAAGGTCAAGACCTTCACGCCTCCAGAGCCTGAGGCGCTCGCGGATCCCGAATCGATGACCAGAGCCTCACTCAGCGGCCCGGTGGAGAGTCCTTCCCTCGGTGCGCTGGCCCGCGAAGCCCGCCGGGCGGTGATCGCGATACCGGATAGGACCAGGCCCCGTGTGGCAGGTGAGATTCTACCCGTGGTTCTCGATCATCTTCTCGAAGGCGGACTGGACCTCGGTCAAATATCAATCTTCGTCTCCACCGGTACCCACGCAGAGCATAGTGATGAGGATCTCAGGGGTCTGGTCGGCGACACGGCCGCCGGCCTGGCCGTCTACCAGAACCGTTCCGGCAGGCTTGAGGACTATGAAGATTTGGGTACTACCCGGAGGGGCACGCCCGTCCTTATCAACCGGAAGATCCTCGAGGCCGATCTCAAGATAGTAATAGGGACGGTCGCATACCATTATTTCGCGGGGTGGGGTGGGGGCAGGAAGATGCTTGTCCCCGGGGCTGCCTCTATCGAGACCACACGGGCGAATCACAGACTGACGATCGACGATAAGGGTGACCTCCATCCCGGGTGCCGGAACGGAGTCCTGGACGGCAACCCGGTTCACGAGGACATGGTCGATGCGGCCCGCACCATACCCGGCGTCTTCTCTGTAAACGTGGTGCTGGACGGCTGGTCCAGGATTGCCGGTGTGGTTTCAGGCGATCTCATAGAGTCCCATCTTGCCGGTATCGAGGCGGCCCGTCCCCTGCTGGAGATGCCGACCGGCGGGAGGTGCGATCTTGCAGTAGCCAGTGCGGGCGGTTATCCGTTCGATCTCGATTTTGTCCAGGCCCATAAGACCATAGATCATGCCGCGGGTTGTGTCAGGGACGGGGGTGTGGTGATCGTACTTGCGGAGTGCGCGGACGGACTGGGTTCGGACAACCTGATGTCATGGTTCGAGCTTGGTGGTGCCGAAGCGGTCTCCAGGAGATTGTTGTGGCAGTATCAGATCCATGGACACACGGCCCTCGCCCTCATGAAAAAGCTTGAGCGGATCAGGGTAATACTTGTATCCTCACTGGGGAGGCGGACGGTGGAGGGTCTGGGCATGATGGCTGCCCGGGATATCGAGGAAGCCGTTACCTTGGCCGATCGGTGTCCCGGCGAAAAAGGACTGACTTACATTTTCCCATGCGCTTGGGGGATTCTACCGGTAGCATAGTGCGAAACTCATTCTGGATCGTGGCCCTCGGGATGGCTGTACTGGCGGGTTGCGGTTTGCGGGCTGTCCCGATGTACCGGGATCCCAGTCCGACCGTCGAGGCAAGCCTGCCGGTTGTTGAAAGAGACGGCCTTCTCAGCGAACTCAGTTTGTATCAGGGTACACCCTACAGGGAAGGTGGGAACAGCCTCAGCGGGATCGACTGCTCCGGGCTTGCCCGTGCTGTCTACGGGGTGTTGGGTGTTGACCTCTACCGGCGTACCATCGACCAGTATGGCCAGGGCGTACCTGTTTCAAGAAGGGATGTAGGCACGGGCGATTTACTTTTCTTCGGCCGGGGCGGAATCCCCACGCACGTGGGCATAGCGGTTTCCGGAAGTCAGATGACGCATAGCTCCTCATCCAGGGGAGTCATCGTCGATGGCATAGACGAGTTCTCCGAGTCAATGAAGCTCATAGGTATTAGGCGCGTGGCGAGATTGAGATAGGAGGCCACCTTTTTATGAGGCATCTTGTCATCGGATCCGGAGGTAGAGAACACGCCTTGGGTTGGAAGCTCCTACAGCAACCGGAGTCGGAGGTTTACTTTCTTCCGGGCAATGGAGGCACGGCCGGTATCGGAACCAATATTGACATACCGCCCACCGATCTTGCGGCGGTGGCTTCTTACGTGGAGAAGACGAAACCGGATCTGGTCACCGTGGGGCCGGAGGATCCGCTGGCGATGGGACTTGTCGATCGGCTTCGGGAGCTTGGCGTCCCCGTCTTCGGGCCGACTTCCGACTGTGCCCGGATAGAGAGCAGCAAGGTGTTCGCCAAGACCCTGATGTCGAGGTATTCGATTCCGACAGCACCTTATAAGGTCTTTGACTCTCCGACCGAAGCCCATGCGTACGTGGAGAGGGTGAGAAAACCTCTTGTGGTAAAAGCCGACGGGCTTGCCAAGGGGAAGGGTGCCATAGTGACCAAGCACAAGACGGACGCGCACCGCGCCGTCGAATCTATAATGGAGAAACGAACCTTCGGTGCGGCCGGCGACAGGGTGGTCGTGGAGGAGCGGCTCGCCGGTGAGGAAGCCTCGGTGATAGCGGTGACCGACGGCGAGCGCTACGTGCTTCTCCCGCCGTCACAGGATCACAAGCCCGCCTACGATGGCGATCGGGGCCCTAATACCGGGGGCATGGGTGCCTATTGCCCGGCACCGGTTGTGGATGAAGATATGCTCGACTATGTGAGGGAAGCCGTATTCGATCGCCTGCTCAGGGGGTTTCACAAGGAGGGGCTCGACTACCGCGGCGTTCTCTATGCCGGTCTCATGATCGTGTCCGGACGGGTGTACGTGATTGAATTCAACGCGCGCTTCGGGGACCCTGAAACGCAGTGCACCATGCCCGTTATAGACATCGACCTCGGCAACCTCATGCTTGATGCCGCCCGAGGGAGCATCGCAAAGACCCGGGTCGTGAGGCCTGCAAGATGGGCGATCAGTGTGGTGCTGGCTTCCGGAGGCTATCCCGGCGGTTATGAAAAGGGGAAGCGCATAAGCGGTATCGACAAAGCGGAAGCGGAGGAAGACGTGGTCGTGTTCCACGCCGGTACCAGGCAGGAGGACGGCGGGAGCCTGGCGACCTCGGGAGGCCGCGTCCTTGCCGTGACCGGTATGGGACAATCCTTGAGGGGTGCGCGAAGAAAAGCCTATACTGCCGCCCGCGATATCAAGTTCGCCGGTGTTCAAATGCGTACCGACATTGGGGCCAAGGGCCTGATGAGAGCAAAGAAGATGGGGGTGATGTAAGTTGAGTAAGCCCGAGGTGGCCGTAGTGATGGGAAGTAAGTCCGATATGCCTGTGATGGAACGTACCTGCCGGATGCTCGAACATCTCGGGATAGGACACAGGGTGCTGGTCTTGTCCGCCCACCGGATGCCCAAGAAGACCCGCGATTTCGCGCGGTCGGCCGCACGCCAGGGGACGAGGGTTATAATCGCCGGAGCGGGAATGGCGGCCCATCTGGCAGGTGCGATCGCATCCGAGACCGTGCTCCCCGTGATCGGGGTCCCTCTCCCGGGCTCGCACCTCAGTGGAGTGGATGCTCTCTACTCGACGGTTCAGATGCCCTCCGGAGTGCCCGTGGCCACAATGGCAATCGGCCCGGCCGGCGCCACCAACGCGGCCGTCTTCGCGGCTGAGATACTGGCCCTGTCCGACCCCGGCTTGAAGAAGAGGCTTGCTGCCTACAGAAGAAGTCTGGCGAGACGTTAAGAGTTTCGGTGCCGCTCACGTTCAGTATCGCTAACGGGCTTGCCACCGGATTCATAAGTTACCCTCTGGTAAAAGCTTTTTCAGGTCGCTGGCGCGAAGTCAATGTGATAGTCTATATACTGGCGGCGCTCTTCATTCTGAGATTCGCCATGTTGAGCTTCTGAGGTCGTGAGATGAAAACCCGAAGAATCGTTTTGGACAGGCAGCTTCCCGGATGGCGTGCTATCAATGCAGCTTCCGGTGTGATCGATGCAGGAGGCATTGTCTGTTTCCCGACAGATACGGTGTATGGCTTCGCTGCGAGTATATACTGTCGCGGTGCAATAGACCGCCTGCGTGGGCTTAAGCAAAGGGGATCCAGCGAACCGTTCGTCATGATCGCTTCGGATGTCGATATCGTGAACGAGATGGCTGAGGTCATTACCCCAAGGCACCGGAGGCTGATGGAAGCCCACTGGCCCGGACCTCTGACCATTGTTTTCCGTGCCTCACCGATCGTCCCCGATTACCTGGCCGGCCCAGACGGAACCGTAGCATTGAGGATCCCGGACGATACTCTCACCCAGTCGATCCTTAGGGCTTGCGGCGTGCCTCTTGCCGCTCCGAGTGCAAACGTGAGGGGAAAGCGGCCCGCCGTGTGTCCCGAAGATGTGCTCCCGGAGTTCGACGGCAAGATCGACCTGCTGCTGGACGGGGGCCGGATAGACAGCCCGGAACCCTCCACCATCGTCATGGTGAAGGCGCGCAACCTCACGGTCCTGCGCCAGGGCAGGGTGTCGGTCGGCAGGGTGCGGCAGTGAAGCGGACCTACTCCGTCCTCTTCGTTTGTACAGGCAATACATGCCGGAGTCCGTTGGCCGAACGCATCCTCAAAGCAAGGATGAGAGAGAAGGGGTGGAAGGGAATCAATGTCTCCTCTGCAGGCACAGGCGCCGCAGAAGGGGCACCGGCCTCGGATGGTACCAAGGGAGCGGCCAGGAGCATGGGTCTCTCCATGGCGGGATTCCGCTCGAAGCCTCTCGGCCGGCGACGGGTCGCGAGGGCGGATCTCATACTTACGATGACTCGACATCATAAAGCGGATATCGAGATGAGATGGCCGGATGCCGCCGGGAAGACTCATGTGTTATCCGATTATACCGGTTCGGGCAGGGGGGCGATCACAGATCCTCTGGGTGGGTCCGACGGCGCCTATGAGGAGTGCGCGGCAGGCTTAAGCGATGAGATTGCACGCTTGTTGCCCATGCTGGAGCGCGCCGCTGCGAGAGTGGCAACGCCGTGATAGACGTTGAGTATGATTGTGTCTCAAGGACAAAGTCCGAATTCTTGATTCGTAGCGTCCCCACTGCTGCGGGAATTAAGTTAACTGTCACCGTAATTCAGAAGCGCGAGTCTTGAACCAAGAGGGGTTTTGCGGCGACCCGGCGGGCGGAGCAAACCAGGGAGATCGTTTGATATGAAACGGCGACGAGAGGATGACACGGAGACGGTCGGTGCCAAGGTGGGCTCCCGGCCGTCCTGGGACCGGTACTTCATGGCGATAGCCAACATGGTGAGGACCCGATCGACCTGTCTCCGGCGGCAGGTGGGTGCTATAGTAGTCAAGG
>JALGWN010000219.1 GCA_025774115.1 bacterium
GCCCATAGGTCGGGGCGGCGGAGCAGACCCCGGTTCCCGAGAGTCCACAGTGCAGGAAGGTATTGGGGCTGGTGCCGGAATCCTCGAATGGGACATATCCCCCCACTATGCTGTCTGCATGAACCATGTCGGTGGGTAACAGCAGGTTCACCTGAGATGCACGGAAGCTCAGGACGTCGCGGGTCGCGGGGTCTATGGTGATCGAAAGGCTTCCAGAGCTGGTTCCACCGCTCAACGTCGGCCTTTCACTCCAGACCGCATTGAAGGTGTTACCCTGCCAGGTGCCCTCCCCTTCCCACATTGCGTCCCACCAGTCCTCATCCCACTCGTTGCCGTAGACATCCACGAAGTGGGCTTTAAGATGGGTGATGATTATGTTGGCCCAGTTAAACTGCGGGGGTTCGGTGACACTGCACCAGACCTCGGTCAGGACCTTCTCGGTGTAGGGCTTATCGTTATAACTGACGACATTGACAGCGACGATATCATAACCCGAGATGGTAAGATCCTTAAGATCCGCTACGGTTACAGTGTTACCCGACCCGAGGTACTCCAGCTCCCCGTCTTTGACCTTGTAGACCAGCAGGGTGATGTAATCATCATTTATATCATACCCCTTTACCCCGACGGTAAGCTCTGCATCCTCTGCTATCAGGGCATAGTCCAGCTCGATACGGTGAAGCCAGGCCGAGACTTGCTGTCTGTTCTTAAAAAAGATGCTCGCCGTGTCGGTCGCTGCACTTATCTTGAACTTGTCCGTGCTCACAATCTTTGAGAGCAGCACGGCGCTTTCGACACCGTAGTAGTGGCCCGTGACATACCTGTCCACGAATTGTGGCCACCAATTGTAGGTTGGGTCGGGAATTACCTCCATCAGCTCCTCGATCGGATTGGCCCCGGTTGTCTGCATTGCGGCATAGATGTCTCCGAGCATGCCGGGCCCGTACCTCCCCACAAGGTACTTCACAACCGCGCACCAGCCGCTGCCATAATCGACAGCCAAACCGGACAATATGTCGACCGGAAGCCCATGAAGGGCGTACTGCTCGTTTCCGGGGAAGTTGAGGGGGCGTACAAACTGGCCGGGTGTGCTGAACTTCTGGTCAATCCAGGAAGATACCGCGACATTCCAGACCAGGTTGTCGCCCTTCCCCATGGCCGCCCAGTCCGGTGTGGCCTGGGCCACGAATGTCATGGCCTCCCCCAGCCGGATCTTAAGCTCCTCCTGGTCACCATCGGTCACCGCTTCGCTCTTGATCGATATGCTTACACCACTGGACTTGTTCGCATAGAACCCGACAGCCTCCTTGGCGTCGTTACTGCTGATGGTCACCTTGCCCGGCCATTCCCAGGCTTTCCGGTCGTAGCCTATTCCTATGGCTTCAATGGTATCGATGGCCGCCTCAAGAAACTCAGCCAGACCATCGGCATGGCCATAGAGGCTGACCGGGTAGACATAGGTGAAGTGCTCTGATCTTCCTTTCGTATCTACGTCCTTAAGCGCTGCAAGATAAGAACTCCTGGAGGCGGCTGCCCCCAGGGTGGTTACGCATGGACCGGCGGAGACTGTGCCGGTCCCCGGTATCGTGGCTTCGAGAAAGCCTGAAGTCTCCGTAGCGGGGTGGAAGTCGTACACGTGCTCATTGTAGGTCTCAAGATCGGTGTCGTAAAATTCCACCGCCTCGCCGAAGGCTATCAGGGCGCCTTCCCCGATCGTTCCCTCGTAGGCGATCCTCACGGTGAGGGATTCGGCGAAGGCCTCCGGCAGCCCTTCGAGTCTGAAGAAGCGCGAGACGCAGTTATCCGCGAAGCCATGAGTTTCTGAGGCTTCGAAGAGCGCCAGCTCGGTATCGGAGGCGAAGGCCCCGGCCGGAACCCTCAGCACGAAATCATCTGTCTCAAGGTTTCCTCCGCCGGGCCCGATGGTTGCGGTTGCTTCGGGGGTCTCCTCGGGGTTATCGGGTGAGGTTGTGGAGTCGCCCCCACACCCAAGGACTGAAAAAGCCAGGATGGCAAGGATCGGCAGGATGCGTCTCATGATGTCCCTCCGGAGTTAGATGTGTTTGCCCGGTGTTCATATGAGCCCCGCAAGGGGCGCCATGCTTGAAATGTACACGGGCAGCGCCCGGAGGTCAAGGCCGGCAGGGGGTTGGTGTGCCTGGCCCCGAGCGCGTCGGTGCCTGGCCGGTAGGCTGCTCATGCGGCCCGACAAGGACCGTGCCTGCCACCTGGGGCAAGGTGAAGGCTCAATACAGGTAAGGACCCCATATCCCAATCGGGGTCGCATCAGGGGCAGGGGTTGAACCAGGGCCGCGCGTACCGTATACTTCGCCGGGTAGGGGCGGGGGAAGGTGCCGCACGCCGGTGCTTCGGTGCCGCCACACCTTGAGCCGCCGCATACTGCCTGAGATCACGGGAGGAGCTGGATGCCCGGGAGCACCAACAGCTGGATGGACCTGCTTGACAGGAACACCCTGGCCCGAAGCATACCCGCGGTCCTTAAGGGGCTTGCCGGGCACCCGGTACCCTTAAGGGTCACCCACTGCATAACCTATCGCTGCAACTTGGACTGCACCTACTGCTCCAGGCACGACATACCGGAAGATGAGCTATCCACAGAGGAGATCAAGGCTCTCATTAGGATGCTTAAGGATGCCGGAACCCGTTTCTGGAGCTTTAATGGCGGCGAAGCCCTCATGCGTGAGGATCTGGGGGAACTCCTTACCCTTGGTAAGAGCATTGGTCTGGCAATGTCCTTTGCGACCAATGGCGTGCTTGTCTCCGACAGGGTGGATGAAATAGGTGACGCGGCCTTGGTGAGCGTAAGTCTCGACGGTCCGAGAGAGATTCAGGATGCGGTGCGGGGCTCAAGCTACGACAAGGTCATCGAGGGTCTGGAGGCGATGGCGGCGCGGGGAATCAGGTTTAGTTTGTTCGCGGTGGTAGGAAGCCATAACATCGGAGCATTGGGTGATGTGATCGACCTGGCCGAAGTCTACAACACGGCGGCGTTTTTCCAGCCGGTGAGGATTCAAAAAGAAGATACCGATGAGACCGCAACGAGGTATTTCCCGGAAGCCGGGGAGATGAAAGAGGCCATGGCCTACCTCATAGACCAGAAGAAGCGAGGCCGTCCGGTGGCTTCGTCTTATGAACACCTTGAGACAATCGGCAGATGCTGGCCTCACGGAATGCCTGATGTGCAATGTTTCGGGGGTAAGCTCTTCTGTTTCATAACACCTCAAGGTTTTGTCACCCAGTGCTGTGACACCCTTAGAGCGGCATCGGAGGTGCCGGAGTGCGATCTCATGAAGTGCGGTACCGATGCCATCGGGCATATCCCGCCCTGTAAGTGCACAACCTGCTATTCCAGCCTCCCCTTGGAAGCCAATCTACTCTTTACAGCCTCAAGGAGGAACCCCCTGGCGGCAGCCGGTAAGGTCGTCTCAGGCTTGCTCTTTCCGGGGCGCGGGGTGAGAGCAAACAGGTGACCCCGGCTAAGATACGGAACACTTCCTCCCTCATCCGACCACAGGCTGTGTCGCCGGGGAGGCGGCTGTGGATATCCCAGGTCGTTATACTAATACCCTTCAACTCGCTTATGTCCTGTACCGGCATTCTGACATCCTCAAGATGGTCGACGGGCCGACCTGAGCCCGGTGAGATATTAGCCCGGATTATTCACAAACCTCGTCGCGAGGCGCCGGAGATGCCTGTGATGGCAAGGAAGACGAGTGAGCCGACCGGAGACGTATCCAAAGATACGTCGAGGATCAGCAAGCGACGATGACGCAGCCAGCACCGGCAGATACGTCACCGCAGCAGAGGGCTTGTGAATAATCCGGGCTAACCCAGGGTCGATCCCAGGTAGTAGGGCCA
>JALGWN010000059.1 GCA_025774115.1 bacterium
ACCACCGAACTGCTCGAGAAGCCCCAGCTTCCTCCCACGATCACGCGGATGCCGAGACCCCGGGATGTGGTATCGCTGATCGAGTCCACCGAACCGTTTTTAACCTTGAGCCTCTCGCTCCTGGTGGTCACCATCCTCACATCAGCGTAGTCGACGCTTTGCCTTATCTCATCCAAGACATGCTTGAGCGCATCTTTCACCTCGAATTCCCCCTTCTAATGGTCCAGCCTGTTGGGACCCTCATCGGCGTCGTTTGGTTACATACGCCCCATAGTCAAACATGCCCCGGCCCTCTGTGTCAAGAGACGACCTGACCCCTTTCCCTTGCGGGACGCACCCGCAACCCTGTATCATCTTTGGGCTTGACCCCTCAGAGGATGGACAAGATGAGAGAGCCGGAAAAAGATCTGAGCGCGATTCGGGTCGCCTGGCCCGCCAGCTTGGAATTCCTGGTAATGACACTTGTCATCCTTGCGGACGCCCTCTTCCTGGCCAGGTTGGGAACCGACGTGCTGGCGGGGATGGGTGTCTCCGTGACGGTTTTCCGCTTCTTCTACGAGGCGTTTCTCGGCATCGGTGTGGCTTCCACCACCGTAGTGGCCCAGGCCATCGGGGCGCATAACCGCGACCTTGCCGAGCGGGGTGCGGCTCAGGCTATCTCGCTTGCGCTTCTTGTGGGTGTCGCGGCCGGTGGGGTTGGAGCCCTGCTGGCCCCTACGGCGATGCGTCTCATGGGAGTGGGCGGCCTTGCGGGGGAGGCCGGAGCCACCTACATGCGAATCAATCTCCTGGCCTCTCCTCTCTATGCGGTCGCTCTCACGGGGGGAGGGGTGCTAAAAGGGGCAGGAGACACGAGAACACCCATGATGTTCACACTGATAGCCAGCATCTTCAAAGTCATGCTCAACGTGGTTTTCATATATGGCAAGCTGGGTTTTCCCGCCATGGGGGTCGCAGGGGCGGCCCTGGCCACACTTCTCGCCTATGGTCTTAACACGCTCCTCATAATGGGCAAGCTCCGGGCCGGCTTCGACGGTATAAGCATCAGACTGAGATCGTTCTCGCCTGACGGTGAACTCCTAAAGAGGATAGTGTCGCTTTCCTGGCCCGTGGCCGTAGAGCGGATGGTGATGCGCTTCGGTTTCATTTTCTACGTGAGGATAATCAGCTCGTTGGGCATAGTGGCTCTTGCGGCCAATACGGTTGCGGTCAGGCTGGAATCGATCTTCATCACCGTCGGCTTCGGGTTCACCATAGCTGCTACTACGCTTGTGGGCCAGGCCGTGGGGCGGGGTGATCTTACGGCTGCGAGGGAGAAGGCGTATGAGAGCCTGAGATTCGCGGTCATCACGATGACATCCTTGACGGTTATCCTTATTCTCCTGAGAAACCTCGCCGTCGGGATGTTCGGCCCCGAGGAAAGCGTGCGCTCGCTTGCCACGGTCTGCGTCGTGATCGGGGCGTTCGAGCTCCCGGCTTTGGGGATGCTCTTTACTTTCGCGGGAGCATCGAGGGGGGCCGGGGACACCTTGAGCCCGATGCTGGTGGCCGCAGTCGGGACCTTTGTCTTCAGGCTGCCCCTTGTCTATCTCTTAGGCGTCCATTTTGGGCTTGGCCTGGAGGGGATATGGTACGGTACACTCATAGACTGGATAGGGCGCGCGACTTTGATGTGGCTCATCTTCCGATCGGGAAAGTGGAGGAAGAAAGCCTTTGTAGAGGAAGGGGAGAAAGCCGAAACTTAGGATAGCTGTGCCGGTATTTGTAATGGAATCCAATCAAGGAGGTTCGGTATGAAGAAAGTCAAGGTCACCGTAAAAAGCGGCGAGTGTAACCAGGGGTTCCACAAAGTCGGTGATTCCTGGATAGTTGGGGAGCGTACGCCTGAAGGCGTGTGTACCTCCGCCTTCGATGCCCTCTTTCCGCTGATACTGGTGCTTCAGTGCGGAGGCAAGTACTTCTGGGAAGACGATCCGCATGTCACATATGCATCCTGTCCTGACGATACGGGGCTTGTTTTCGAAGTGGGCCCCGCCGACGAGTAAGATGGCACGCATAATCGAAGGTAAGATCCCACACGGTTTTCTGGGGCATCTCCTGTCAAGACTGACCCCGCCCGGCAGGGAGGTCGTGGTGGGGCCCGCCCTGGGGGAAGACGCCTGTGCGATCGATACGGGCGGCGATCTCCTCGTCGCCTCATCCGATCCCATAACCTTTACGGAGCACCACGTCGGTTACTACTCGGTCAACGTCAATGCCAACGATGTGGCCACTATGGGTGCCAGGCCACGATGGTTTGTGGCCACGCTGCTCTTCCCCCCGGGGATGCGGAAACAGACCCTCCGCAGCATCTTCGATGAGGTGGATCGAACCTGTGTCGGTCTCGGGATCAGGATGTGCGGCGGCCACACCGAAGCCACGTCGGCCGTCACAAAGCCTGTGATCGTAGGCACCATGTTGGGAACGGTCTCGCGGCGGCAGCTCGTGCGGCCCGCGCGGGTCAGGGTGGGTGATAAGGTACTCCTCACCAAACGCCTGGCGCTCGAGGGGACATCCATCATTGCGAGGGAGCGGAGACCGGATGTCGAACAGATCCTCGGAAGGAGGCGGGCTGCCGCGGCACGCAACCTCCTCCTTGCCCCGGGTATCAGTGTTGTCAGGGAAGCTCGGTGTGCGGTCGAGACCGCACCCATCCATGCCATGCACGATCCCACGGAGGGGGGGCTGCTTTGGGGGCTTGCGGAGCTCGGGCACGTCACGGGTCTGGGTATGGAAATAGACCTGGACCGGGTACCCGTCTTTGAGGAGACCAGGGCCATCTGCGACCATTTCAAGCTCAATCCTCTGGGGCTTATCGCTTCGGGCTCGCTCCTCATAGTGGCCTCCCGAAAAGGTGCGGCCAAGGTCACCCGAGCCATCGAGGCCCTCGGCATCGAGTGTACGGAGATAGGCGAGGTGGGAGGGAAGGGACTCAGCGCTCTGCGCCGCGGCAGGCGGGTGCGACTACCCGATCTTAAAGGGGATGAGATTGCCAAAGCCCTGTAGCCCGCCTAGCCCGGATTATTCACAAGCCCTACCCTCCATTCCGACTTCACTTGACATCGTAGAGAAGGCACTAGTAAGATCAGGCGTCTCAGAATCGGGGGACCGGATCGATGATTCCTTTGAGCATAAGGCTCAAGTTCAGGCATACATTGGAACCTCTGGCGCGTGCGCTTCTGGTAGGCCGGGTAAGTCCCAACACGCTTACCCTTATCGGGCTTCTCCCGGCCGTCGCCGCAGGTTTTGTGTTTGCCAAGGGGATGGTCCGGCTTGGCGGTCTCTTGATTGGGGTATCGGGTCTGTTCGATCTTCTCGACGGTCTGGTTGCCAGAATCGGCAATAAAGCGACGGACTTCGGCGCTCTCCTGGACTCTACACTTGACAGATTCTCTGAGATTGCCATATTCATAGGACTTGCGATTCTCTTCAGGGAGACCCCGACCCTTTACGGGGTGATGCTTGCATTGGGCGGCTCCCTGATGGTAAGTTATGTGAGAGCTCGCGCTGAAGGGCTGGGTTCCAAGTGTGACTCCGGCATGCTTCAGCGGCCCGAAAGACTCGTCATCATTCTTTTGGGCGCCCTGCTGGGTGTGAGCTTCCTGAAGTGGGCGATCTGGATAATCGCCCTGTTGGCGAACGTGACAGCAATCGAAAGACTCATACGTGTGAGAGCGCGTATGCGCGCTACCGAGCAATAGGGTATGCTCAAGACTGGAGGTCTGATATGGCAAAGGTGCGAGCTGCGATCATAGGCGTGGGTAACTGTGCGTCGTCGCTGGTTCAGGGGGTCCATTACTACCGGAATGCCAAAGAAGGCGAAATAATACCCGGTCTCATGCACACCAATCTGGGCGGGTATCACGTCGGTGACATCGAATTCGCCGCAGCCATAGATATAGATGCCAACAAGGTAGGCAAGGATCTGTCGGAAGCCATCTTCACCAAACCCAACAACACCTTGAAGTTCTGCAGCGTCCCCAAGACCGGTGTCAAGGTGGTACGCGGCATGACCCATGACGGTCTCGGGATCTACCTTTCCAAGATAATCAAGAAGGCTCCCGGCCAGACCGCCGATATCGTGAGGGTCTTGCGGGACAACGGTATCGATGTAGTCGTCAGTTTCCTCCCGGTGGGAAGTGAGGAAGCCACCAAGTGGTACGTGGAGCAGATTCTCGAAGCCGGGTGCGGGTTCGTAAACGGCATACCGGTCTTTATTGCCAGGGAGAATTACTGGCAGAAGCGATTTATCAAGAAAGGGCTTCCTGTGATAGGCGATGATGTAAAAAGCCAGGTCGGTGCGACCATCGTCCACAGGGTGCTGACGAGACTCTTCAGGGATCGCGGGGTCAAGCTCGAGCGCACAAGCCAGCTCAATGTGGGCGGCAACACCGACTTCCTCAATATGCTTGAACGGTCAAGGCTGGAATCCAAGAAGATCTCCAAGACCAATGCGGTAACCTCTCAGCTCGATTACGAGATTGGTGCGGACAACGTCCATATAGGTCCCAGCGACTATGTTCCCTGGCTATCCGACAGGAAGTGGGCCTATATAAGGATGGAAGGTACCACTTTCGGGGATGTGCCCTTGAATGCGGAACTGAAGCTCGAGGTATGGGATTCGCCCAATTCCGCAGGGGTCATGATTGATGCCATAAGGTGCTGTAAGCTGGCCCTGGACGCGGGGCTCTCGGGCGCCATGGAAGCGCCGAGCTCTTACTTTATGAAGTCGCCTCCGAAGCAGTTCAGAGACGACGAAGCCAGGGATATGGTCGAGGTGTTCATCGAACGCTGTGCGGGCGCAAAGCGCCGGAAGGGCGTGTCCGGGAAGCCGGCGGCAAAGCCCCGGAAAACGCCCCGCAAGAAGACCGCCAAGCGCAAATAGGGGGGCGGCTCACCCGGTAGGCCGTAGCGTTGCCACGCCCGTGGCAACGAATAGTCTGTGTAGCGTCGGGTCTCTGCGCCCGACGCAGCTTTGCTGTGCTTGTCGCCCGGTCGCTGTTCAAGATTCCGACCTCACACAACGAGGCCGTTAAATTCGTCGCGACAGGAGTCACGACGCTACGAATTCATCTGCCGAATTCCAGGAACCCCCGGACGTTAAGCGGGTTTGACTTGAATACATGGTCGTTTCCGGGTAGAATCCAAGTAAGAGTATCCCGAACAACCCCTGTTTGCATCTAAAACAGAGTAAACCTGAATCGAAAGGCCGGCCGGCAGGTGGAACACGGAACATTCATAACGTTTGAGGGGATCGAAGGCAGCGGCAAGAGCACCCAGGCGGCTCGTCTCAAGGCCTTTCTCGAAGAACAGGGCCTGGAGGTGCTGGTAACCAGGGAGCCGGGTGGATCGCCCATCGGCGAGCAGATCAGGCATGTACTTCTCGATCCGGGTAATCACGGTATGGTTCCGCTTGCCGAGTTGCTCCTCTACGAAGCCAGCCGTTGCCAGCATGTGGAGGCGGTTATCAGGCCCGCGCTCGATCGCGGCAATGCCGTTATCTGTGACCGCTTCTTTGACGCTTCCACTGCTTACCAGGGGTATGCACGCGGCCTGGGGATCAAGATGGTCGGCGAGCTCAATTTGGTTGCGACCGGAGGTCGAAAACCCGATCTTACTATAGTGTTGGATCTACCCGTGGAAATGGGGCTCAGGCGGTTGGGAAGAAACTTGGATCGGATTGAACGCGAGGCGGTCGAGTTCCATGAGCGGGTCCGGCAGGGTTATCTGCGGATTGCCGAGGATGAACCCGATAGGGTCAAAGTGGTGAATGCAGCCGGCACCGTTGACGATACTTTCTCTGATGTCAAAGATCTCGTCGAAAAACTGATTTCCCCTAAGAAAGTGAGGTAGGGATGATGTTCAGGAAACGTTCTTTCACCATCTTGATACTGACCCTGGCTGTTCTCACGATCAGCGTCACGGGCCTGGTTGTTGCGAAGGCCGGCAATGTCCGGGATACGGTGCTCCTGTTCCAGGATGTTATGCACAAGATCAGGGACGAGTATGTCGACCAGGTGGATCTCGAGAAGCTGATCTACGGCGGCATACGGGGTATGCTGGGTACGCTCGATCCCCATAGTCAGTTCCTGACCAAGAAGCAGTATGACAACCTCATGGTGAGTACTCACGGCAGCTTCGGCGGCCTGGGAATAGAGATCGATATAAGGAACGACTGGCTGACGGTCATAGCCCCGATCGAGGGAACTCCGGCACACCGGGTGGGGATAGTAGGCGGGGACAGGATCGTCAAGATCGAAGGGGAGTCCACCCGCGGTATCACCATGACCGGTGCGATTCAGAAGCTCCGGGGCCCGAAGGGTACCGATGTGACCATAAGTATCCAGCGTGAGGGGGAGACTGAACTCCTGGATTACACCATTACGCGTGACATAATAAAGATAAAGAGCGTACCGTTCGCTGCGATGATCGACGACGAGCTCGGCTATGTGAGGCTGGCCGCGTTCTCCGACGATACGAGTGACGAGCTTCGGAAGGCGCTGAAGCGACTCCGTTCGGAGGGTATGCAGAAGCTGGTCATCGATCTTCGCAGGAACACCGGAGGTCTCCTGAGCCAGGCCATTGCGGTTTCCGAGCAGTTCCTCGAGCAGGACCAGATCGTCGTTTCCACCAAGGGGCGGCAGCCCCAGCAGAACCGCCAGTTCAAGGCGGGTTCGAGGGCCCAGGGAGGGGATTACCCCCTGGTCGTCCTGGTTGACAACCAGAGTGCAAGTGCCTCGGAGATTGTCGCCGGCGCGGTTCAGGATCTGGACCGGGGTCTGGTCGTCGGGTTGACGACTTTCGGGAAAGGTACGGTACAGAGTGTGATGAGGCTTCCCGGCGGGAACGCCCTCAAACTTACCACGGCCAAGTACTATACGCCCAGCGGACGATGCATCAACAAGTACGAGGATTATGACGAAGACGACGCCTTTATTCTGCCTGAAGGGGCGGCGGACTCCAGCCAGGCCTATTATACTGCGGCGGGCCGCACGGTTTATGGTGGCGGCGGGATACGTCCGGATGTCAAGATCGAGCCGGACGAACTGGCGAAGATCGCTAGCAGGCTTGCACGGCAGGGGCTGGTGTTTGAATTCGCCGTCGGTTATGTGGCCGGTAACGGTGAGATACCTGAGGACTTCGGCGACGATCCCGGGTTGATGGGGAGCTTTCTGGAGTTTCTCGCCGAGAAGGAATTCGAATACACCGAAGAGGAACTCGAAAAGGGCAGCGGCTTCATCGATATCATGCTCAGGTCGGAGATCGCCAGGAAGATCTGGGGCAATGATGCTTCATACACCATAAGGCTGGAAGGCGACAGCCAGCTTCAGAAGACCATCGACCTGGTGCGGGAGGCAACAACTCTCTCGGAACTTTTCGCCTCTGCAGAACAGTTCTCCGGGGCAGTGGCGGAATGACCCGAGCGGTCGTTTTCATCGACTTCGACGGCACCATCTCGCCGGTGGACATATCGAATACCTTCTTCACCCGGTTTGCCGGCCGGGATGCCGCCGATGCGGTTGAGCAGTGGAAGCAGGGCCTCATAAGTTCCTGTAAGTGCCTGGAGAGAGAGCTCGATGCCTTCGAAGGTGATATCGAGAGCCTCAGGGAGTTCGCCCGGGAGCAGCCCATTGACAAGGGTTTCTATGCTCTCCGGGAGGAGTGCCTCCGGTGGCAGGTGGAGGTCATCGTTGTAAGCGACGGCCTTGACTTCTATATAGAAGCGTTCTTCGCCCGGTATGGACTGGATGTCTGTCTTTTCTCGAACCGGCTCGAGGTCGTAGGCGGCCACCGAAAGCTCGAGTTCCCGTACCACAATGCGGAATGCGGTGCCTGCGGCAACTGCAAGTCAAGCCATGTGGAACGGGCGAAGCAAGTCGGCAAGTTCATCGTCTATATAGGCGACGGACTCTCGGACAAGTGCGCCGTCGGCAAGGCCGATCTGGTGTTTGCAAAAGGTGACCTCGAGGCCTATTGCACCAAACACGGTATTCCGCATGTAGCCTTCGAGAACTTGACTCAGGTGACCGAGCACCTGAAGTCTTTGGATATCGGCACGCCGCTGTCGAAACGATGATCCTCAATTCGTGTGAACTGGGCAGGATCTTCCTTGCTCCTTTAAGCGGTGTGGCCGACTCCCCCTTCAGACGTATATGCAAGCGCTTTGGCGCCGACACCGTCTATACCGAGATGGTCAGTGCCCAGGGCCTTACCAGGTGCAACCGGAGAACTGCGGATGTCTTCGAGTTCGTCGAAGAGGAACGGCCCATAGGTGTTCAGATTTTCGGCACCGATCCCGGGCGCATGGCGGATTCGGCGGCGATAATAGAGTCCGATAAACCGGATTTCATTGACATCAATCTCGCCTGCCCGGCCCGAAAGATAGTCGCCAGAGGGGCGGGGTGCGCGCTGATGCGCGAACCGCTGAGGGTGGGGGAGATCGCGAGGGCGGTCATAGGGGCCACGGGTCTCCCGGTCACAGCCAAGATGCGTCTGGGATGGGACCGAGAGCACATCAACGCCGTCCGCTTGACTCAGATACTTGAGGATTGCGGGGTGGCCGCGGTGAGTGTCCACGGCAGGACATGGAAACAGCGCTTCAGCGGCCAAGCCTCCTGGAGCGAGATCGCGGAGGTGAAACGCACGGTTGGAATCCCGGTGATCTTGAGCGGAGATATCTTCTCGGCCGATGACGCCGAACGCGCTCTTCGTGAGACCGGCTGCGACGCGGTCATGGTGGCAAGGGGGGTGTATGGCCGCCCCTGGATCTTCAGATCCATTCACCGGCACCTGGCCGGCCGGCCGGCGCAGGAACCCTCGGTATCGGAGAAACTGGATGTAATACTTGCGCATCTCGATCTCGCGATTATGCAGTATGGTGAGAGGCTGGCCGCCGTCCGGTTCCGGAAGCATCTTTTGTGGTATACAAAGGGCGTGCCCGGTGTGGTAGCATTGAGACCGGCGATGTCGCTTGTAGAATCGCGCCGGGAGATCGAAGAGGTGTTGTCCCGGCTCCTGGCGTAAGCCAAAGGGAACGCGGAATGGACAATAAGGCTATTGTTGACGTCCTCAAGGCGGTAGGATCGGGCAAGCTCACCGTCGACCAAGCCGTGGCCAGGCTCTCGGTGTGCTACGAGTCGCTGGGTTTCGCGAACCTGGATATCGGGCGAGGCCTAAGAACGGGAATATCCGAAGTGCTTTTTTGCCAGGGCAAGACCCGCGACCAGGTGGTTTCCATATCCAAGTCGATCCTTAAGCGAAACCGGAGGCTCCTGGCCACGCGAGCCGATGCCGAGACGTTTAAGGCCGTGAGGAAGTCTATCCCGAAGGCCGAGTACAAAGAGGCGGCCAGGGTGATCGTCGTGAATCCGCACCCCCGGAGGGTCAGGCGCCGGATCGCGGTCTTAAGCGCCGGGACCTCGGATATCCCCGTGGCGGAGGAAGCCGCTGAGACCGCTCAGTTTCTGGGCAATCGGGTCGATCGCGTCTATGATGTCGGTGTGGCGGGGATCCATAGGCTCTTCGGACACCTCGACCTGCTGAAGAAGGCCAATGTGATCGTCGTAGTGGCCGGTATGGAAGGGGCCTTGGCCTCTGTTGTGGGCGGACTCGTCGGAGGTCCCATCATAGGTGTCCCGACAAGCGTGGGGTACGGTGCGAGTTTCGGTGGGGTCGCGAGCCTTCTCACCATGCTCAACTCGTGCGCTCCGGGGGTCACCGTGGTCAATATCGACAACGGTTTCGGGGCCGGGGTCGCCGCCAGCCTTATAAACGCCAAGCGAACATGAACCGCACCCGGGCGTAGACCCGGGTCAAAACGTGGTCCTTCTGAGTGCCGTATGGGCCGGCAGGAGGGTAGTTTGAGAATAGGTTACTTCGATTGCTTCGCCGGAGCCAGCGGCGACATGATTATGGCCTGTCTGTTGGATCTCGGACTCGACCAGGCGCGGCTTGCAGAGTGTATTGCCGCCTTGGGTATCGGTGATGTGCATATAGATGTAAGCGAGGTGCTGCGGAAGCAAGTACGTGCCAAGGCCTTCGGTGTCAAGCCTCCGCCCGGCCCGAAGCCCCGCATGTATAGGGATATAGTGCAGATCATCGAGCGAAGCAGTCTCGCGGAGGGTGTCAAACGTAAGTCGATCGAGGCATTCGATGTGCTGGCTGGAGCCGAGGCGGCCATCCACGGGCTGCCCAAGCAGGAGGTCCACTTCCACGAAGTCGGGGCAGTGGATTCCATAGTCGATGTGGTCGGAGCCTTCTACGGCTTGGATGAGCTCGGCATAGAGCGCGTTGTGAGCTCTCCGCTCACCCTTGGCTCCGGTTCGGTCGACTGTGAGCACGGTACGCTTCCGGTGCCCGCTCCGGCCACCCTGCGGATCGCCGAGGGGTTGCCGGTGAGGAGTTGGGATACGGGGGCCGAGCTTACCACTCCCACAGGGGCCGCCATCATAAGGACGGCAGCTTCGGAGTTCGGATCGATCCCCGCCATGAAGATGACCGCAGTGGGCTATGGCGCAGGCGGGCGGGACCTCGACAGGATTCCGAACATCATGCGGCTCGTCGTGGGTGAGACCTCCGACCGGGAGTTCGACGAGGTTGCGATCCTGGAGACCAACATCGACGATATGAATCCCCAGTTCTTCTCCCATCTCTATGAGGACCTCTTCGCGGCGGGGGCTCTCGATGTATGGGTCACGGATGTCATGATGAAGAAGGGCAGGCCGGGTTTTCTCCTGAGTGTGCTTGCCGAGCGGACCGGCGCGAGCCGCCTGGCGGATCTCGTGCTTGCCGGCACGACAACGTCGGGTGTTCGCCTGACAATCGCCGAGAGAATCAAACTCCCCCGCGAATCGCTCGCTGTCGAGACAAGATACGGAGGCGTGAAGGTGAAGGTCTTCACCCTGGATTCCGGCCGGCGGTTCGTGCCGGAATACGAAGATTGTCTACGGGTTTCCAGGGCCGAAGGCGTCTCAATAGAGAGAGTAATAGAGGAGGCCAGGCATGCCGCCAGGAAGGCACGGGAAGACACACCTTAGCATCTGCCTCCTTTTAGCCGTACTCATGGTCTCGGTACCCTCATGCCGAAAGCCTGCTCCTACCTATAGAATCGTTGCGGGCAAGGAAGGTTACACCCACAGCATTTCCCGCGGGGAGACGCTGCAGTCTATTGCGGAGCGCTACTATGGCGACAGAAGCCTGGGCGAGGCCCTCGGCGAATATAACGGTCTCGATCCCACGGCAGCGCTGGAGCCCGGCAATACGCTGCTCGTGCCTTTCGATCAGGCCGAGCTGGACAGGATAAGATCGGTGCAGGAGGCCCAGCTGCTGTATAACAGGGGGACCGTGCTGGCCAGGACGGGGCAGTACGAGGATGCGGTACCCTACCTGGAACAGGCGGTGGAGGCGAGCCCCGCCCATATAGATGCCTGGTATAATCTGGCTCTGGCCTATCAGAGGCTGGACAGACTCTCAGAGGCCGGGGACATCCTCAAACGGCTGGCAAACAGCTTTCCTTCCGAGCATACCTACCGGTACAGCCTGGGGGCGGTCTTGAGGGATAGGGAAGAGTACAAGGATGCGCTGGAGCAGTTCAAGAAGGCCCTGGAGGGCGATCCCCGATACGCCCAGGCCCGGTATGCCCTCGCCCTGACCTATGAGGATCTCGGCAAGTATAAGCAAGCCAGGCGGGAGTGGCAGAAATATCTGGAGATGGACCCGGACTCCACCTGGTCCGAGGAGGCCAGGCTTCACCTGGAAAGCCTGAGGTCGAGGTAGAGCAGGGTGCTTCAGCTTCGAAAGGTAAGTTTCGCCCACCCGGAAGGCCCTCTTGTGGTCCGCAACGTATCCCTGAGCGTCGAACCGGGTTCCCGGCTTGCCATAATGGGGGAGAACGGCAGCGGTAAGACCACGCTGGCCCATCTCATGTGCGGCCTCCTCAAGCCTGTTGCCGGCGAGGTGTTTGTGGACGGACATAGGACCGACGACCCGGACACGCTCCATGATATCCGCAGACGCGTGGGGCTTGTCTTTCAGGACCCTGACGATCAGCTGATCGAGACCACGGTCGAAAGGGAAGTAGGTTTCGGCCCGAGGAACCTTGGCCTGGATCCTGCCGGGGTTGGATCCCGTGTCGACCGGGCTCTCGACGTATTCGGTATCCAACATCTTCGGAGACGGTCGTGTCACCTGCTTTCGGCGGGTGAGAAACAGATCGTGACCGTGGCTTCGGTCTTCGCCATGCAACCGGACTATGTCGTGCTTGACGAGTCCACCTCACTGCTTGATGCCGGGGCGCGGCTCCGGCTCATGGCCGCGGTGGAGCGGCTTCTTGCGGAGACAGGCGCCGGACTGGTGTTTATCTCCATGCGTTTGGAGGATGTGTGGATGTGCGATCGCGTGCTCTTTCTTAAAGGTGGATCGATAGCTTTTGAAGGCGGCAAGGCTGACTTGCCCGGCTGGCTCCGGGACCAGGGGCTTCCTCTCACCGGGCTGTCTCTGCTTCTAAGCAGGATGGATGGAGTGGTGCCGGGCTTTGCTCGCAGGGTAGCTTCCGGTCGGACCCTTTCGGCGGACAGTCTCGCGGCGGCAC
>JALGWN010000060.1 GCA_025774115.1 bacterium
ACATGGTGGGTCGGGGTCTATCCCGACTTCGGTATCGAGTTCCACATTGTGGAGTGGGGAGACAACGGAAGCGGGTACCTGGACTTCTGTGACGTCATCTATGACCAGGACGGTTTCGCCTGGCATGTGGAGGGTGTGCACACCGACATGGTTACCGAACCTGAAGACGAATGCGAAACCGATCAGTCGACCTGGGGCAAGATCAAGCAACTGTTCCGCTGACAAACGGTAACGGCACATCCTTGCATTGGCGCAGATACATAGGCCCAGGTATCCTTGTCGGATTCAGTGCAGGCATCGTTGAGGCCGCAATCATCAACCGGACAGGCCTCTTCCCGGTGCCCTACGCCGCACTGGCTTATGGACTTCTCACGGCTTCTGGGTTCGTACTGCTGGCTCTTCTCGGCCTGGCCCTCAGGCGGGATCTCGTACCCTTCGGGATAGGGGCCTCTGGTCCTCGAAGCGGCCTTCTGGCTCAATAAGAGAAGTCCGCTTCGGGCAGATTCGCTTCAGAGCATGATCGTGAACGTCGGTGTGCTTGCCGTGGGGATTGTGATCGGCCTATGGGCAGGATTCGCGTATCGTAGACACATGCGTAGCATCACGCTCTTCAGACCCGCTCTTCTACTTGTGATAGTAGCCGCAACAGTCCTGGCTGTCTTTTTCGGCACCTCATATATGGCATCACGGCCCGGCCCTAATTGCATTCTGATCTCGATCGACGCCCTCAGGGCGGACCATCTTGGCTGTTATGGGTATGCCAGAGCGACCTCCCCCAATATCGATCGACTCGCAGCCGAGGGCACGATGTTTCTCAGGGCCTTCACGCCATGTCCGGGTTCGACAGGCGGCCATGCCTCGATGCTCACCGGTCTATACACTCTGAGTCACGGGGCTTATGTGAACGGGGTGAGGCTCCCGCCCGAGGCACGGACGGCGGCAGAGGTATTCAGAGATAACGGTTACTCCACGGCGGCTTTCACCAAGAACTGGTTCATAAGCCCAGCTGTCGGTTTCGGGCAGGGCTTCGACTGCTTTATTGATAACGCTTACGGGATCATCCTCAGGAAGGCCGGCCCGCGGCTATTCGCACGTGGATTGGCCATCTCCCAGGCCATAAGAAGGGCGCTCGAACGGCCAGGTTTTCCTTCGAGTCTCGAGATAGAGGATGCCCTCACCTGGATACGCTTCAGGCACAGGCATAAGTTCTTCCTCTTCCTTCACATCATGGACGCCCATAGTCCATATGTCCCGCCTCCCGTTTTTGCCGGTCGCTTCGGCGACACCGAACCCGATGTCGCCCGTATCCTGTCCCTTCACGATAAAACCTGGGAGGCAAGACTCTCCCGGCCGGAGGCCGAATTCCTGGTGGACCGGTATGACGAAGAGATTCTGAGCGCAGACCACAAGATAGGCCTGCTGCTTGAAGAGCTCGAACACCTGGGGATTCATAATAACACCTTGGTTGTTGTTATGGCCGACCACGGTGAGGTCCTGGATGAGAGCGGACACAAGCAGTTCGGGCATGGGACGCTCGCCCACGGCGGCCTGAGGATACCGCTCATAATGTGGTGGCCCGGGAAGATCCCGGCCGGGGACCGCAGGCAGGGTACCGTGCAAAGCGTAGATGTGCTGCCGACCGTTATCGATATACTTAACCTCCAGGACAGGATGCCAAGACAGGGACTGGCGCTTTTCGGATCAGCGGATTCGATAGCGGCCGATAGACCGGCTTTCGCCACCGGGGACCTATCGGCGCGTGACGAGTACACCGTCATCACCCCGCAGTGGCAATACTCAATACTCGGAGAAGAAGCCCATCTCTACGATCTACCGACGGGCTCCGCCGGCATATACAACCTGATAGAGCAGTATCCATCCGTCGCCGACAGCCTTCAGGCTGTCCTCCAGGGTTGGGTCGATAGGAGCATCGCCGAGGCGGTAGTCCCCTACTCTCTGGAAGGTAGATCCGTAACCCCCGGAAAGGAAGCCCTGGAAAGACTCAAAGCCCTCGGCTATATACAGTAAAGCCAGGATCCGGAGCCACCTGAGCGCGGCGGCATCGCCCAAACGGCATTACACCCTTGTGACCATCTTTATGCAGGCCTCTGGGCAAACATCTTTGCATAAGCCACAGCCGTAACACTTATCGGGATCGATCAGGAGATTGGCCCTACGGAGCTTCCTTGCGCCGAAGTAGCATACCTCTACACACAGGCCGCAGTGGGTGCATACATCCATGTCGGTCTGTTGGAACCTCTCGCCTTTTTCGCAATCATAGCCGCCCGGATCGATGAAATAGCCGCAGCAGTCATCACAGCAGAAGCATATGCCGTCAGTCTGGGTCCGGTCGGTTTCATTCCTGAAAGGTCTCGTGACCAGGTGCTTGTCCCTGGCCTCATCGAGAATAGTCTCCACCTCGGCCCGCGTGACTTCCTTGAGCCCGGTTGGGCTCGCGGCCGTCACCTCACGGAACTGAAGACATACGTCGATACGCGATCTCTTGCAGCTTCCGCGGACCTCACGGCAGCCGCAGTCGGAAACCCAGTAACGCGTGTAGGCCTCGATCAGGCTCCTGGCCTTATCACTGATACAAACATAGTGCAGAGGAACACCACTCTCATCCATCAGAATCCCCTCCCACTTGCGCCATACGGCAGAAGCGCCTAATACGGCACAGATGTGCATAAGGCACCGCCCGGCATACCAGATCACGCGATGTGCCCCGACGACGCAAAGAGAAATCTCTCAACCGCAAGTCTACAGGAGAACCGTTTGCGGTGCAAGGAGTCAAAAGGCAAGCGCATATGTTTCCTTTTGACTTTGGGCGGAGTGATATGATATGATTCTTCCACTAGTGGTGGGGTATGAACACGGTCTATATCTCTTCGCTACATACAGGGCCCAGGTGACACAGGATACCGGCGAGCCCTACCCGCCCGCCAAACCACATCAGGAGGTTCACAGAGATGAAGTATAGGCTATCGGCTATTGTGTTATGTATTTCGTTTGTGGCATCCCTGATGTCGCCCGAAGAGGCGGGAGCCAGGAATCCCATCAGGCGGACTTTTTTCGGTCTTTACCCGGTCGCTGAAGAAACTCAGCTGGACGACCTTCCGAGCAACGCCGGCCACTGCGGTGTCTGCCACTTCGACTTCGACGGTGGTGGCCCGAGGAATCCCTTCGGTCTGGGGGTAGAGGTCGGGCTCGGAAACGGGCTCTCGAACGAGCAGGCCATCCTGGCCATCGAGAATGATGATTCCGACGGCGACGGCTTCATAAACCTCACCGAGGTAACCGCCGTGGCCAGCTGGGGAAACACCCCCACATTCCCCGGTCTTACGGAGAGCAACAAGGGAAGTGTAGTGAACATACCCGTGACCGAGGTCGAGCCTTATCTCACACCCAGCGGGGGGACTGACTCCATACCTCCCACTATGACCATCACCTCGCCCAACGGGGGCGAGAGCATAGACGCCAATACCTATTTCTCCATAAACTACATCGCCGACGATGACAACGGTGTTTCTCATCTCAATATCTTCCTCTCGGACGATGCAGGCGCTACATACAAGCCGGTAGCCATCAATGTAACACCGGGCACCGGTTTTTCCTGGTTTGTGCCCAACCGCCCCGGAACGGCGAATCGCATTGCCGTAGAGGCGGTCGACAATTCCGGGAATGCGGCCACCGACATCAGTGATGCGGATTTCACCGTGACCGGGGTAACGGGAGGTACCGCTCCGACGACCTTCAGGGATATGGACATGACAGGCACCCAGCCTTTTGAGGGCGCCGTTCTCGATGACCCCGATGTTTCGTGTGCGACCTGTCATGGCAACTACGATGAGGCCAACGAGCCCTGGTATGTCTGGCGCGGCAGCATGATGGCGCAGGCGGCGCGGGACCCCTTCTTCTTTGCCTGTATGGCCGTGGCCGAGCAGGATGCCCCATCGGTCGGGGACCTCTGCATCAAGTGTCACTCCCCGGGCGGCTGGCAGGAAGGCCGTTCGGTGGATACAAGCGGCGATCTTCTCAATTCCAAGGACCGGCATGGCGTGCATTGCGACTTCTGTCACCGGGCCGTCGATTTCAACTATGTAGAAGGTGTGAGCCCCGTGGAAGACGTGGACGTGCTCGCCAACATAGTCCCGCTGCCTCTCCAGTACGCCAACGGACAGTTCATAAACGACCCGGCGCCGCTGATGCGCGGCCCCTATGCCGATGCAGACGCAAGCCATGCTTTCGTGGAATCACCCTTCCATAGATCGGCCGACATGTGCGGCACCTGTCACGACGTGAGCAGTCCGGTATTTATCCAGACGGGGCCCTATGACTACGCACCGAACACATTCGATCTGGAACATCCCGACATGGAAATCCGAAACATGATCCCCATCGAGCGGACTTACAGCGAGTGGACAGTCAGTGAATATGCCGCTGTCGGCGTGTACGCTCCCCAGTTCGCCGGCAACAAGGCCGACGGGATCGTATCCACATGTCAGGATTGCCACATGCGTGATGTGAACGCCAAGGGTTGTAGTGAATCGGGGGTACCGACGCGAGCTGATCTACCGCTTCACGATCTCATGGGCGGTAACACCTTTGTGCCCAAAATAGTGGCGACTTTCTACCCGGACGAGGTCGATGCCGCTCAGCTCGATGCTGCCGTGGCGAGAGCGGAGAGCATGCTCAAGAAGGCGGCGACATTGGAGGTCTTCCCCGAGGACTTCGGGATTACGGTAAAGGTGACCAACGAGACCGGCCACAAGCTGCCATCCGGTTATCCCGAGGGCAGACGGGTATGGCTCAACGTCAAAGCCTATGATTCCACAGCCACATTGATCTATGAATCGGCCGCGTATGATTTCGATACGGCCGATCTTACACATGACGAGGACGCCAAGGTCTATGAGATCCACCCGGGCATGAGCCCCGGTCTTGCAGGCGCTCTTGGACTTCCGGCCGGAGTATCATTCCATTTCGTACTGAACGACACGGTATACTCCGACAACAGGATCCCGCCTCGGGGTTTCACGAATGCCAACTTCCTGGCCGTCCAGTCACCTGTGGTGCACTACTCATATGCGGACGCCCAGTACTGGGACGATACCGAATACCACCTGCCCGGCACGGCCAAGAGCGTAGATGTAACGCTCTACTACCAGTCCACCAGCAAGGAGTATGTGGAGTTTCTGCGGGACGAGAACCACACCAACCAGGCCGGACAGAACCTCTACGATGCCTGGTTTGCCCAGGGTAAGTCGGCTCCCGTCGTCATGGCAGAGGTTTCGGCGGTGGTGGATGTTACCGCGGGCGTAAGAGGCGACGACTCAGCGGCGCCGCTGGTCTATAGCCTGAGCCAGAATTTTCCCAACCCATTCGTAGCTGCAACATCGATCGGCTACTCCCTTGCAAAAGAGGAGCATGTCAACATTGCCGTCTACGATCTGGGCGGTAGACATGTCTGCACCCTGGTCGACGAAGTCCAGCAACCAAACCGCTACCAGACCAGCTGGGACGGGGCGAACCATAGAGGTGAGGATGTGCCACCCGGCGTTTACTTCATACGTTACCGCGCCGGGAACCATGTTTTCTCTAGGAAAGCCATCCTCTTGAAGTAGGGATCAACCTTAATTCCTTACCGGGGGGCTGCCTTGCGGCGGCCCTCCTTGCATCCGGCCGTTTCCGCAGGAGGGAAAATTACTGAACGGTGTGATAGTCGACCCTGAGTCTCAGTGAATCCATGTACTCTGTGTGGGCTCCACCTGCCAAAATCCTGGAGTCGAAGTCATCCGCCTTGGCCAGGACGGTTCCCGCTTCCGCCCAGCGATCGGCATCGACCAGCAGATCAGCATATCTCAGCATCGCTATCGTGATATTGGTAGCTACCTTGTCGGTACAGCCACGCCTGACCGGACTTCGGTCCACCGGGCTTGTGAAAGAACCCCCGAATGCAGTCAGATCCAGACCTCCGATGCTTTCGGCCAGGCACGAGATATCGCTTTTCTCCTCGACCGGCCCGACCTGCATCTCAAAATACGGGCCGCACAGCACGGACCGATCATGTGCCTCGAGGCCGAAGTTGCACTTCTCGACAGTGACTGCAGCGCAGAGGGGCCTCCCGAGGCACCCATCTTCAAGCATCTCCATCCAACCTGCGACGATCTGCCTGCTCACGGTGACGACGTCCCCGTCTTTGCCCTTATAGGCGGATCTGAGATCCAGGTCCTCTTGGTCGAAAGGGAGAGGGATCCCGTGGCGCTCGGCGAGCATCCCGGCATACCACGGCAGGTTAAGCAGGCTTAAGTTCACCACGGCCACATCCCGACGGAGACCCTCCTTCTCCTGAAGAGCAATCGAAGGGTAGGTATCCATATCACCGTTGGTGAGGAGTATCGCGTTCTCCGGCAAGTGCTCGAGCTGCCATCTGTTATAGGCGAGAATAGGCTTGGAGAGGAAACCCGAGTCTATCATCTGCACCGCAGCTCGCTTCTCGACCTCCCGTTCCCCCCTCTTCATGGCCTCAATCCAGAGTGAAGACCACGCACTTCCTTCGGTGGGGTCATGCCTTACAGCCTCTCTCAGGTGCCACCATACGCTGTCCGGATCGGCCCGGTTCCAGCCACTCAAGTGCGGTGCGAAAAGGTCCCCCAACACCGCATGAGCAAAAGCATGGTGCACATCCAGTGCAAGGGCGGCATAGCCCGCATCCGCTGCCTTATCGAACTTCTTCAACCGCCTGCGGCATTCGGCCAGCCAGGCGTGCGCATCAGGGTTGTTTTTACACATCTTGGCCGAGGTCTCGAGCAGGGGAAGCGCGAGCTCAAGCCTGTTCTCCAGAAAAAGATCTATGCCCCGCTCCAGGGTTGCCTGTTTGAACCTGGAGCATCCCGCAATCATTGTCAGGAGTATCATCAAGATTGCAAACACCCTTGTGAACTTCATCAGATCGCCTCCTCAGTCGTGCTACTCAAAGTCAACCCCCAAGCTAACTGACGGCTTGAAGCCAAAAGATGTTTCACGGCAAGATGAAAAATAGGCCGTCCAGGATATGAAACAGACTTCCCCCTGATCTGTTCCCCGAAAAGCGAGTGGTTGCAGGCTGGTCAAAAACGCCAAGATGCAAGGTATTGCGTAGCGTCGTGGTTCCACCCACGACGAATCGTCGTCACAGGAGTGACGACCAACGTCGGGCACGGAGACCCGACGCTACATACGTACGTCGCAGTGAGGAGGGACGAGTGTAACGCCGCAGATGGGCGCTTTTCACAAACCTCTCTAACCCAGGCTGGTCAAAAGCGTCCAGATGCAAGGCTTGCGAAACCGTGAGGAATGAGGCGTACATTTGGTACGCCGCAATGACGAATGGTGAGCATAACGCCGCAGACGGGCGTTTTTCGCCGGCCTGGTCAGGTGTTCTGCATCTCAGCCAGTATAAGCTCCGCCACGCGCTTACCGCTCAGGAGCATGCCTCCAAACACCGGACCCATCCTTGGTCCGCCGAACACCGCATTACAGGCCATCCCGGTCACATAGACTCTGGGGTAGATCTCTTTGGTGTTCTCGAGCGTCAGCCTCTCTGCCACATCGGCACACATGGGCCTTTCCCCCATTACCCGTCCCGTCGGGGTAAAGAGCTTCACCCCCGCCTTCTTTTCAATGATGTGGGATACCTCGGCGGCATGTCCTGTGGCATCGACGATAAATCGGGATCTCACCGTGATGGGATCCACATGGAGGCCGGCCATCTCGACCGGACTCCAGTTTATTACAAGACCGTCTATGCTATCTCCCTTGATGAGAACATCCTCGACGCTGAAGAGATTCATGAGAGTAGCCCCGGCCTTAGCAGCAGCCGAGCCAAGGGTCATCGTGGTCTCGACGGCATCGGCGGCGAAATAGCCCGGCTCGGCGGTAACGGTCCGGATACCAAACTCATCCAGCACCTCTTTCCCCTCGTCCTGGACCACTATTTGGTTGAACATGATGCCCCCGCCCCACATACCGCCACCCATGGAGAGCTTCCGCTCGAAAAGCACCACTTTTTTCCCGGCTTTCGCCAGATGATACGCCCCGCAAAGTCCGGCCGGTCCACCTCCGACTATCGCGACATCGGTCCTAAGAACCCCAAGGAGCTTCTCGGTGAAAGTCCTAACTATAGCTTCAGAGATCTTCACGTCATCGAGTACCATCTTCTTCCCCTCATCTCGTAGTTGCTGCTTGGCCACACGGCATCCCCCCCACCCGAGATCAAGCATCTCATATTAAGGATATGCGGAGGCAGTATCAATACGAAAATGCGCCCCTGAGCGGTCACAGCGCACCTGCAATTCGGCCACCCGGACCGGCCGGCTGCCGGGGGGTCAGGAAGCCAGGCTACGGCAAGATTGAGTTTCCAAGTTCGAGGGACTGCCGGAGCTCACGCAAGATTGACCGGGCTTTGCGCATGTGGTAACATCACCCAGTTGACGCCGTTAGTGATCGTGAACCGGACCTTTTGCCTGAGTGGCACCATAATGAGAGCTATTGTTTACTTCGCATACAGGCTCTTGCCCGGGTTGGTCGTACTCCTCCTCGGGCTTTCACTGGCTGCGGAACCGGCCGATGATCCGGACCGAAGGCTGGAGAAGATCAGGTCCTTGCCCTATACCGCAACTACCACCGAAGAAGTGGATCCTGACGATTCCGGTGTTGTGACCCACAAGGCGAACATGGCGTGGAACGGCTATAACCTATACTGCTGTGGGCTATGTCCTGATGTGGTACTCATGGATATGGAGGGAACTGTCGTGCACAGGTGGGTACGCCCCGTCGGCGAGGAGGGACAATGGCACCACGCCATCACCCTTCCAGACGGCGGTGCTGTAGCAATCAGCAACGAGCCCAAATCCCTGATGAGGCTTGACTGGAATTCCAATCTTATGTGGAAGAAGGATATTCCATGTCATCATGAAGTCTTGCTGACACCCGACAGCACGCTTTATGTGATCATTGATGAAAGACTTCCATACAGAGATCTGCAGGTGACGTTTCCCGTGATAGTTGAACTGACGCTCGACGGTGAGGAAATCAGTCGATGGTCGGCATGCGGGCACCTCGACGAGATGAAGCGGGTATTCGATACAGGATCGTTTCTCGACACGATCCTCGATGAGATGCTCGCCGAAGGGCGTCAAAGCCCGGCTCTTAAGAGGATCGGCATACGCCGGGAGGCGTCTCCGCTTCCGGACGGCGGGGTTCTTTACGACTACTTCCACATGAATACCGTCAGTGTTCTCCCCGAAACTCCGTTGAGTGCTCTGGATCGCAGGTTCCGCCGGGGCAATTTGCTCACTTGCTTCAAGCACGTAAATCAGATCGCCATCCTGGACAAGGACACGGGAGAACCTCTCTGGGCATGGGGAGAAGACGTCATGCAGTGGCCCCATCATCCCACAATGCTCGAGAACGGCAATATCCTGGTCTTTGACAACGGCAGCCACCGCAGATTCTCGAGGGTGATGGAACTTGACCCCCTCAGCATGACTGTCGAATGGGAATACGTGGGAGACCCGCGCGAGGACTTCTTCTCCTATTCCAGAGGCTCTGCTCAGCGGCTACCGAACGGCAATACCTTGATATGCGAAGGCGACAAGGGTAAGGTCTTTGAAGTTACCGGAGAGGGCGAAATCGTATGGGAGTGGTTGAATCCGGTGATTCGTGACGGCCGCCGCGCCCAGGTCTACAGGATGATCCGCCTCTCCCCCGAAACGGCTGATCTCTTACCGACATTCGAGCAACATAGATGATGGTTAAGTACAGTCCTGGTTTGTCGGCGTGGTTACTCCAGATCACCGTGGCCATCTGCCTTCTGACTACCTGGCCCGCGGAGGATTCCCTGGCCGTTCATCTCCCCAGCATAGGGGACACCCTGGAAATCGATGCCTGGTATCACCTCGGCCCGTTCTCGATGGGACCGAGGGAGGGGGTTCTGGGGGTGGTAGAGGACGCCTCCGCTCTCAAGCCGGATGCGTTTAGGCGTTATCCAAGCACACTGGCCCAGGGCGGCTATGTCGGATGGGAGCCGGCCCTGACCGACTCGGCCGGCTGGGTCAACGTGGAATTCGAGGGTGTGCTCTGGGATACCATCATGGATATCTACGGCTACGCCGGTATTGTGAACGGGGCATATGCCTATTGCGAGATAGAACTCCCAGCAGCAGGAAGGGCTTTGATCCAGGCCGAGCGGGTCGGGTCTTTCTGGCTCAACGGGGACCTCTTTCCGGGTGATCCTTACGGTCACGGCTTCATGAGGGTGCCTGTAGCCATGAGGCAAGGTGTGAATAGCATCACCGTTCTGCTCTCAGGCTATGGCGACCATCGGTTCAAGCTCAATCTGCTCCCCGTCCCGGCCCCGGTCATGACCCTTGATGACTATACCCTTCCCGACATTGTGCGGGGCGAGCCGGGGCGTTTTTGGATGGGCGTTCCGGTTCTTAACACCACGGAGGCTCGGCTGGACGAGATCAGGATCACTGTCGGTGACGGCCGGTTCAGCAAACGGATCGAGATGACATGCCGCGGCCCCGCCGCTCTCTGTATAATGAAGATACCCGTCGAGATAGAGGTGTCGGCGTTTCCCGATTCGGGGGATGTGCTTGCTCTGCCGATTACGGTCGGCATCGGAGAGGTCGCATACGCGGATACGGCAAACCTAAGACTAAGAAACCCCGGGCAATCGGTGAAACGGACATTCATTTCGAGGATAGACGGTTCATGCCAGTATTATGCGGTTCTCCCGCCTCCCGATTTTGAGCCCGGGAGAGAATATTCATTGATACTCACGCTTCACGGGGCGAATGTCAGAGCCGAGAATCAGGTCGATGCCTACAAGCCCAAAACCTGGGCGTATGTCGTGGCCCCCACCAACAGACGCCCCTTCGGCTTTGACTGGCAGGACTGGGGACTGCTCGACGCCCTGGAAGTACTCGCGATCGCCAAAAACACCTTGCACGTGGACACCAATCGTGTTTATCTCACAGGCCACTCCATGGGCGGCCACGGCGTGTGGCACGTGGGTCTCACTCATGCGGACCTCTTCGCGGCGATGGCGCCGGGTGCCGGCTGGACCTGTTTCGAGCTCTATATCCCGTGGTTCCTCCAGAAAGCATACATTTACGGCGAACCGGCCGAGCGCGGTATAAGAGAGACTGCCCTTAGCCAGGACCGGCCGCATACCTTCCTCGAGAACGCCCGCAACCTGCCGGTATTCATACTTCAGGGCGGAGCGGACGATAACGTGCCCCCTTTCCACGCACGGCTCTTCGCGAGCAGGCTGGATGAGATGGGATACGACTATCAGTATAAGGAGGACCCGGGGCGAGGACACTGGTATCGTATCGATAGCCTCGATGTTGCCTGCGTGGACGACCCGGATCTTATGAGCTTCCTTGAAAGTAAGGTCAGGCATCCCCTACCGCACGATGTCGTACTGAAGACCGTCAACCCTTCCCACAGTAGGCGGGCCTATTGGCTGGAGGTGATTCAACAGGAACACCTCTACCGAGAAACGGAAGTCGAGGCCCATGTGCGAGCGGACACGGTGCGAATCGAGACCCGGAATGTCAAGCACCTTGCCCTTACCCTCTCGCGAGACCTGATCCCATCGGGCAGGGCTCTGCTCCAGATTGGAGACAGCCGTTGGTACCTCAGGTTCGATGACCCGCAGACCTTCCACTTCTCCAGAAGAGCCGGCGAATTCAGGCGTGGGACAAACCTCAACCATGGCCGTGAGAAGCGCCCGGACCGGTACGGCCCCATAAAACAGGCCATGTTTTCACCGTTTGTCCTCGTCTATGGGACCCAGGGAGAGGCGGCCACTACAGACGTTCTCATCCATCTTGCAAGGCTCGAGGCGTTCCAATGGTGGCGGCGTGGAAATGGGTTTGCCGAGGCGCTGCCCGATACCGAGGTCACACCGGCCATCGTGGCGGACTACAATCTCGTGCTCTATGGGGGAGCCGGGGAGAACTCAGTCACCGGACGCATCAACCGATTCCTTCCTATAAGAAGCGATGGGGGGCGCCTGGAACTGGGGGAAACGATGCTCCACAGCCCCGGCCTTGCCGCGAAGTTCGTCTATCCCAACCCTCTGAACCCCGAGAAGCTTGTGGTCGTAAACCAAGGGACGGACCGCGAAGGTCTTGGACTTCTGACCTCGATGAGAACCGTCTACGCGGGAGCGGGGCTTCCCGATTTCGTCATATTCGACGGTGAGATTAGCCGAAGAGGATGGGGCGGGATCATAGCCGCCGGCTTCTTCGATTCCGCGTGGCAGCTGGACCCCGGCTTGATGTACTACCGGGGTGAATAGGAACCCGGACTCAGCATGAAATTCATCATCGGTGTCATCTCCGGCATAGGGGCCATAGCTTACGGCGCGGCGATCGGGGGGCTCTGGGATTCCAGTCTGCTTGAAGCCCCCCCGTTCAGAATCGCCTTTGCGGGGTTCCTGATCGGTGCCGCGGTGTGGGCGGTACTGGGACGGAAGCTCGGTTTTTTTGGAGTATTCGAACATGAGTTGACCCACCTCATCTTCGGGCTCATGATGTTCCAGCGGCCCCGCAGTTTCTATGCCTCCGAGCGGAAAGGGCACGTAACGACCGAGGGTGGGAATTTCATCGACAATCTCGCTCCTTACTACTTTCCGACGTTTTCATACATGTTGCTCGCGGTCTTTCCTTTGCTTAGGCCCGGGGCCTACCCTTATTTCTATTCCCTACTCGGGTTCGTGACGGGCTACCATCTGGTCTCCAACATA
>JALGWN010000004.1 GCA_025774115.1 bacterium
CGTGCTGTCCTCTACCGTGAGTGTCTGCTCGCACTTGGTCTCATTGCCGCAGGCGTCCGTGGCCGTCCATACACGGAGGAGTGTGTAACTCTGCGGACACGGCCCAGGTGACTCGTACTCTCCGAAAATGACCTCGACATCGGGATCGCAGTTGTCTTCGGCGTCCATGAAAGCCGGCTCAGGCACAGCATCACACTCCACCGTCTCATCACCCGGACAAGGTGTCACGAAATACGGGGGCGTCGTATCCTCTATATAGATGTATTGGACACACGAGCTCGAATTGCCGCAGTCGTCCGTGGCCGTCCAGGTACGCTCGATGGTGTAAGCCTGGGGACAAGCACCCGGTATGATGTTGTCTGCAGGGTCGACAACAGGCGCCGGATCGCAGTTGTCAGTGGCTGTGGCCACACCGGCATCGCCGATGTCGTCGCACTCGAAAGTGGCATCGGCGGGGCAGGTTATCGCCGGCGGCGTGGTATCCACAACCGTAAGCGTCTGCTCGCACCTGGCCTCATGGCCGCAGTCATCAGTGGCCACCCAGGTACGCACCAGTGTGTAGTTCTGCGGGCAATCGCCGGGGATCTGCTGCTCGTCGAATGTGACGTCCACATCCGGGTCGCAGGCGTCCTCAGCCTCCATCACGGCCGGCTCCGGCACCGTGCCGCACTCGACTGTGGCATCGCCGGGGCAATCCGTCACGAAGTATGGAGGCGTGGTATCTTGTATATGGATGTACTGGACGCTCGAACTCGCGTTACCACAATCATCGGTGGCGGTCCAGGTACGTTCGATGGTGTAGGCCTGAGTACATTCGCCGGGTAGCGTGTTGTCCTCGTATGTGATCTCCGGATCGGCATCGCAGTTATCGGTAGCCGTGGCGGTTCCGGCATCGCCTATTGCGTCGCATTCGTAAGTGGCGTCAGGCGGAAGCGTGAGCGCAGGCGGAGTCGTATCCACTACCATTAGCGTTTGCTCGCACGTGGCCTCGTTGCCACAGTCGTCGGTAGCCGTCCAGGTCCGCACCAGAGTGTAGATGTCAGGGCAACCGCCGTCGATCCTCGTCTCGCTAAAACCGACATCAACCTCAGGATCGCAATTATCCTCAGCCGTCATTGCCGGGGGTTCCGGTACTTCATTACACTCGACAGTGGCATCCTCCGGACAGGCCGTTACGAAGTAAGGAGGGGCCTCGTCCACCACGGTAATGGTCTGTACACATAAGTCTGTGTCCCCGTTGTCGAGACATGTGGCGGTCCACGTACGCTCTATCGTATAGTTCTGCGGGCAACTGCCGGAGATTATGGTGTCACTGTAGGTTATGTCGACCGATCCACATGATCCCTCCGCAATGGCCTCGCCGGTATTGGACGGATCTAAGGGCTCATCACAATCGACTGTGATATCCCCGGGGCAGATTATGGCAACCGCGAGACCCTTGTTACCGAAGTTGAGATTCATCTGCTCAGCGCTGTCAAGACTCATCACGACATCCCACCCTACCGGAGCGGCATCACTAGGCGGCGGGGAAACGGCGACCCCCGTTCCGAGCCCCTGGACCGTACCCACGCTGGGGTAGGTCTGGGCGTAGCCTATCTCCGGAGGTATGTCTCGCTGGGAATCCTCCTTGATAGTCCAGGTGGTACCGACGGCCAGATTGGAGAAGGAATAGTAGCCCGAGCCATCCGTGTGAATACTGGTTGCGAAGTCAAGGCCTTCAACATTTCCGGAGATATGGATCTCCCACCCGGGAATGGTCTCCTCTCCTCCATCATAGATACTGTCCCCGTCGGCATCCAGCCATTTGACCCCGCTCACCACACCGGGAAGCGGTTCGGGAATGGGTACACCGACATCCTGACTGCCGCCAAGGTTTTCAATGTGAACATGGCCCGACGCGCCGGGTACCGATCCTGAGCCCATAATGCCCGGGGCGATCGGCCAACCGTCTGTCCCGTAGACATAGCCTCCCCATAGATCGGTCGGAGGGGTGTCGTAGCCGTTCTGAAGGGAATTGGCCCATACGAAGGTCCTGGACTCATGAAGCTGGTAATAGACCACAAGCGTGGTTGCCGTGCTGTCTATGCCCGCGGCCAGAAGGTCGGACTTGTAAACCTTGAACATATGCCGTTCCTCGCCGGGTGGTACATCCAGGCCCCCATCCAGTGTTCGGTTGACCTGCTCGTTGGGCAGGCCGAGAAGCGTGAAGCCCGTCCATACGTGTTCATTGGGGCTGTTCTGTGCTGTTTCCAGCTCCGCCCTGTTTCCTATGGGCATGGCGTTCCCACCGGCATCCGGCCAGGCCTGAGAATCGTCGAGCGGAACCGTGGCGGCCTGGATGCCTCTGACGAGGTCGATAAACCGGAAAAAATCGCCGCCATGAGGAACATTGAAATCCCAGGAGATCATGATGGAATCCAGACCGACCCAACCCGGGGTAAGCCCGGTGATCACCAGCTGATAGGGCACCCATTCACCCTCGGCCCAGGTGTTACCCAGTGCACCCGTAACGTACTGGAGATCGAGTTTGCCGCCACCCCCTTCGTATGCTCTGAAGCCATAGTTGGTTGCCTTGAAGCCGGCAACCGGGGCCAGCAAACCCTCCGGAGTTAGTTTCGCAGTCTTGTCACCGGCACACACAGTTTCGAATCCGAACAAACTGAGCGCCAAGGTAAGTGCTACCGCAAGAGTCATCGACGTAAACGCAATAGCGCGACGTCCCATACTACTACACCTCCAATAGGACAATAGTCCTGTCCACCTCATCCTTGGGATACCACGGAAAACACGGCGTGTCCGTCGCGTGTCTGGCTGAAGCCTTCTGGGGGGAAAACCTCTAACTACGGATACAATTGTACCACGCGGCGACAGGTGGTGTCAACCGGAAAGGATGTCAATGTGCACTGTGAATTCAATTTCTGCAAGACGCCCCTTGCACATCTTTGTGTTAATTGGTCAGGAAACCTGTACCCTGGCTCCCGGCCTTCAGGGCTTGGAGGAGGGCCTTGGAGTATTGGAGACTGGGGCGGGAGGATTCGAACCCCCACAGGCAGATCCAGAGTCTACTGTCCTACCATTAGACGACGCCCCATCCATATCGCTTCGAGGCGTTTCTAATATATGTGTCCGTCCCGGCAGTGTCAAGATTTAAGGGGACATCGGGCACGGAGACCCGGCCCACGTCGGGGATGGAACCCCGACGCTACACGGACCTCCGTTGCCACAGGAGTGGAAACGTTACGTAGAAGTCCGGACGGTCGTGTGATCAAACAAAAGTGTGGCGCGCCTTGTCCAGGCGAGCCAGCACGCGGTCCTTACCGAGCACCATCATCACATCATAAATGCCGGGGCTGTGGCGCGAACCGGTAAGGGCAATGCGGACCGGCTGGAACAGATCGCCGGTCTTAAGACCCATCTCGGAGACAAGCGCCTTCATCACAGGTTCGATTGTCGTTTGATCGAAGGGATCGAGATCGCGGAGCCTCTCCTGTAGAATCTTGAAGGCCGGACCGATATAGTGGCGCTTCAGGAACTTCCGAGCGGCCTCCGGCTCGTAGTCAACGGTGTCCTCAAAGAAAAAGCCGGAGAGTTCGGTTATCTGCTTGGCGACTTTGAGTCTTTCGCCCACCGCTTCAACGACCCTGGTTATGTATGCGCGCACCTCATCGTCAACAGGCGAACCCACCAACCCCGCCTTCTCCAGATGAGGGATCACCAGATCAACCTTATCCTCAACGGGTCTGTGCTTCATGTACTCCGCATTCATCCATTGGAGCTTGTCATAGTCGAAAACCGCGGCCTTGGAGCTCACCTTCTCAAGCGAGAATTTCGCTATCAGGTCATCCATGCTAAAGAGCTCAGTCCGATCGTCATACGCCCACCCCAGAAGGGACAGGTAGTTTACCAGGGCCTCCGTGAGATAGCCGTCTTCCGTAAACTGCCCAACCGAAGTTGCTCCATGGCGTTTGCTGAGTCGCGTGCCGTCGGCGCCCATTATGAGCGGAACATGGGCAAATCGGGGTATGTCCACGCCGAGCGCCTGGTAGAGCATGATCTGCTTAGGGGTATTTGAGAGATGATCCTCTCCCCTTATGACATGACTTATGCGCATCAAGAAGTCGTCCACCACGACTGCAAAGTTGTAGGTGGGATAACCGTTGGACTTGACTATCACGAAATCATCGATCTGTGGGTTGGGGAATGTCACCGAGCCCCGGACTATATCCTCGAAAGTTGTCTCCCCTCCAAGAGGTGCCTTGAAGCGTATGACATGGGGAGTACCATCACTCAGACGGCTCTCGACCACGTCGACTGCCAGATCGCGGCACTTGCGGGTGTACATAGGGTCCTTGCCCTGACGCTTAAGCTCCTCCCTCATCTCAGAGAGCTCGTCTGGGGTACAAAAACAGTAGTAGGCTTTGCCCTTGGAAAGCAGACGTTCAGCATACTCCTTGTATAAGTGCCGCCGCTCCGACTGGAAGTAGGGTCCGTACTCACCTCCCGCCAGAGGGCCTTCATCCCACTCCAGACCCAACCACTTGAGCGCATCCACAATACCGTTGTAGGACTCATCGGTCGAGCGCTCGATGTCGGTATCCTCGATGCGCAAGATGAACTTGCCACCCTGGTTCCTGGTGAAAAGCCAGTTGAAGAGCGCGGTCCGCGCCCCGCCTACATGGAGATGCCCTGTCGGGCTGGGGGCGAATCTTACCCTGACCTCATCTGCCATAGTGCTCACCTCCCGGCTTTGCTTGGTCGCCTGGGTCTGCGTCTATCAGATCTTCGCGGTTTATCACGGCTCCCCGACTTCGGGGGCTCACCCCGCCTGCTACCGCCCCCGGGCTTTGCGGGTTTGCCGGACCTGGCACGGCTCGCGGGCTTACGCGGGCTCTGAGGTTTGGCGCTACTTGCAGACTTCTTACGCTTAGGGCGCTTGTCCCTGCGATCAGAGGTCTTGGCCGCACCCGCGCTCCTCTTCCTCCCTGCCGACCTCTCCTTGCGGACTTGGGTTGCGTATTCCATGTGCCGCCGTCTCTTCTCGCGACGTTCATCCACCGGCGCCACTATATCATGGTCTTCACGCGCCTCAACATCCATAATGTCGAAATCGACTTCCCTTCTGGGCCGATCCACCTTGGTCACCCTGACCCTGACTCTGTCCCCCATCCTATAGGTACGGCCTTTCCTGGCCCCTACGAGCATGCTGCCTGTAAGATCCATGGTGTAGTAATCGTCACCCAGCCGGCTCACGTGAACAAGCCCTTCCACCAGATTCTCTTCGAGCATGACCCAAAACCCGAAGTTCTTCACCCCGGAGATGATGCCCCAATACTCCTCCCCTATCCTGTCTTCCATGAACTCGGCTATCCGCGCCTTTATCGAAGCACGCTCGGCCTCATCACCTTCGATCTCCCTCGTCGAGGCCATGTTCGCAGCTTGCCTGACGAACTTAAGAATCGCCTGCCGGTCCTCGGGAACGGACTTGTAGATGCCGTATCTCTTAAGCAGCCTGTGCACAACAAGATCGGGATACCTCCTTATGGGGGAGGTGAAATGGGTATAGCACTTGCTCGCAAGTCCGAAATGGCCCACATTCCTCTCCGAATACAGGGCCTTCTTAAGGCTCCTGAGGAGGAACATACTAATAATGTAGTGCTCCGGACGACCCTTGACCTTCTCCAGAAGTGACTGGAGTGCCCTCGGGGATGTCCCCTTGGTCCATCTGAAACGGTGGCCGAAGGTGCCCGCGAAATAGGCCAGCGCCATCATGTCTTCAACATCAGGGACTTCATGAATCCTGTACATGAACTCCCGGCCCAGATAGGACATGTGCTCGGCTATGGTTTCATTGGCCAGTATCATCAGCTCTTCGATCAGGTTATGAGAACCCAGGCGGCTCATAGGTTTGACATCGACGGTGTTGCCGGCACCGTCCAGGACTATATCGACCTCGGGGGTGTCCAGTTCGACGGCTCCCCGCTTGATCCGGTTCTCCTTGAGCACCTTGCGGAGCTCCTCCGCCCGCTCGAGGGCCTCAGCGATGCGTTTCATGTCCTTAGAGGCGCGCCAGCCGGCGCCTTTGTCCAGCAGTTTCTGGGCCTCATCATAATTAAGCCTGGCTTTGCTTACTATGACCGACCCCTTGATCTCGTGAGAGACCACCTTTCCCTGCCTGTCCACTTCCAGGAAGACACTCACCGCAAGACGTGGAACCCCGGGCTTGAGCGAGGCCAAATCGCTCGAGAGCCTTCCCGGAAGCATGGGGATCACACGATCGACCAGGTATATGCTCCTCCCCCTGGCCATCGCCTCGTTATCCAGGCAAGAACCCTGCGCCACATAGTGGCTGACATCGGCTATGTGTATGCCCACACGCAGCTTACCACGACCGGCATCTTCAACCGATACTGCATCGTCAAAGTCCTTCGCATCCTCCGGGTCGATAGTGAATATGGTGAGATCGGAAAGGTCTGTACGTCGCCTGAACTCTTCGGGGGGTATGGCTTCGGGAGCTGCCTCGGCCTCATCCAGAACGGCCTGAGGAAACGAGAGAGGCAGATTGAACTCCTTCACTATGGCGGTGAAATCCTCTCCCGGGGTGAAGCGCCCTCCAAGGACTTCCGTGATTCGCCCGCGCGTCTTCTCGTAGGGCTCACCCCAACGAGGTACGCGGACCATTACAAAGTCACCGGTCTTCGCCTTCGCCTCCACATCAACCGAGACACTCTTGTGACTGTGATCGTGATCTACATTGACCACCTCCCCGCCTTCGCGGCCGGAGATCTGACCCACTACGTCCGAGGCTGCGTGCTCGAGCACCTTGACGATGCGCGCCTCTCTCTCACCGTCCTCACCGCGTATCACCCTGGCAAGCACCAGGTCCCCGTGATGTGCTTCACCCAGGTTCTCACCCGAGACTCTAAGGTGACGTGTCGCGTCACCGGGAACAAGGATAGCGACCTTACGACCATATCCGTATACGGTGCCCTTTACAAATCCTGCGTCGCCCGGAAGCTGATAGCGGCGTCTGCGACCACGAATAATAGTACCCTCCGCCTCTAAGTCATAAAGTAGGGATCTTAGTGTTTTGAGATCTTTCGAGCCGGCCCCGACTTGGTGGGCAATATCTTTGGCCTTGAGGCCCTTAGAACCGGACTCTCTTAAAGCGGACAGAATATCTGCTCTTCTTAATCCCACTTACACAGACTATCTCTTTTTCTTCTTGTGCCTGTCTCTTCTCAGTCTCTTCTTACGCTTGTGCGTCTTGATCTTAGACTTCTTCTTTTTCTTTCCGCAAGGCAACTACCTCACCCCCCACAGGTGTACTCTATCACAATGGCGATTTGTTTGTATATACTAGATGCGCTGCGCGGAGTCAACGAGTTTGACAAGTTCTCTCGATGCCTTGAAATAAGGCACGATCTTCTCAGGCACATTGACCCGTTCACCTGTCCTCGGATTTCTGGCAATCCTGGCTTTCCTGGTCTTCACCTTGAAACTGCCGAAGCCGCGGAGCTCAATGTGTTCCTGGTCCGAGAGCGCCTTGGATATGGTTTCCAGCACAAGGTCCACAACCACACCCACATCACGTTTGGTGAGTCCGGTCGCATTTGCCACCTCTTCAACAAGATCGGCCTTGGTCATTGTTGCCCCCCTTAAGGTCAGCCGCATGAACTGCAGTTCTTCGTGGTACAGGTCGTGCAGGCACCGGAGGTCCCGCTGCTCGCGGAGCCTCCCGACTTGCCCATGCCCACGCTGAAGCATGAGAAGAGCTTACTCACTCGCTTCGAAGCGCAATGCGGACACTTGACAGCCTCCGATGAATTACCCAAAATCAGCAGCTCGAAATCACTTTTGCACTTAGCGCATTCGTATTCGAACATGGGCAAAGTCATCTCTCCTAGCGCTTCTACTGAAAGACGTTAGCAAAAGACGTAGGATCTTGTCAAAGGGAATCTTAGCCCGGAGTATTCATGAACCTCGTCGCGAGGTGACAGAGATGCCGGTGATGGCAAGGAAGACGAGTGAGTCGACCGGAGGCGTACTTTGAGGATACGTCGAGGATCGACGAGTGAGCATAACACCGCCAGCACCGGCAAGTGTGGCACCGCAGCAGAGGGCTTGTGAATACTCCGGGCTAATTGAATGAGTACTCCAGGGAGGCCCCTTCCCTACCCAGTTTGGAGGCCATTCCAAGCAGATCCTCGAGCAAATCCCAGAGACTTATTGCCTTCCTACGGGGCCTCACGATGGCCGGCTCGCCGTCAATTCCCGCCAGTTCCGCCGCCAGGAGCACCGCATCCCGGAAACCACCCAGCCTATCTACAAGGCCCAACTCCAGCGCCTGCCTGCCGCTCATCACGCGGCCGTCGGCGAACTCCATGACTGCATCCTTGTCGATATTTCTATCAACGGAGACCACCGTCACGAACTGGTCGTGGACATCGTCCAGCATCTCCTGAAGAAGAGCTCTTTCCTCCGGTGTCATCGGTCTGGACATGGATCCGGTGTCTTTGTACTTACCGGTTTTTATGACCTCATAGCGGAGTCCGATCTTCTTGAGAAGCTCCTCTGCATTGGGCAGACGCATGATGACACCAATACTTCCCGTGAGGGTCCCAGGGTTGGCCACGATGGAATCGGCGCCGCAGGCGATATAGTAACCCCCACTGGCGGCTATTCCCCCCATCGAGGCCACGATGGGCTTACCCCGCCTCCGGACTTTGCCGAGCTCGTCATAGATTTCCTGGGCGGCAGCAACCACTCCTCCAGGACTCTCTATTCGGAGGACTATGGCCCTTATGCCGTCGTCCTTGGCGAACTGCCTTATCTCGTCCACCGCCTGCGTCCCGGTGATCATGGTTCCTTCGATCTCAATGACGCCGATTTTGTCACCGAATGCCAAGGCTTGCCGGTCCGGCAGGAATCCTCCCAGTGAAATCAGGATGAGGAAGGACACGGCCCCGGCTATCACGATTGCGATAATGAAGATCAAAACCCATGACTTGCTATTCAAGATCATTCCTCCTTCAGAGATTCGAGTCCCAAGACCTCAAGCATACTGTAAAGCCCGGGGGACGCCTGAATGACAAACCGCACGGCGCGAAGCGCGCCCTCGGCAAAACAGACCCGGGAACGGGCGGTATGCGTGATCTCAAGTGTCTCACCCTGGGGCGTGAAAAAAACAGAATGGCTTCCCGGGACATCACCTGCGCGAAGCGAGTGTATTGCTATCTCCCCGTCACGCTCGCCGGCGCCGGCGGGCCTTCCTATGATTATAGGCTTGCCGGTCCGGGCACTCAGAATCCCGGCAATCTCCCCGGCCGTACCGCTCGGGACGTCCTTCTTGGTCCTGTGATGGATTTCCACTATCTCCAGGTCGGAGGTCTTCCCCATCACGTCGCCGAGCCGGTGGCAGAGCGCGAATACCACATTCATTCCAACAGACATATTGGGCGCACCCACCACAGCGGTTTTGCTTGCCAGCGGACCGAGTTTCTCTTGCTTTTCAGGTATACCCGTCGTACCCGTTACAAGCGGTTTTGAGGCTCCGGTACAAGCTCTCACGATCTTATCAAACGCGGAGGGTAAGGAGAAATCGACTACGGCATCCGACAGACCGACGGCTTCCGCCGCATCCGAAGTCAGCACGACCGGGTTCTTGGAATAGCCGACCGTCACCCCATAATCACCCGCAAGATCCGCTGCCTCCCGGGTCTCGAAAACCGACGCGATCTCGATATCCTCTTCACTTCCGGCAAGGGATGCAACCGCCCTCCCCATCCTCCCCAGTCCGCCCGCCAGGCACAGTCTAATCATCCTCTATCACCTCACAAGTTCGAGTTGCCGTAGCACCGCTCCGATCTTCGTCCGGCTCTCCTCCGACACCGGGACGAGTGGAAGCCTGAGCTCTCCGGTTCCCAGACCCTGCATCCGAACCGCAGCCTTGACCGGTCCCGGGTTGGTCTCAACGAAAAGCACGTGAAAGAGCGGGAGGAGCCTGAGGTGAATATCACGGGCCTCATCGGGTTTACCCTCAAGGAAAGCCTTCACCATGCGCGAAACGTGCCTCGGTGCAACATTGCCCGCCACCGACACCACACCCTTCGCACCTACGGCCATCATGGGAAGTGTAAGAGAGTCATCACCGGAGAGAATCGTGATATCCGCGGTGGCACGGATGCGAGAGACCTGATCGATGGATCCACTGGCTTCCTTTACAGCCACGATGTTGTCGATCTCGGCCAGCTCGGCCACCGTCTCAGGGAACATGTTGACCCCTGTCCTTCCCGGCACATTATACAGTACTATCGGAAGGCTTACCGCCCGGGCCACGGTCTCGTAGTGCTTTATGAGCCCGGCCTGTGTAGGCTTATTGTAATAAGGTGTGATTAGCATTACAGCATCGACACCGAGGGCCTCGGCAGCCTTGCTGAGCTCGATCGTGGTCGCAGTGGAATTGGTGCCGGTACCGGGTATGACGCTGACGTTCCTGCTGTCCCCCCGGGCACTGAGAGCGGCCTTGATGACCGAGGTCCGTTCGTCCAAAGTGAGTGTTGCAGCCTCACCCGTACAGCCGACAGGCACCAGACCGTTAACACCGCCCGCGATGAGGGCCGAGGCAAGCTCCTTGAACCCGGCGGTATTGAGCCGGCCGTCCTTGAAATCCGTGACCATCGCGACATGAGTGCCTTCGAACATATTTCGGCTCCTTAGGTTTTTGCTATATATCTATCTCAAGGGATCCTTCAAAGACGATGCGGGCAGGGCCCACAAGCCACGTGTCTTGCCCTTTGCTCTGCGGCAGCTCGACCGTAAGCCGGTCGCCTGAAGCCACCTTCAGTGTTACAATATCGCCTGCCAGCCCTCTGCTCCTCAAAAGATGTGCGGCTGCAACGCAGCCGCTTCCGCAGGCGAGAGTCTCCTTTTCGACCCCCCGCTCATAGGTTCGGATTCCGAACTCGCCCGTGTCGCACCCCATCACAAAGTCCACGTTTGTACCGTCTTCTCCGAAGACCGGGTGCGACCGGATCGCCCTCCCCACGGAGGCTACGGCCACCTCATCCACCTGCTCACAGATGACGACCGCATGGGGAACACCGGCCATCACAAGATGGATTTCATAGGTCCTTCCCTCCACAACCAGAGGCAGCTCCTTCTCCAGACGGGCAGGCGCCATGCTCACGCGCGCACCGCCGTCGGTGGCCTCCCCGATGTGATGCCCCGCCCCGGACCTGAATGCGATTTCCCCTGTCGCAAGCCCCTTCGCCTCGCAGAAGACCACCATGCACCGGGCACCATTGCCGCAGAAAGACGCCTCACTGCCGTCGCCATTGTGGTAGTGCATGAGAAGTCCGCCGGATTGCTCGACTATTATCAGACCGTCGGCCCCCACCGATATCCGCCTGGAGCAGAGCCTCCGGGCCAGCTCGGGCGCCTCTGCTTTGAGCACGGAATAGGCCGGGCCGAGAACTATAAAGTCGTTCCCCGCCCCGCTCATCTTGGAGAATTCAATCCTCATGCTCGAATTTGATCTCCACTTCGGGCGGTTCTGCACACGAATCTACCCTGAAAGTGTCAGGCAGCTCAACCAAAATCGAATCGCCCGGATCCAGGGCCAGATTGGAATTGATATCGTTGAAGGCGCGGATTCCGTACAACCCGGGTTCGACGCATTTCATCTCGAACACACCGCTCTTCTCAGGCCGTACCTGGTAAACCAGCGATGAGTCCTCAATGGACATGACAGTCACTGCAATCACCAACGTATCTGCCACCGAAGCGGTGTCTATCCTGCCTGCTATCCCGCCGAGCAGGGTCTCTCCGCATATGGTGAGGTCGATGCCCTCGATCTCAGGCACTTCGCCGAAAACCACATCACCGTTATAACAACCCACATTCTCACCCTCGTCATATTCGCTGTCCAGATCCTTGTCTATGATGGCAAAAACCCGATACGTCTTTTCGGTATCGACGAATGGAATCTCAAAGACACCCCGCGATCCTGAGAGAGTCACGTACCGCGGCTCAGTCGAAGGGAAGCCCGCCGCACTGTCGGCGTCGCCGGCGTCGAATAGAAAGACAACGGCACCCTCCACGTCCATCTTTTTCCAGCGGACCGCGCCTGAGATCAGGCCTGCGGCTAAGGTATCGCCCGTTGAGAAGCCCGACACAAAAGTGGATTTCATCGCGACGCCGTGGGAGTCTTCCGCCTTATTGGATACCGAGACCAGATACGTTACGTCTTCCCTCAAGCCGCTCTGAGGTATGAGCCTGTATATCAAGCCTTCCCAGTAACGTTTCTTCCATCGGCAGGGTGGGCTGACCACGACACCGGTTTCAACAGTCCTCTTTTTCATAGGCTCGCTGAAACCGATGCTTATGTGGCTTCCCGTATCCACATCGACCGATCCACCAGCCGGGGATATCTCCTCAACGTAAGGCGCTGTGGTGTCCGGGGGGCCACCCGGCGGTGTACCCTTCTTCGCACAAGCAAGTACGACGAGGGTCGCCATTACGCCCCCAAGAACAAGAATCTTGATGAAGACCAGCCTCATTTCATCAAGAGCTCCAGTATGATGGCCCTCTGAATGTGCATCCGGTTCTCGGCCTCGTCATAGACAACAGCGTGTGGTCCATCCATAACGCTGTCGGTGATCTCGTCCCCTCTGTGAGCCGGCAGGCAGTGCAAGACTATGACATCTTCCTTGGCGGCTTCGATCAACCGATCGTTCACCTGCAGGTGCCCCAAATCGGCTTTTCGCTTCTTCACCTCGTCCTCCTGCCCCATGCCGGCCCAGACATCGGTGTAGATGACGTCGGCACCTTTGACGGCTTCCATCGCATCATAGGTCATGTCTATCCCGGCCCCATCCTTCCGGGCCCGCTCCAGTATCCCGGCATCCGGTTCGTAGCCTTCGGCCATCCCCAGCACCATGTGGAAACGGAGCTTTGCCGCGGCATTGACCCACGAGTTGGCGACATTATTGCCGTCGCCCAGGAAGGCAACCTTTAGGCCTTCGATCTTCCCCTTGTGCTCGGCAACCGTCATGACGTCACCCATAACCTGGCATGGATGATACATATCGGTTAGGGCGTTTATGACCGGAACCGACGCATACTCGGCGAGCCCTTCGATCTCTGCCTGATCGAACGTCCGGATCATTATAACATCGACATAACGTGACATCACCCTGGCGACGTCGCACACCGCCTCCCGGCGTCCGAGCTTTATCTCCTCATCTGAAATGTAAAGGGCATGGCCACCCAACCCTTCCATTGCCATCTCGAAGCTCATGCGGGTCCGCAGGCTGGGCTTACGGAAAACCATGCCCATCGCCTTGCCTTTGAGCATGGGTTCCAAAGTACCCCGGTGATGTTTGCTCTTAAGATCCAACCCCTTTGCCACTACCTCATTCACGTCCTCCCTCGAGAGGTCGTAAATCGACAAAAAGTGCTTCCGGTCCCACATAACCTCTCCTTTGCCTACAGTATGTACCTTGTGAGATCCACGTCTTCCACGATATCTCGCAACCGCTCCCGAACGACGTGCGCCGTCACCCGAATGCGTTCCCTCTTCTTGTCGGGCACTTCGAAAAGTGTATCTTCCAGAAGTCTTGTCATCACTGTATGAAGGCGCCTCGCGCCGATGTTTTCGGTTATCTCGTTTACCTTGGCGGCGATCGCAGCGATCTCTCCGATCGCATCCTTGGTGAAAGTCACTTCGACCCCCTCGGTCTTGAGGAGTGCTTTGTATTGCTTTATCAAAGCGTTCTTGGGCTCCAAAAGAATCCTCACGAAATCCCTTTCCGACAAACTGCCGAGTTCCACCCTGATAGGGAATCGGCCCTGAAGCTCGGGGATCAGATCGGACGGTTTGCTCGAGTGAAATGCACCGGCGGCGACAAAGAGGATGTGCTCGGTCTTCACGATGCCGTACTTGGTAGGAACACTCGATCCCTCCACTATGGGAAGCAGGTCCCGCTGGACCCCCTCCCTCGATACGTCCGGTCCGTGCCCCGCCTTCTCTCCTGCTATCTTATCGATCTCGTCGATGAAGATAATACCGGAGTTTTCGACCCTCTCGATGGCATCACCGACAACCCTGTCCATATCGACCAGTTTCTGTGCTTCCTCCTGGGTGATAATGTCCCTGGCCTCCTCAACCGTCACCTTCCTCCTCTTGCGTTTCGGAGGAAGAAGCCCGCCGAACATCTCCTGCATGTTTATGTCCATCTCCTCGATTCCGGCCGGCGTGAAGATCTCGATCATCGGAAAGGCACGGGAGGCAACGTCTATTTCCACTGTGCGTTTATCCAACGTGCCGTGCCGGAGTTTCTGCCGGAGTTTCTCACGCGTCGCAAAGTGCTTTTCCTCCCGGGCTGCTTCTTCGGTGACATCCTCGGCCGGGGTGCTCCGGCGCTCCTTGAGAGGCGGAAGCAGGAGATCGAGGATCCGTTCCTCCGCATTGGATTCGGCCATGTCCGCTATCTCATCCATCTTCTCTTCACGGACCATACTGACCGACAGCTCGGTCAGTTCCCGAACCATGGACTCAACGTCCCGCCCTACATATCCGACCTCGGTGAACTTGGAGGCCTCTACCTTCATGAAGGGGGCACGTGCAAGCCTGGCCAGGCGGCGGGCGATCTCGGTCTTGCCCACTCCGGTGGGACCTATCATTATGATGTTGTTCGGCATGATCTCCTCCCGGAGATCGCCTGTAACCTGTTGCCTCCGCCACCTGTTGCGAAGCGCAATTGCCACGCACTTCTTGGCATCCTCCTGACCTATGACGTACTTGTCGAGTTCCTTTACGATTTGCCTTGGTGTGAGTTCAGCAGACATCTATTCCAATACCTCTACCGTGACATGGTCGTTGGTGTAAACGCAAATGCCGGCGGCGATTCCCAGCGCCTCTTCCACTATGCTCCGCGCGTCGAGATCGGAGCCCTTCATCAGCGCCCGAGCCGCCGCGAGCGCGAAGCCACCACCCGACCCTATAGATACGATCCCATCGTCGGGCTCTATGATCTCGCCGCCTCCCGAGATCACAAACGAATGTTCCTTGTCCATCACAACCAGCAGGGCTTCGAGTCTTCTCAGGATCTTGTCCGTCCTCCACTCCTTAGCCATCTCCACAACGGCCCTGGTGAGGTTTCCCTTATACTGTTCGATCCGGGATTCGAATTTGTCAAACAGCGTAAGCGCATCTGCCGACGCGCCTGCGAAACCCGCCAGCACCTTCTCGCCGTAAATCCTCCTGATCTTCCGGGCCTTCTGCTTCATGATGGTATCGCCCAGACTTACCTGTCCATCGCCGCCCATCGCCACCATTCCGTCCCGGCGAATACCGAGTATCGTCGTACTCCTTATGGTCCTGTCCTTGTCCATGGTCAACACCTCATGCTCTGGGATGAGATTGATCGTAGACCCGCTTGAGCCTCTCAGTGGTAACGTGGGTATAAACCTGTGTGCTGGAAAGACTTGCATGTCCAAGAAGTTCCTGCACAGCACGCAGATCGGCCCCCCGATCCAGCATGTGAGTGGCAAACGTATGCCTGAGCACATGCGGGCTCATCTGCTTGAGATTGCATACGCGCTCAAGATAGCGCCTCACAACCCCTTGAATTCCCCTGCGGGAGAGCCTTCTCCCGAACCTGTTAACGAAAAGCGCAACCTCCCGCATCCGGCCCGCGCGCTTAAGATGTCTGTGCCTTTCCTGAAGATAAGCTTTGATGGCTTTGACCGCCAATCTCCCCAGGGGGACCATGCGCTCCTTCCTCCCCTTGCCCTTCACCTTCATGACCTCCCCGAAAAGGTCCATGCCCGAAACGTCAAGCTGGTGAAGCTCACTGAGGCGCATCCCCGTGCTGTAGAAGGTCTCCAGTATAGCCAGATCTCTCAACCCGCCGAATGTGTTCTTTGATGGAAGGTCCATCATCCTCTCGGCGTCGACCATGTCAAGAAATGACGGGAGATGCTTCTCCTTCCGGGGCATGCGGACAGCCGCTGCCGGATTGGTCTTGAGGTCCTCCCTGGTACAAAGGTACTTCATGAAACTCCGTATGGCCGCAAGCTTCCTTCGCTGAGTGCTACCCTTGGCACCCTGGGTCTTGAGGTAGGTCAGAAAATGCCGAATCGAGAGTTTATCGATCAGCCTGACGTTGACTCTCTTACATCCGAGTTGGTCCCGGAGGAACTTCATAAACTGCTTTAGATCATTCTCATAAGCGCTGATGGTATGATAGGATAGGTTCCTCTCAAGGTCGAGATGCAGCAGGAATCTCTTAAGATGGGTATCCACTCTAAGTCACCGCCACCTTCGTGCCTGTGCCGAGGCCCACCTCTTCAAGCCATGCCTTCATTGCCACTACCGACCGTTCGGCTCTGAGCAGGTGTCGCTCCTGCTTGGTCCTTACCCTTGCGGCAAGTTGCGGCATCAGTCCGAAGTTGGGGTTCATGGGCTGGAAATCGGAGGCAGGGGCATGGGATGCGTACCTCAAGAGCCCCCCTATGAGCGTTGTGCGCGGTGGGACCACCGGTTGTTTCCCCAACACCTTGAAGGCCGCGTTGACTCCGGCAATGAAACCTGTCCCCACGGCCGCACCGTAACCCTCGGCACCGGTGATCTGACCCGCCGTGAAAACGCCGGGCCGGTCCCTGTGCTCGAGGGAATTTGAGAGGATGCCCGGAGACCTGATATAGGTATTTCTATGGATGCTCCCGAGCCGCAGGAAGCGGGCGTTTTCCAGTCCCGGCAGTTTCCGAAGAAGCAGCTTCTGTTCTCCATGCTTGAGCCTCGTCTGGAAACCGACCATGCCGTACATAGTGCCATCAAGGTTCTCGGGCCTGAGCTGGACAACCGCATAGGGTAGCTTGCCGGTCCGAGGATCGGCAAGCCCGACCGGTTTCATACATCCGTGTGCAAGTGTGTCGTCACCCATTTCCGCTTGCTCTTCTATCGGCATGCAGGCTGAGAAAAACATGCGCTTCTCGAAGCCGTGCACTGTGACCTTCTCGGCGGCTCTAAGACCCTCAACAAACTCCATGTACCGATCGCGACCCAGAGGGATGTTGAGATAGGTCGCTTCACCCTTTCCATACCTGGATGACATGTATGCGTTCGATGTGTCTATCGAATCCGCGTCAATGATAGGAGAAACCGCATCATAGAAAAAAAGGTTGGGTGACCCCACAAGGCCCTCCAATACACCAGCCATAGCCGGTGAGGCCAATGGCCCCGGCGCCAGAACATTCACGGCACCATCGGCCAAAGCCGTCTTCTCCTCTCTTATCAGGGTTATGGCCGGGTTCTCTTCAATCACCCGTGTGACTTCGGACGCAAAAGAGGTCCTGTTTACACACAGGGCATTACCCGCAGGCACCCTGGTGTTCCGGGCAATCTCCATGAGCAGCGAACCGGACATCTTGAGTTCCAGCTTTAAGAGTCCGTTGGCGTTGCCTATGCTGTCCGACTTGAAGGAATTCGAACACACCAGTTCCCCGAGGAACCCGGTCTGGTGGGCTTCGGTCATCCTGGTGGGCCGCATCTCGTAAAGGTCGACCGTCACTCCAAGGCGGGCCGCCTGCCAAGCCGCTTCGGAACCTGCAAGGCCGCCGCCTATGACGACCACGTCGGCCTTCCCTCTGCTCATGACTCGGCCTCGCTCTTACAACTGGGACAGACCAGGCGGGAACCTTTGTCGCGGCCTGTTTTCTCTACCATTATCGGGTACTTACACTCGGGACACGGCTCGGCCACAGGCTTGTACCAGGAAGCGAACTTGCATTTCGGATAATTCTCACAGCCGTAGAAGACCCGCCCCTTCTTGGTCCTCTTCTGTTTGAGCTCACCACCACAACCATCTTCCGGACACTTTATGCCCAGGGTATAAGGTTTTGTGCCCTTGCATTCGGGATATCGCTTGCAGGCAAGGAACTTCCCATATCGTCCGGTACGGACGATCATCTCTCCACCACACTCCGGGCACTTGGCGTCACCCGCGGATTCCTCTTCCAGAGGCTTGGTGTTCTTACACTCTGGAAAGGCGCTACAAGCCAGGAACCTGCCGTGCCTGCCCCACTTCTTGACCATCGGGCTGCCGCACAGCTCACACTTTTCATCCACCTCTTCCTCAACTGCCTGCTTGAGCTCCTTCTTCATAGCTTTTGCCTGTTCGAGATCCCGCTCGAGGGGCTCATAGAGCTCCCTCACCACACTCACCCAGTCATCCTCGCCCGATTCGATCTTGTCCAAGTGATTCTCCATCCGGGCGGTGAAGCCCACCTCGAATATGTCCGGCAGGGTCTTTAGCAGTATACTCAGCACAACCTGTCCAAGCTCCGTGGGCTCGAGCGCTTTGTTGCTCTTCTCCACGTACTTCCTCTCCAGGACGGTGCCTATGATGGCGGCATAGGTGCTCGGTCTGCCGATTCCCTTATCCTCGAGTTCCTTGATCAGGCTCGCCTCCGTGTACCGAGGCGGCGGCTGGGTTTCGTGGTGCTGTACGTCGAGGCTTATCAGGTCCAGCGGATCGCCTTCATCGACAACGGGCAGTACCGTCTCCTTCTCGTCTGATTTCTCACTGTAGACTTTGAGGAAACCATCGAATCTCATCACAGTCCCGGCCGCCTTAAAGGTATAGGGCCCTCCCTGTACCTCTACCTGGGTAACATCGAAGACGGCCTGGGCCATCTGGCTCGCCAGGAACCTGTCCCAGATCAACTTGTACAGCCTGGACTGATCGCGCGACAGGTAGCGGGACATCTCATCCGGCACGCGAAAAGCATCGGTAGGCCTTATCGCCTCGTGAGCATCCTGGGAGGACTTGGGTTTTCGGAACTTGGTTGCCCGTGACGGGATATACTCTTTGCCGAAGGTTTCCTTGATGTACTTCCTCGCAGAGTCACAGGCGCTCGTCGCCACCCTGGTGGAATCTGTTCGCATATATGTAATAAGCCCGACCGGGCCCTTGGCCCCCACATCTATACCCTCATAGAGTGTCTGAGCAACCACCATCGTCTTGCGCGCACTGAAACCCAGCCGTCTGGCCGCATCCTGCTGCAGGGTACTCGTTATATAAGGAGGGCGCGGATTCCTCTTCCTGGTCTTCTTATCGACCCCGCCGACCGTGTAGGTCTGGCCTTTGATGTCAGCCTCGATTCCCTCGGTTCGCTCAAGGGTGTCGAGCTCTGCCTTGGCTCCGTTTATCTTGTCAAGCCGTGCCTGTAGATGCCGGGCCTTCGGGGTCTTGAAATCGGCATCAATGGTCCAGTACTCCCTGGGCACAAACCTGGAGATTTCGTCTTCCCTCTCACAAATGAGGCGAAGCGCGACCGATTGCACTCGTCCGGCGCTTGTGCCCTTGGCCACCACTTGCCAGAGAAGGGGGCTCACCAGATAGCCCACGAGCCGATCCAACACTCTTCTGGCCTGCTGTGCGTTCACCTTCCGCATGTCGATATCCGTGGGGTTCTCAAATGCCTCCCTGATCGCCGTCTCGGTTATCTCGTTGAATATAACCCTCTTTATCCGTCGCTCACCCTTATCCAGAATGCTGGCGAGGTGCCAGGCGATTGCCTCGCCTTCCCGATCCAGATCCGGAGCAAGATATATGTCCTTGGCCTTCCCAGCCGCTGCTTTCAGGGCCTTCACGGCTTTCATCTTGCCGCGGATCATCACATAGTGCGGTTCGAAGTCCTTCTCCACGTCCACACCGAGTTTGGATTTCGGGAGGTCCCTTACGTGCCCCATGGACGCCTTAACGATATAGGAAGGACCGAGGAAACGGTTGATTGTCTTTGCCTTGGCAGGTGATTCGACGATCACCAGAGACTTGCCGTCAGAACTCATGAGAAACTCCTTACGTAACCATACCAGAGCATAAGTCAGAGGCCAAGGATACGCAAGTGGAGTCTGTCAGTGCGAGAGAGACCCGTCGGTCTCGCTGCTCCTCCACGAAATGAGCCTGGGACGGAATCCCGGCACGCCTTCCAGGATTATCGATGGCACGATGCGTTTGACATCGTTTACCTCAACGATGTCGACACATGTGTATATCGCTCTCTCTATTAGCTCTTCGATCTGAAGGTCGTCGAGCAGACCGAGCTGGCTGAGCTGAAGTATGTAACCGTAGGCCTGAGGAGTGATAAGAGATCTCTCGAACTCATTCAGCATCCTGAGGCAGGCCTTCTCCGACGCGCTCCCGAGAACCAACCCTTCTTCAAAGAAGCTCTCATCGACGGTGTGATAGAGCCACATGAAGGCAGTGTTGATTTCCCCGAGACTGTAACCTTCAGCAACCAGGGAACTAGTCAAACCGTCCACAGTCCTGGAGGTTGATCTCAGGTCCACCAGTCTATCTACAATCGCTACTATTATCTCAACAAGTCGCTCATCCATGGTCAGCCTCGCACCCACCCTCTCCAGTGCGCCAAAGGTTAGCATATGGCTCTTTCAAAAGCAAGCTCTAATCATCTACGTGCCGCAACATTTCTTGTATTTCTTACCGCTGCCGCACGGACAGGGGTCGTTCCTGCCGACCTTGATACCTGTTACCTGTGGCGTGCGGCGCGCACCTCGCTTCATCCGTGCAGCTTGGGGGCCTCCACCACTCGGACGAGGCCCTGCGGCAGGGTCCGCTACAGGTGCCGACCGGGCATCCGGCTTGAAGGCCCGCAACACAGGCCGAGCGGCACGGGACTCCGCCTCGGACCTTACCCATCTTCCCTGGAACAGCAGGGTGACCACCTCTTCGTCGATACTGTCAAGCATCTTCAGGAAGAGCTCGAAAGATTCCGACTTGTATTCGATCAGAGGGTCCTTCTGACCATAGGCCCTGAGCCCGATCCCCGCTCGGACCCCATCCAGGTCATAAAGGTGGTCCCTCCAATGCTTATCTATCACCCAGAGAAGCAAACCCCTTTCGATATTCTTGACTCCCTCATACCCTACCTCTTTCTGCTTGGCAGCATATGCCTCAAGTGAAGTGTGGTTGAGTCTGAGGGTCAAATCCTCGGAACTCGTCCGGGGATCGGAGGTGTCACCCAGATCGAAGGGCCAGAGGAAAAGCGCCTCCATCTCTCGCTTAAGCGCTTCGGCATTCCATTCCTCGGGATGAGAGCCCTGAGGGGCGTGCGTCTCGGCCTTACGCTCCACAGCCCCCTCTATCATATCCCTGATTTCGGAGCTTATGTCCTCAGTCTCTAGGGCCATCAGCCTCTTTGCGTAGACCACTTCCCGCTGCTTGTTCATGACGTCGTCATACTCGAGGAGGTGTTTTCTTATGGCGAAGTTGTTGGCTTCCACGCGCTTCTGAGCACGCCCGATCTGCTTCGTGATCAGCGAATGTTGGATGGCCTCGCCATCCTGAATACCCAGGCGGGAGATGATACCCGAAAGACGGTCACTTCCGAAAAGTCTCATGAGGTCGTCTTCGAGGGAGAGGTAGAACCGGGAGGAACCCGGATCGCCCTGGCGCCCCGCCCTACCTCTGAGCTGTCTGTCTATTCGCCTGCTTTCGTGTCGTTCGGTGCCTATGATGTGAAGTCCGCACGGCATGTCCTTGACGCACTTGTCGGCCGTGTTCTCATCCTTGGAGCACTCGGAGCAATTGCCGTCAACACACTTGTAACAGCACTTGTCACAGGATACCACACCATCGCCCAGCTTGATATCGGTTCCCCTTCCGGCCATGTTGGTCGCAATGGTAACGGCGCCGGGATCGCCGGCACGGGCCACTATTCTGGCTTCCTGCTCGTGATACTTGGCATTCAAAACCGAGTGGTTCATACCCTTACGTTTGAGCAGCCTGCTCAGAACCTCGGACACCTCGACGGTGACCGTTCCAACCAGCACCGGCCGTCCCATTTCGTGCATCCGGATTATCTCATCGATAATGGCGTTGTACTTCTCGCGCTTTGTGAGATAGATAACATCCTCGTAGTCCATCCTACGTATCGGTTCATTGGTCGGTATGACCGTGACGTCGAGTTTGTAAATCTCAAGGAACTCCCCGGCCTCCGTCTCGGCGGTTCCCGTCATCCCGGCAAGCTTCTCGTACAGCCGGAAGAAGTTCTGTATGGTTACCGTGGCCAGGGTCTGGGTCTCTCTCTCGACCGTGACACCTTCCTTGGCTTCGAGGGCCTGATGCAGGCCGTCGCTGAATCTTCTGCCCGGCATGAGGCGTCCGGTGAACTCATCGACGATCATCACCTTGTCGGCCTTCACAACATAATCCACGTCCTTCTCAAAGAGCGAGTAGGCTTTTAGCAGCTGGCTGATATTGTGGAGCCGTTCGCTGCTCTCGCCATAATCCTCTTCAAACTTCTGTCTGAGCTTGACCTGAAAGACCGAAGCCAAGCTTGAGTTGATCTCGAGCCACTTCTCCAGGTAATCTTCCACCTTCCCCTGCTCGATCTCTTCACCACCCTCCGGCCTGGCCTCCTCGACGAGGGCCTTCTTGAGAAAATCTCCGGCCTCGGCGTCTATCCGTTGGAAGGCCAGGGCACAATCCGCCAGCATGAAAAACGAGTCCCCTCCCGACTCCGAGATCACAACATGCGGATAGGCTTTCTCAACCAGATAGTCCAGCGTGCTCTCCTCGGTCAGGACCTTCTTGGTCTTAAGCGTAAAGGCCAGGTCGCCGTCCCCACCGGTCACACGGATTTCAGGCGCGGGACCTTGGGATCCCGACCGGGACCTCTCCAGGGCCTTACCACCGGAATTCTTCTCCAGGAAACGCCGCCCTTTCTCGGATAGGTCCACCGTATTGGCCTTCTCGTCTATCGCGAAATAGAGCTCTTCGTCTATCTCGTGCATGCGCTTGTCCCGCATGAAATCGCGTTCCACACGGCTCATCAAGCGCCGGAGATTCCCGTCCTGCATGAACTTGAAGAGCTTCTTGTTCTTTGGGGCCCCCCGTCGGGCGACAAGCAGGTTGATGCCGGCGGTGTATTCATCTTCCGTGCCGATAAGATCGTCCACCTCAGCCAGTATATTGTTCACCAGCCGCACCTGGTCCTTTGCCAATCTCTGGACCACCGGCTTATACACATCGAACTTGTGTCTGGAGACCGAAACCGGTCCGGAGATTATGAGCGGAGTCCTTGCCTCATCGATCAGAATGCTGTCCACCTCGTCCACTATGGCAAAGTGGTGCCCCCTCTGGACGCGATCCTCAATCCGGGTTGACATGTTGTCCCGGAGATAATCGAAACCGAACTCGTTATTGGTGCCATAGGTTATGTCCGCACCATAGGCCTTATTCCTTTCCGCGGGCTCCATCTCGTGTTGTATGCAATCCACCGTGAGGCCCATCATCTCGTAGATCTTGCCCATCCACTGGGAATCTCTTCTGGCCAGGTAGTCGTTCACGGTTACAAGGTGGGCTCCGCGGCCGGACAAGGCGTTCAGGAAGAGCGGCATGGTTGCAGCGAGAGTCTTACCCTCGCCCGTCGCCATCTCGGCAATCTTACCCTCGTGCAGCACGATGGCCCCCAGGAGTTGAACGTCGAAGGGGACCATATTCCAGCGGGTTTCGATGTCACAGACGTCCCATGACCTACCGACAAGCCTTCGCGCCATCTCTTTTACGGCAGCACATGCCTCCGACAAGAGATCGTCCGGGTCGCCTCCATCTGCAAAACGCTGTTTGAATTCCTCGGTTTTGTAGCGCAGATCGCGATCGGAGAGGATATGGTATTCCAGGTACAGCCTGTTTATTTCATCTATTGCCGGCCCGGACCTCTTTAGATCCCGTTCGGACTTGGTTCCGAATATTCTGGTTAGAAGTTTTGTAACCATAGGACGTCCGGCTCCACAAGGAATTTATCAGAACCCACCACGGCGGGCAAGCCCTTAGGAAACAAACCCCGGTCGGCGGGACGCCAACCGGGATTTGACGCTGTCTGAGAAATCGTTTATTTTACGACTAACTCTTACAACTTGACTACTCTCGTCGCCTGCGGTCCCTTTTCTCCCTGCTTCATCTCGAACTCGACTTCCTGTCCTTCGGACAGTGTCTTGAAGCCTTGATCTTCGATAGCAGTGTAATGCACGAACACGTCAGGCCCGTCAACCTGCTCAATGAAGCCGTAGCCCTTGGCCTCATTGAACCATTTAACCTTACCACGTGGCATCCTCTAACTACCCTCCTTCTTGCCTAAAGCAACTACGGGCCACAAAATACCCTTAGACTTTACGCTAACCACGAACCTATGTCAAGCAGTTTGAACACGTTTGACGATCTAATATTCTTCGCTTATTCCGGTATTCCGGTAGCCCCAAGCATGACGCACGCTTTCAGATATCTCAAAAAAACCCTTGACATCTCATAGCATATTCAGCCAAGCTTGGAGGCAGCGAAGAGAGTTCCCTGCTTGGTTCGTGACTTCGCGCGAATTTGAACCGATCCTCGCAAGGAAAGACGCTTAAGCGCCCCTGGGTTCAAGAGTGAAGGAAGCACGTTCCAATTTCGCGGGGAACTCCCCAAAAACAGCGGAGGGCAACCGGTAAGGTTGCCCCTTTTTTTTCTTGGCCCCTCAATTAAGGTGACAGTTAACTTAATTCAATGCCGAGCGTAACGCAGCAGATGGGCGGTCTTCACCAGCAATACCTGTACCCAGGCTGGTCAAGAGTGCCGAGATGCAAGACACGCGAAGGTGTGAGGAGCGAGGCGTACAGTTGCGTACGCCGCAGCGAGGAGGGCCGAGCGTAACGCAGCAGATGGGCGGTCTTCACCAGCCTGGGCCAGCCTGGGGTTATTCCCATTCAATAGTCCCCGGCGGCTTCGACGTCACATCGTAAACAACCCGGTTTACGCGTTTCACCTCGTTTACTATTCGGGTGGATATGCGCTCCAGGATCTCGGGAGGTATGCGGGCCCAGTCGGCCGTCATCCCATCCAGGCTTGTCACCGCCCGCAGGGCTACTACGTATTCGTAGGTTCGCTTATCACCCATGACACCCACACTCTTTACGGGTAGGAGCACCGCAAAAGCCTGCCAGATGTCGTTATAGAGCCCGGCTTTCTTTATCTCATCGATGAAGATCCAATCAACTTCTCTAAGGATATTGAGCCTGGACCGGGTGACTTCCCCTAAGATTCTCACGGCGAGGCCCGGGCCCGGGAATGGATGCCGCTCGAGGATGCCGTCGGGAACTTTGATTATCTTTCCGACCTCCCTGACCTCGTCCTTGAAGAGCTCGCGTAAGGGCTCGATAAGCCTGAAGTGCATCCTCTTGGGAAGGCCACCGACATTGTGATGGGTCTTTATCTTGGCCGAGGGCCCTTTCACCGACACGCTCTCTATGACATCGGGATAGAGTGTTCCCTGGGCCAGGAACATGTCCTTTCCTCTCCGGGGTGTGACCCGCTCGAAAGCCCTGATGAACTCCCGTCCGATGATGCGGCGCTTGCGCTCGGGGGAAGCCACACCGGCGAGTCTCGAGAGAAAAACACCTGAGGCCTTCACATGCTTGAGTTTGATGCGAAATCGCCGGCAAAGTTCAATAACATCCTCACTCTCACGTCTCCTCAGAAGCCCGTTGTCCACGAAGACGGCTGTCAGGCGTTTGTCCACGGCTCTCGATACCAGGCACGCGACCACCGACGAGTCCACCCCCCCGCTCAGGGCACAGATCACAGGGCGACCGCCGGCAGTGTCTTTTATCTTCGAGATCGAGGATTCCACGAAAGATTCCATGCTCCACGTTCGGGACGCTTCGCATATGTGGACGGCGAAGTTCCTTAAGATCTTAGTGCCGTCATCGGTATGCGATACTTCCGGATGGAACTGTACACCGAGTATCATCCCGCCGGGGCTCATGACCGCACCATAAGGGCACGTATCGGTCTTGGCTATCACCTTCCAGCCCCTGGGCGGGTGAAGCACGCAGTCGCCGTGGCTCATCCAGACCCTCAGCCGTTTACTCAGGCCCCTGAAGAGAACGTGTTTGTGCGTCACGGTGGCGAAACTGGGACCATACTCCTCGCCCCCGGGTGCGGCTCCCACTCGGCCGCCGTAGATCTGTGCGACTGCCTGCAACCCATAACATATACCGAGCACCGGGATGCCAAGTTCGAGGATGCCGCGGTCGGGCATCGGAGCGCGGCGCTTGTATACGCTCCCGGGGCCGCCGGAGAGGACGATGCCCTTCGGCCTGCGCGTGGCGATCTCGGCGGGCTCGGTCCAGAAAGGCAGGATCTCGGCATAGACCCCCATCTCCCTTATTCGCCTGGCAATCAGCTGTGTGTATTGGGACCCGAAATCCAGGACCACAATGTGATCCATATGCCGCATAGAGGAGGTCCTCTCCCTTGCCCGGATTATTCACAAGCCCTCTGCTGCGGTGTCGTATCTGCCGGCACCTCGCGACGAAGTTTGTGAATAATCCGGGCTAGTGCTTGAAGTGTCTGGTACGCGTAAGGGCCATCACGATACCAAGTTCCCTCGCCCTGTCTATTACAGCCTGGTCCCTGATGCTGCCGCCCGGCTGGATTACCGCACACGCTCCGACTTCCGCAGCGAGATCGATCGAATCTGGAAAGGGAAAGAACCCATCGCTTGCCATCACACTGCCGGCGAGATCATGCTCCCCTTCTCTCGCCTTTCGTATGGCTATCTTAGTGGAATCGACCCGGCTGGGCTGGCCGGCCCCGATCCCGATGGTGGCGCCGGAGGCGGCGAAGACGATCGCATTGGATCTAACATGCTTGACCGCCTTCCAGGCGAATATCAGGTCGTCGATAAGCGCCTTCTCAGGGTCCTCCCCGGTCACAAACTCGAGGTCCTGGGCGAGAAGTCTATCGTCATGGGTCTGCACAAGCGTACCGCCGGCAGCTGTTCGGACCACCTCAGATACCCCACAGCCGAGACGCGCCTCCACCACTCTTGTTCGCTTCTTCTTCCTAAGCCTTTCGAGCGCGGCGGTCTCATAACCCGGGGCCACGATGCACTCGACGAATTTCTTGGCAACGAAAGCCGCACACTCCTCCGAAAAGGTGAAACTCACCCCGATCACGCCCCCGAAAGCCGAGAGCGGATCGCATGCGTAGGCCCTGCGGAGGGCTTCGAGCCCGTCTTCACACTCCGCCACTCCGCAAGGACCGACGTGTTTCACCACCACGGCGGCACTGCCTTCGAATTCCCCCAGTTGGCCTATGCAACAATCGACGTCCAGAATGTTGTTGTAGGAGAGATCCCCCTTAATCGCTCTGAATGACGGCTCCTTGCCCCCCGCAAAGAACCCACCGGCCTGGTGCGGGTTCTCACCATAACGAAGATCCATATGTTTGGTGAGACCCAGCAGAATGGAATCCCCGGTACCTGCCGGCTGTGATCCGCCGGGGATTAGATCAAGCGTCGCAGCATCATACATACCCGTTCGCCGGATGGCATCCCTGGCCAGGTCCCAGCGAAGGTCCGTCCCGACTCCGCCACCCGACGCAAGTGCCGCGGCGACCCGCTCATACCAGGAGGGATCCGGAACAGGCACACACGATTCGAAATTCTTGGCGGCCGCTCTGGCCATCGCCGGGCCGCCGATGTCTATGAAGGAGAGTTCCTTCTCCCTCCGCTCTTCACCTAAGGCATAGAAGTTCACGACCACCATGTCTATCTTCTCATAGCCGAGCTCCGAGAGCTCACTCATGTGATCGGGGTCGGCCCGGTCGGCTAGAATACCGGCATGGATACCGGGGTGGAGCGTCTTGACGAGGCCTCCCAGTACTTCCACTCTTCCGGTTATGGCGGAGGTTTCCACAGCCTCGATCCCCTGCTCGGCAAGATAGCGGCGGGTACCTCCGGAGGCTATGATCTTAACGCCCCGGCCGGAGATGCGCCGGGCAAACTCGGCCAGACCGGTCTTGTCGAAAACACTCAATAGTGCGGTCTTCACGTGAGCCATCGGGGTTTACTCCCTATCAGTCTCTCGTAGAGTAAGAGATAGCGGCGCCTGCACTCCGCAGTGACTTCGCCGGGCAGGACCGGCGGAGCCGAGTTCTTATCCCAACCTGTCTGTTCGAGATGATCTCTGACAAACTGCTTGTCCACGTTTATGGGTTCGGATTCGGGTGTCTCCCTCACACGGAAGCGGGAGGAGTCCGGAGTGAGGGCCTCATCGATGAGAATTATCTCGTCATTTAGATAGCCGAACTCGAACTTGGTATCCACTATCGTGATGCCGCGCTCTTCGGCGATGCGTGAAGCTTCCACATATAGACTGAGACTCTTGGCGATTATGTACTCGGTCGGCTTGGCGCCCGCCAGCTCGGTCATCTCTCCGACACTTATGTTCCTGTCGTGGCCGTCGTCGGCCTTGGTTGACGGCGTGAAGAAGGGCCTGTCCAGCCTGGCGTTTTGCTCAAGCCCCGGCGGCAGCTCCTCACCCGCCACCGTCCCGGTGCCGGCATACTCCTTCCAGGCGGACCCTGCCAGATACCCCCGGACAATGCATTCGATGTCTATCCGTTTTGCCTTCCATACCAGCATAGACCGGTCCCTGATGACTTCAGCATAGGCCTCGAGTTCTGCGGGAAACTCTTCGACCCGGTCGGTAATCATATGGTGGCCCGACATGCGGGCCAGTCTCTTGAACCAGAACGCGGAAACACCCGTGAGTATCCTGCCCTTGCCGGGTATCCCCGAAGGAAGCACATGGTCGAATGCGGAGATTCGGTCGGAAGCGACAATGAGGAGCTTCTCCCCCAAATCGTAAACGCATCTGACCTTACCCTTTGCGAAAATATCGAGTCCGCTAAGATCGATGCTCGTCAGAGCCTGCATCCCCACTCCTTTCCGGGAGTACGCGAACCACCCTCCCTTCAATCGTCAGGCGTCCTTCTCCGAAGAGCTGCACGGCCTCGGCGTATATGCGATGCTCTTCCTTGAGTATACGCTGGACCAGTTTTTCCTCGGTGTCCCCCTCCAAGACCGGTACAGCCGCCTGAATCACTATCGGGCCCGTGTCCACACCCTCGTCGACGAAATGGACCGTACAACCCGAGAACTTCACGCCGTATTCCAGCGCCTTGCGCTGGACCCTTAGTCCCGGAAACGCCGGGAGCAGCGAAGGATGGATGTTTATGAGACGCCACCTGAAATGGCGAACCAGTCGTGGGCTCAGGATCCGCATGAATCCGGCCAGACATACCAGGTCGACCTTCGATTCATCAAGAAGGTCTATTATCGCGCTCTCCGCTTCCTCACTGAGATGCGCACGCTTGGGCCCCGGACCTACGAACCGGGCCTCAATACCGGCCTTACGCGCCCTCACGAGGGCCTGTGCCGTTTCCACATCGCTTATCACGACCACTACGTCCGCATCCATACTGCCTTCGCGGGAGGAGTCGATAAGGGCCTGGAGATTCGATCCCCGTCCGGATGCAAGGACACCAAGCCTTGTACGAGCCACAGCATGAACCTCCTGTCGGGGGGGCAGTCTCAAAGAGCCCATTCGCCGGCAGGTTACCACCGTGGCCCGAGCACGTCAAGCAAAGAGGTCAGGGTCTCTGAATAGTCCGGGCTAGGGCCTCGGACCGACCGGCCCCAGGACCTCCGTACGGACCCGGAGGCTTTCCCCGTCGGTCACTATGGTTACCGCACCATCGCTTTTGGTGACGAGCGTGCGGGCCCCCGACCTCTCCAGAAGTTCGATGATGTCCGGACAGGGATGGGATGCGAAGCGTGAGCCCGCGGATATGACCGCGTACCGCGCCCCGCAATCCTGTGCATAGGTGGGATCCACACCTCCGGGCGCGCCGTGATGTGGGACCTTGAGCACATCACAAGTGAGATCGAAGCCGAGGTTCAGGATCTCCCGCTGGACTTCCGGAGTCACATCCCCCGTGAAGAGGAATTCCATCTTGCCGTACACCAGCTTAAGAACCACCGACTGGGCATTCGGATCACCGATCCCCTCACCCAGGTAAGCTTCGGATGGATGGAAGATCTCAATCACAGCATCTCCGCACGTCAAGGTATCACCCCGCGCGATGAGTTCCACTTCGATACCGTGCTCTCCGCATCTTTCCAGCACCTTGAGATACCCGACCTCGCCCGTCGGAGCACCTATGAGGACCCGACCTATGTCGACATTCCCTATGAGTGAGGCGAGCCCGCCATAGTGATCATTGTGGGAGTGCGTTATTATGATCGTATCCAACCGCTTCAATCCCTTCATCGCCAGAAGAGGCACGACATCGAGCCTCCCGGCGTCATAATCGTCCCCTCCGGCGCCGGTGTCTATCATGAGGGTCCCACCCCGCGCAAACTCCACCAGGCAGGCATCCCCGTCTCCGACGTGAATGAATGTCACAACCATCCCTGGCTCGCGTCCGGCGAAGAACGGAGCAATCAGGAGAGCATAGAGCACAACCAGGGATAGAAGCTTCCAGTGCCGCTTGAGTCGGGGGCTCGCAAACCCGATGTAGGCCAGTCCGCACGCGTAGGCCAGCAGTTTGGCCGTGTGTGGCCTGCCGGTGAATACCACAGGATCGATGTGTTGCGTGGAAACCGACGTCACCATTATGATCAGTGAGACAAGGGCCGACGCCCCTTTCATAAAGACCAGTCCCAGCCGCTCCCACAGAAGAACCGCAACCGAAGCCTCCAAACCGGCGGCCACGGCAAGCGTAACGAGCGGTAGTACGATCAGATTGGAGAGCATCCCCATCAGCGATACCCGCCCGAAGTGGTAAAGCAGGATGGGCAATGTTCCGACCTGGGCGGCAAAAGACGCAAGCAGCCCGAGCCGGATGTACTCTCCGAGCTTTGCGAACCCGCCACCGACCTTGCCCGCTCGATAGAGCTGCGGCACGAGAAGCGTTATGCCGAAGACCGCTGCCAGTGAGAGCCGGAAACCTACGTCCCATGCCAGATAAGGGAAGGCCATCAGCAAGAGCACCCCTGCGGCGCAAACACAGTTTGGAATGTCCACTTTCCATTGCAGGTATCTGACGAGGCTCAGAATCAGAAACAAGGTGCCGGCCCGCTCCGCCGACGGCCTTGCCCCGGTAAGCAAGACATACGCAGAGACACAAAAGACCGCGAGGGCTATCCTCAGAGCCCGGGGAGGCCCTGCCATCGTTATCAGGGAAGTGACAAGGAGCACGACGATCCCTACATGGAGACCCGATATCGCAATGACGTGGTACGTACCGGCTCTTACCATAGCATCCTTTACCTCCGGGCAGAGGTCGGTCCGTTCACCGAGGAGCAGAGCCTCCAACACGCCCCGGGTCCTGTCCGTGCCCGCCGCGTTGATGAGGTCTCGGACACGCTCGCGGAACCGCGAGAGCAGCGGCGGGCCCGATGCGGAACCCTCGACAAAGGACCGTGCAACCACGGTACCTACAACACCCTCCCTCCGGTAACGCAATGCCGTATTCCAGCCGTAGGGATTAAGCCTGGGACGTGGTGCATAGAAGGCGCCCAGCGCGGTGCCTCCCACGTCATAGAACCCCTGGGCGGCCCCGACACCCCGCAGGAAAAGTTGCCTTGACTCCAGCCAGGGATACCCCACCAGTATGCTCTCGGCCCTTACCTTGACCGGCTCTCTCCACTTTCCCAGCGGCGATGGACCGGAGACTCTGACGATGCAGGGGAACCTACCGTGTGCCGAATCCGAAGTCGGGGGCTTGAACCTGTTCCACCGGGCCTCGGGGCTCCTGAGGTATCCGAGCAGAAAGATGCACAAGAGAAACAAGAGGAATGCCGGTCGGGCTCGTTTCGTCACCAGCATGAGAAAGACGGCCGCCGCCAGCACAACCATCGAAAAGCGAAGGTCGAGTGGAATCGACCCGGCGACCGCTAAACCGGCCCAAAATGCACCTATCACAAATACCGATGGCCTTCGCACTACGGCTCCATCCTTCCAGCGGCGTCAAGGAAAGCAAGAAGGATGCCGGGAACGCGCTTGCAGCACTCTGAGTCACCCTACGCGAGGCGATTCGTCGGGATGATGAATGAGAGCGCTGGATGGCGGGGCGAACATGGAATACTCTACGGGCAAACTCATGGTCCTCTGCGTAGACGGATAGACGGGAGGCATAAGACAAGACGGGACTTGGAGCAATAACCTGCCTACGAGGATGTCAACCTGCTGTTACACCTGTCAACTCGGGTTTGCGCTTGATCTCTTCCGGGTGACCAGGTCGGTCCGTGCAATCTCGCCCTTTGCACTTATATAATGCGGACACCGCTCGGGGTGTTTGCTCAGGCAGTAGCGGGTCTCCTCGGTGATCGTCGGAATCACCATCTTGGATCTTGCAAGACAACGGAAGGTCCATACACCGGTAAGATACGGGCAAACGGCCATTGTCAATCCTCCGTTAGGTTAGACGCAAAAGTCACACAGAACCTATCGGCAGGCATCGTGAGGGTGTTTAGCTCAATCCGACTTTGTGGCCGAAGACTGCAGCGAGGGTCTTATCGATCTTGCTGAGTGTGCATGGTTTGGAGATATAGCCGTCGGCGCCCTCTCGCATGACGCGTTTCTCGGTGTGGAATGTGCCGTAACCCGTAATAATCACAACCGGAAGATCAGGCGCCGATGACTTGACCGACCTCAAGAGAGCTGTGCCGTCCATGCCCGGCATATTGAGGTCACTGAGCACTAGATCGAAGTTCGATTCGCGCAGTATCCCCAGGGCCTGCTCTCCACCTTCGGCAAGTGTGACCTCGTAGCCGATAGCCTCGAGCATATCCTGGAGCAAAACCCGCATACTCTCCTGATCATCCACTACTAGTATCTTGCGTTTGTCCGTCACAGGCACTCCCTGAGACTAGGGTGCATTCGCTGAGAACGGTGATTGCCACATATGCCTCTTCGATGATATTCGGCAGGCTACATCGAGGTCTTTAGGAAATAAGCTCCTGGTTTCAGAGTACTTCCCAGTCGAACTCGTCCTTGTCACGGTCATAGAAAACCCGGACCGTGTCCCCCTCCTCCACCTCGACTTCTTCCTCGATATCGATGTTCTCGAAATCGGTGATCATCAGTGTAATCCTCATCCGTATGCGCCCTCAGTCTCCTCCGCGAGCTTAGAGGGAGACCTCAAAGAAGTCTGGAACATTGAACAGCAGGATGCCGTGCACCGCCAGTACCAAACCTGCGATTGCAAGTGCCCCATAGACCAGCCCCATGAAACGGTCGGCACCCGCAAACCTGTCCAAGCCCACATATATGAGAACCAAACCCAGTATCACTTCCACCAGTCTGATCATAGTCTCATCTACCTAACCGGCCGGCTCAGCCTATGAGGCCCTTCATGACGACAAACCACAGCCCCGAGGCCAGGAATGCGGCCAGGATTCCAAGAACCACATATGAGAGCAGCGCATCCGTAGTCATAAGATCAACCCCCCAATTACGAGATTTATTAACATCCGCTTAGAAGAATGTCAAGGGTGGAGTTTGAGACGGGATCCGCCTATCGTCGAAGTACAACGATCTTTCGAGTGAGTGCATGATCTTCGAGTTCTACCGAGAGGAAATAGACTCCGGGGGCCAGAGGGCCACCACCCTTGCCGGTTAGACCGATATCCAGACTCAAGACACTGGTTAGCTTCTCTTCGAAAGCCCTGTTTACAAGCCTTCCATTGACATCATACAGCCTGACCGAACAGTAGCGGCCCGAACTGCTGCCGGGATCTACCTCTACATTGAGATTTCCTCCGGATGCTACCGCGGGCTGGGGATAGACCGTAACGGTGCCATCCGCTCCATTACTGTGATGCTTGAATTGCTGTTTCTCAAGGTTCATTACCTTTGTGAGCATAATGGTATCATGGGCGACCTCGGCGAAGTCAGGGCCGCCCACCATGACCTCAAGACAGTATGTGCCGAGGCCAAGGGACGGAGGGAGTCTCAGCACTCGGTCCTTCACCGTCGTGTCCTGGGCGCCCACGAGGTATTCAACCTGGCTTCCGGAAACCAATGTGGTGCCTTCCCTCGAAAGATTCGCCCAGACGTTTGCGAAGACGGCGTTCTCCGACGGGTTGGTGATTGTGACCTTGTAGGTGATATAGGGATCGCCTCGGTCGAATCTCCGGACCGGGATGCTCTCCGACAGGATGCCGATGTCCACCGATGAAGGTACCGTGTACATCTTGATCAGCCCATCCTCCGGGCTTAGCCATCCGCCATGGAAACTGATGTACTCCTGGTACGGATTACAGTACACTTCGGCATTCTCGAAGTCCCTCCGCCATACCGGACTATAACGGGAATACATCTGATTCCAGACCGAGTCCCGGTAGGCATCCGAAGTCGGTGCTCCCAGATCCAGATCGTAGTAATCTTCCCACCAGAGGGTGTTATTTCCCCCATACATGAAGTAGTAACCGTCGCCCAGAAGAGCTCTCGTCAGCGTGTAGCGCAGGTGCTGTTCATATGAGGCGGTCCGCTTGGGTTCGAACATCGTATTCTCATCACGTCGCCAGAAACACAGCATCAGTGTGCATTGCATCGGGTAGTCGAGCATTTCCCTGCACATCGTAAGGTAACCGTAGTCGTAAAGCATGTTCTCTTCCCAACCGCCGTGCATGTAGGGGAAATCCTCGCGAACGCCTCCATTCAGATAATCCGACAGACAATGCTTGCCGTTTCCGACCAGGATATATGACTGGCCGACCTCTCGCCTGAGATTCTCCAGAAACGAAAGGACACCCGCTCTCCACCAGGCAAACGCGCTGTCAGGATCGTCGGCTACGCCATCACGATCGATATCCAACATCGCAGGCGGCTCCTGGAACCAGTCGTAGTTATTCAGCCACCACGGGTCATCGAAGAGTATATCCAGAAAGATGCCGTCCCATGGCCCTCCAAGAAGTATCGCTTCCGCAATGTATTCCGCAAGCCACTCATTCGCGGTATTTCCATTTTCGTCTTCGGGGCACTTGATGGAGAAGTTGACAAACCAGCTACTGGACGCATCTCCCATACGGTTCCCCTTGTCGTCGTATAACCACCAGTCAGAAGCCGCCACCTTCTCCCCGTAGCCGAAAGCCGCCGCATCCATGGTATCGTATCCGGCCCAGACGGCAGCACACGGGAAATAGAGCAGGATCTCGATATCCGGATTCATATCTCTCAGCGTAGCCAACACCCCCGGCCTGCTATCCGGGACCGTCCGGTTCAATACTACGACATCCCACTTGCTCAGTGGTTCGCAGTACTGCAAGCTGGCCGAAGATGTGAAGTAATTGCCGACTTTGGGATACTCGTGCGTGCCTTGGCCGATACCCACCAAACCCAGGAGGATCATTGCCGAGACAATAAAAGTAGAAGCCTTAGTATCCATAGACTTTTTCACCCAAGAGGGGAGCTTTGCATCAGACATGCCACCAAGACCCGGCAGCGCCTTTCCTTAAGCTCCATAAGGGCTTATCGGCTCTTGTGGGGGGCCCACCTTAGCTAAAGGGTTGAGATATAACGTTGCGGTCTGCGTCTTATTGAGATT
>JALGWN010000220.1 GCA_025774115.1 bacterium
GCAGGAAGGCGTCGCGATAGGTCAGGGTGGAAAGGACGGGGTCGGGTGTGTCGGCATCAGGGGCCGGGTCGGAGGCGTAAGAGGGGAGGGGGAAGAGGAGGAGGAGAAAAACAATAAGGCAGAAGAAGGGGACACGAAACTTATTTCCCTGGGGGAAATAAGTATCATGTCCCATCCGGAAGACGGAAGAGACATTCGTTACCACAGTACGGAAGACGGGAAGGACATTCGTTGCCACGGGAGTGGCAACGCTACGGAAGATATTCATTCTCATCAGTAACCTAGGAGGCGGAGTTTTTCGAGGAGTTCGCGGGCGCGGCGATTCTCTTCGGAATCAGGAAACTTGGTGATCACCACCTCCAGGACCTCCCGGGCCCTCATACCGTTTCCGATCTTGGCCTCGGCGAGCCCCAGGTTGTAATAGACCTTGGGCATCATCTCATCGGGCATCGCCCCCGGGTCCTCGCCTTTTACCTCTATAAGATACTCAAAGTCTTCGATTGCGGTCCTGAGTCGTTTCAGATACCTGGGCAGCACGAGGGCCGTGAAGGCCCTTATGGTCCTCGCGCTCACGTTAGCCGGGTCCGCTCTCACAGCCTTATCGAGTTTCCTTGCGGCCTTGAAGGCATACCACATGCGCTTAAAGAGGGAGGTTGTCCGGCCGGCCTTCATGGTAAGCAGGCTTCCTGCTATGGAAAGCCCCTCGGCGTTCTTACCGTCCACCCTAAGGAGCGCCGCCACCACCTCCTCGGCCCGGTCGAGGGCGATATCATCGCCCCGCATAGCAATCCGGTGATAGAAGCGGGTGGCCTCGGTGAGGGCATCCTTGTCCCGAGGGTTTTCCTTTAGGCGTTCCTCTATGCTTCTCAGGGGGTTTTGGTCTGTCAACCGGTCAGGCCTTCCAGGCTGAAGATGTTGCTCTTGGTCTTCGCCGTCTTGCTCCCGGGGGTGAAGAGTCCGATCACGAATCCCAGCATGCCGCCGCTCTCGGATTTCCCCTTTGTCTCGTCGCCCCCCAACCAGGAGTCGATCTCCCGTATTCTCTCCGCACTCAGGGCCCCGATCTCGGCCGATATTGTGACATAATAAGACCGGCCCCGGTCAAGCACGCGGAGCCTGCAGGTCTTCATCCGCTGCTGGTTACAAACAAGGTGTACGAGCTCGGCCACGTCGCCGGCACTTATGACTTCATGCCGCTCCCCGGCCACGGCGTCCACCGTGTAGAGCGTATCCCAGTTGTCGTAGTTCATCCGGTAAGAGTATCTGACCGACTTTATGAGCTTATCGTACCAGTTGGCCCGGTCGAGCCAGACATCCACCTGGTAGCTGAGGCGCGTGGGGATCCCATTTCGCATGGCCTGGATGAGCTCCCGGTCCAGCGCATCCTTGAGATAGAAATCCACGCAGAGGTATTCATCCTCCTCGTAGATATTGAGGATGTTTAGAAGTGGGGCTGCCGAAGCGGTGGGCACGGCCATAGCCAAGGCAATCCCTGCCAGGCACAGGCCCAAAGCTAGTTTTAGCCTCATAACTTACAGGGGCTCCTTTTCTGGCTAAAACATCCTGCTAGCTCTTACCGTGAATACGGCACCTCTGTCAAGATCGTCCAGTCTCTGCGCAACCCCCAGTGTGAGAGTATGATCACACATGGATTCGAATCTTACCGCAACACCGGCATCGAATCTTATCTTCATCTCGTCCCAGATTTCGCTAACGTCCCAAGTACCGTTAAGGGCGGCTTCCTCGCCTCTGGCGTCCCCTGCATCGGAGAAGAAGACGATTCCTATCTCATCCTTCAAGAGGTAGTTGTACTCGAAATTGGCCAGCAGCATGTGAGTCCCGCGGAACTCCTTGTATTGGTATCCGGGAAGGGTTCCGATCCCTCCCGCATAAAACTGTTTGGGGAAGAAGTAGAAAGGTTCCGGCACGCAGCCGCAGGTGGCCTCATCCGGCACATCCATCACTCCGGCTTTGAGCCTAAGGCCGATTTGCTGTTTGGGTGATATCTTGCGGTAGTGCCTCAAGTCGCCCAGGTAGCGTGAGTAGTCCAGATCTCCACCCCAGTCTTTGCTTGCAAACTCCCCGGAAAGCCTCATCCAGGTCCCCATGGTGGGGGTCTGGTCGCAATTCCGGCTATCGTATTCATACTCGATCTCGACCGCCCGGACGGTGACCTTGTCGCAGACTTTCCCACCGCCCCATTTGTGGTCATCGGGGTAGTAGCCTATCTGCGTCATGTTTCTCGGGTTGGGCCTGAAGTGCTCGTCACGCCTGAAGAGCGCGGCATCGGCCTTCTTCCTAAGAGGCCTGTATTCGTCGCCCCTGTAGGTCACCTTGAGTACCTGATTCTTGCTCTTCATGGGGTTGAGCCTGGCGAAGCCCGACACACCCCGGAGGTCGTAGTAGTCTCTGTAGTCGAACTTGAAGAGACTTGCCACGAGGATGTTCTCGATGTCTGTTATGATCTCCCTGTCCTCGGTAGAGGTAAGATCGTATACCGAGCCGCCTACCCAGAGACCGATGGGGTCATAGAGGGGCTGCTCGATCTCGAACTTATAGAGCCCGCGGTCGCGCTTCTTGGAGTACCCGCCTTCAACGTAGAAGTTGGGCTCGGGGAAGCCGGGTGAGCCGTACTTGATTATGCCCGCGAGATAGACCCCATCCACGCGGTTGTAGTCGATGGCCGGGGAGAAACTGAAGCCCTTCTCTTTGAGATCGCCGGCGGTACCGACCGTGAGCGTTCTCATCTTCTTCTTGGGAGCCTTGACGACGAACTCGGTGGCGCGTCCGCCTCTTCCGTCCGGCACACTCTCCGCAACGTCGGGATCAGGCCCCCACTCGCCGTCTATATAGAACGTGTACTTGTGGGCCCCCGGTGGTATGGCCGCATAGGTGAACCAGTTGCCCTTGCCGTCCAGGTACATCGGGATGGTGTCCCAATCGTTCCAGGTGCCCGTGAGTCGCATGTCGTCGGCGTCGGGTCTGTAGTGCCAGAACTTAAATAGCACCCTGGTGGGCTCCTGGGGCTTTACGACAACGGTGGTCACCTCGTCGCCGTAGCGGTCCGTGACCATCTCATCCGGTTCATCGGGGTCGGCCACCCACCTGCCGTCCACGTAGAACTTGTATGCATGCATGCCGGGCGGGAGGGCCTGTTTGGTGCTCCATACGCCATCATCGTCACGTACGAGTCTCACGCCTTCGGGGTCCCAGCCGTTCCAGCTCGCGGAGATCCTGATGTCGCGGGCTTCCGGCCGGTCGAGGCTGAAGATATGGGTGGTCACATCCTTCTTGCTCTTGGTCATCTTGCCCTTTACGATGATGGGCGTTGCATAGCCACCCTTGCCGTCGGGCACGCGTTCTTCCATCTCGGGGTCGGCCATCCACTCGTCGTCCACGATGAACTTGTACATATAAGATCCTGGCCCCAGGGAAATCGAAGTCTTCCAGGTGCCGTCATCCTCTTTCATCTCTATACCTTCCGAGCACCAGTCTATGAAATCACCGGTGAGCCTGACTTCATCGGCATCAGGCGCATGGAGGCTTATGAGGTAGGTGGTCTTCCGGCCGGTTCCCCAATCACCGATGGTGGTCTGGGGAACGCTTCGCACGCCGCCCATGGAGACCTCGGTCACCTCACCTTCGATCTCCGCGCCGGGCTCGATGGTGACCTTGCCGAATGTGGCTACGATGTCGCCTTCGACATAGGCCGTCGAGCCTATGGATATGTCCCCGGCCGTGGAAACCACATCACCGGTTACATGGCCGTCGATCCTTATGTCGCCGCCTATGGC
>JALGWN010000221.1 GCA_025774115.1 bacterium
CCGTGCGCGGGAGTAACAGCCGGCACATCTATAGTTGCAGTGCATTGTGGGGCTTATGGCAAGGACCATGGGAATCGGTCCGCTGATGCGGCGGGCGTGCCGCACACGCCTGCGGTAGGCGAGCCCGAATCGCCAGCCTACCCGCACCAGGAAGAGCACGCGACGCGGACTGGCACTCGCCCACTTCCACAGTGATTTCCCCCACATCCACATCAACGAACAGTCCGGTTTCTCTTTTTCCGCCACGGGCCTGCCTCCTCAAAGGTGTTGCTCGTTCTTGAGTATGTGTCGGTATAATACCGACCACTCAGTTCAGCGTCAAGGTACGGAGCCCGCACCGGGCGGATCCAACGCCCCGGTTGCCGAATCGCTGACCCGCACCCAACATGCTTGATTGGCGTCTTAAGGTATGGTACAATTATGGGAGAAATTGCAGCAACCATTCTTGCTTTCTGGGTAGGTGTTTACCTACTGGCCTCCTTGGGCATGCCCGCGGATGCGCTATGCATCGGGGATACGCTCACGGTGATCCAGCGCCCCCTGCTCAATATCCCCGCGATAGTGACCGTGGGCGATACACTTGCCATCAAATGTGAGGCGGCCCCCGGCACATCCGGATGGGCGGCCGAATTGGTCAAAGACGGGCTCGAGGTCCCGATGTCGGTCCTTAGCTCCACATACGATGCTTCCACGCTATGGTGGGAAATCGAGGCACTGGTACCCGCGGTTCCGGTTCATGAGCTCTATGACCTCGTTGTCACCGCGAACGGTGGGATCGACGATGCGACATGGAACGCTGTCCGGGTGATTCCTGAATTCAAAGACGATTATTACTTTGTCCATGTGACCGATCCCCACCTGGTCACCCATCTCTATTACTATGAGGATGGCGCCGATACCGACACTTCGGAGATAGTGGACCTCAGAGAGGTTATCAACGATATCAATATCATAAACCCGGAGTTTGTACTTCTAACCGGGGACCTCCTCAACGAGGGGGAGCTGGAGGAGTTTCTCGACAAGCAATACTACACCCGGTCTCAGGCCCTGCTGACAGAATTCGAGGTGCCCGTCTATCTGACATCGGGTAACCACGACCTAGGCGGCTGGGACGACACGCCACCCCCCGATGGCACCGCTCGTAGGAACTGGTGGAGGTTCTTCGGCTGGAAACGGTGCGACGATCCTCCTCCGGGAGCCCCCTGGTACACCCAGAATTACAGCTTCGACTATGGACCGGTCCACTACATAGGACTCGAAGCCTACATAAACTACGACGGCTGGCGGTACGGAACCTACGACAATGACAGTTTCACCTCGGGCCAGATGCAGTGGCTGGAAGACGAGATAGACGCTCACTCGGGAAGCGCCGCCCAGGTGCTTTTCTACCACTACGACTTCTCGAGCCAGATAAGGCTTAGGACCCTTGGCGCCGATATGGCACTCTGGGGTCACACACACAGCGACGACGACGATTTCTCGCACCCTTACGATATCGGCACGGACAACACCTGCGACGGGGCTCGATCCTATCGCCTGATCCGGGTATCGAGCGGGACACTCCAGCCTACATACACCGTATCGGCCGGATCCAGTGGAGACAATCTCGAAGTCACTTACTCGCCGGCAAATGACGGCACCCATAACAGCGTGACCGCCTATATAACCAACGACATCAGCGAGCGATTCGAGCACGGTCTTATACGTTTCATAATGCCGAACCAGCCTGCCACCTTCGACGTTACAGGCGGCACGTTACTTCAAACGGATGACTCCGGTACCCATACGGTTTGCTACGTCGGGGTCGATATCCAAGCATCATCATCCCCATCCGTCACAATCACGCTGAATCCTGCCGGTGATACCGAGGACCCGGTGGTCACGGTCTTGATCCCTGATGGCGGGGAGATTCTCTATATGGATAGCTTCTTCGATATCACCTGGACGGCCACCGATAACGTAGGTGTTACTTCAATCGATATCCTGCTCTCGACCGATGGCGGGGCCACCTATCCACATACGATTGCAACCGGTGAGACCAATGACGGCACCTACTCCTGGCTGGTCGATGAGGCACCCACAACCCAGGCCCGCGTAAAGGTCATTGCCTACGATGCCGCTACAAATATCGGCGAGGATGCAAGTGACGGCAACTTCACCATCGCTGACGGCGAGGCTCCCCAGGTCATGCTTTTGACCCCGAACGGCGGTGAGATCTGGGATATCGGGTCGATCTACAGTATATCGTGGGACGCATCCGACAATATCGGTGTGACATCTGTGGATATCCTGCTCTCCCTTTATGGCGATGCGTCCTATGACCATACGATTGCAACCGGTGAGACCAATGACGGCACCTACTCATGGCTGGTCGATGAGGCACCCACAACCCAGGCCCGCGTAAAGGTCATTGCCTACGATGCCGCTGCCAATAGCGGCGAAGATGTGAGTGATGCCGACTTCGAGATCAACGATCCTACATCGGGGATAGACCAGGAACGCGATGTGCCTTCAAGGCCCGTCATAAGCGGCAGCCTCCCGAATCCCTTCAGCGCCCGCACTGTAGTGCGGTTCGGCATACCCGAGGAAGGCCGGGTCGCGATTGGGCTTTACGATGTGGGCGGCAGGTGGGTCACGGGCCTTGCGGAAGGCACCTACTCCGCCGGCTATCATGAAGTGGTATGGGAAAACGACGGGACAGTCGGAACGGGCCTCTATTTCTTCAGGCTCCGCTTCGGTTCCGAGGAAGTCACGCATAAGGTGGTCGTAGCGAAGTAGCGTCGTCACAGACCAATTGAGGGGAAATAATTAAGGTGACAGTTAACTTAATTCTCGGAATTAAGTTAACTGTCACCTTAATTACCTGAGTTCTAATCACTCCTTGTTCGCCGGCATATCAGCGGTTATGATGATCCAAGGTAATTCCACGCCATCATGGAGAGGTTACTCATGATAAACGAAGGGGATCCATTCCTTACCGACGCCCAACTCAAATACGAAATCGAGAAATGTGAGAACTGCCAAGAGAAGCCCTGTCTGGATGCCTGCCCGGCAGGGGTCTCCCCCATGGACTTCATCCTCGCGGCCAAGGTCGGCCTCCCATCGGACTACAGGCGGGCAGCGGCCAGGATTCTTACGGCCAACCCCCTGGGCGGGATCTGCGGGATCACGTGTCCGGACAAGCTCTGTATGGCCGCATGTGTTTACAAGCGCATGAACCGTCCGGTCGACATACCGGCATGCCAGGCTACTATCATCCAGAGGGCCAAGTGCCTGGGTGTGATGCCCTCCCTCGAGAGGGCTGAAAGTAACGGAAGGAAAGTCGCCATCGTGGGTGCAGGCCCCGCCGGACTTGCCGCGGCGGCCACACTCGCGCGGCTTGGATATGAGGTCACGGTTTTTGAGAAGAAGTCCGAACCCGGAGGCATGTGTCTCTACATCCCCGAGAGTAGGCTGCCCAGGGATGTCATTCAATCGGACATCGCATGGCTTCTCTCAACAGGGGATATCACGCTTAAGAACGACACGAGGACTATGGACCCTGCAGACCTTATCGACAGGGGTTTCGATGCAGTGGCGGTCTGCGCCGGGCTGGAACTCCCGCTCAGCCTGGGTATCGACAATGAGGACCTTGCCGTACCCGGACTCAGATACCTTGCGAACCCTGCGGCCTATCCTATGCCGAACAGGATCGCCGTAGTGGGCGGCGGCGCCAGCGCACTGGACTGTGCCGTTACTGCCGTGGAAAGAGGTGGAAGCCGCGTGGAGCTAATCGCTCTGGAGAACTTAAGCGAGATGCCGCTTACCGCACGCGAGAGGCAATCACTTCTGGATTACGATATTCACGTATCGGGAAGGACAAGAGTCACGGATATCCTCAAAGATGACGGACGGATGGCCGGCATAAAAACCATCAATGTGACGCTCGCTCCGGGCAAGGAATTCAATCTCCATGACATAACCGACATAGCGGGCACCGAGTGCACACGGTGTGAGATCCGCCATGTGATAGTCTCAATCGGTGCTGAACCGGGTATGCCGGCCGTGGAGAACCC
>JALGWN010000061.1 GCA_025774115.1 bacterium
TACACCGCATGAAGGAAACTACCCCCTTAGGTATCTTCCATTGTAGCAGACCTCCCAATCGATTTCAAGCACAACCGGTGACAACCGGTGTCAGGCGTGCATATTTGCATTTCCTTGGCGGAAATGCAAATATGCACGCCTGACACCGTCGGTTCCGTCGGTTCTCCGTCGGTTCTAATCACGTTCTTTCGAGAAGCAGGCGAATCTCCTTCTCCAGCATTTTCTCCTGGCCCTCCGCGAAACCCACATGTATGAAGACGGCCCGGCCCAGGCGGTCAATGACGAAAGTCGTAGGCGTATACACTATCTTATACAGCCTGTATTCCTCAGCGAGCTCAAGAGTCTGCTCTTTCATGTTCTTCACATCGATTAGCACGACTTCAACATCTTCGTGATCGAAACTTCGGTATATGGCCTCAAGGTGCGGATACTCCGCACGGCAGGGGTCTCAGGTGGGGCTCATGAAATTCAGGACTGCCACTGCACCCGCCAGGGGGTCGAATTCGTAGGTTTCTCCCGCAAGCGTCGGTAGTGCGAATGCCTCACAGGCTCGAGCCCCCGCCAGGCGCTCTTCCCAGATGGATTCGTCGAATCGGGCTCGCTCGTCAGGCGAATAGCCGCGCACGCCCATCAGGGAATCAAGCGAGGCCCTGGCGTAGTCGTATTCTCCGATGACCAGGATGGTCTTCAGAGTCTCAAAGACTTTGTCACTCCGCCCGGCCTTGAGGGCCGCGTCGGCCAGATGCCTCAATACCTCCTCGTATGGAGGATCGAAAAGCTCGGAGGCCTTTTCGAGATCCGCCACCGCGAGGTCGTATTCGGCCAGCTTATAGTATGCCCAGCCGCGACTGTCGAGTACATTGGCGCTGTCGGAGGCCGTCTCTGCGAACAGTAGGGCCTTTTTGCAGAGCCCGAGTGCGATGTCGAGTCCCATCTCTCTTTCGGCAAGATCATAACCTACATAATTATAGATGCCGCTTGTCTCGATTGACTCTCCAAGCAGCCGTCCGGCTGTCTCCAAGGCGGCTTCGGGCTCGGATTCCACCTGAATGCCGTAAAGCCAGTAATAGATTACGGCCCTGCTTTCAGGATCCTCTTCCCGGCCGAGTGTGAGATTCGCAAACTCCAGGAATCCGGCGGTGTCCCCTAGGGCGCGGACCATTGTATTGGCGACGGCCCCATAAGCACGGCTCCTCGCCTCGCTCTCAGGGTAATCGGAGATGTATCCCTCGAGGCGCGACAGCCTGGCCTGGGCGTCCTCGATCCCCTCTATCTCCTTTAGTTCCGCGAGCTCGGGCGGCTCCTGCTCCTCCTGAAGTCGGTTGAGCCGCGGCTTAAGAACGATACCCACCGCCACTGCCACCGCGATGATCACAATGAGGATCCAGAGCCCCGATTTCATGCTCTACCGCCTTTCCCTATTTCACCAGTTCCGATATCGATTTCGCCTGGGAGAACAGGAGCAGATAATCCCTTCCGCCGGCTTTGGAATCGGTCCCCGACATGTTGAACCCGCCAAAGGGATGGACTCCGACCAGGGCTCCGGTGCACTTCCTGTTTATGTACAGGTTCCCGACATGGAAGATCTTCTTGGCCTTGCTTATCTTCTTCCGGCCCCGGGTCAAGACCGCGCCGGTAAGGCCGTACTGGGTGTTGTTGGCGATCTCAAGGGCATGATCGAAGTTCCTCGCCCTTATAACGGCAAGCACCGGACCGAAGATCTCCTCCAGGGAGACAACGGCATCGGGTTTGACGTCGGCGATAACGGTCGGCTGGATGAAGTACCCCTTGCGCGGGATCCTGCCGCCGCCGGTGAGAATCTTCCCCCCCTTACTGCCGATCCCGATGTAGTCGAGGATGCTCTCCATGGCTTTCTTGTTAACGACCGGTCCCATGTAGTTGCCGTAGTCCTGGGTGGGTCCCACTTCTATAGCCTTAACCGCGGCAACAAGTTTCTTCAGGAACTTCTTATAGACGCTGCCCACGACAATCGCCCGTGAGCAGGCCGAGCACTTCTGTCCCTGGAAACCGAATGCGGCTGCGGTCACTGCTGCTGCGGCCTTGTCGAGATCGGTTTCGCTGTCCACGATCATTGAATCCTTGCCGCCCATCTCGAGCACGGCCCGTTTGATCCAAATCTGTCCGGGCTGGCGCGCCGCGGCAACTTCGTTGATCCTCAAGCCCACGTCCATCGAACCGGTGAAGGCGATGAACCGGATCTTGGGATGCTGTACCAGGACTTCCCCCGCGATTCTGCCGGGTCCGGTCAGGAAGTTCACCACTCCGGCCGGAACCCCTGCCTCTTCCACCACCTCCATGAACTTTGCGGCTATTGCCGGAGCGTCGCTTGAGGGTTTCAAGACCACGGTGTTTCCGGCCACGAAGGAGGCGGTTGTCATGCCGCACAATATGGCCAACGGGAAGTTCCACGGCGGTATCACGGCTCCGACCCCAAGGGGGATATACTCCAGCTCGTTCTTCTCGGTTCGTATCCGCGTCAGCGGCTGATCCCCCGCGTAGCGAATGGCTTCGCGTCCGTAGAAGTCACAGAAGTCTATCGCCTCGGCCACATCGCCATCGGCTTCGGCCCAGGATTTTCCGACCTCATACACCATCCATGCGGCCAGTTCGAATTTACGTCTCCGCATGATGCGGGCCATCTTGAAGAGGTATGATGCCCGCTTTGAGGCCTTCACGAAGCGCCATGTCTCGAATGCCTTGAGTGCCGCATCCACAGCCCGGTTTGCTGTCTTAGGGTCCGCCTTCTGAAACACCCCCAGAGCGCGGGAGGGATCCGAAGGATCTATGGACACAAACTTGCCCCGGATCTTCTTACGCTTCCCGCCGATTATGAGCGGATACTCCCTGCCGAGTTCAGCCTCCACTTTCCCAAGTGCCGTCTCCATCGCTTTCCTGTTCTTGGCTTTGGAGAAGTCGGTAAATGGTTCATTCCTGAAACGCTTCATTTCCCCCTCCTTATACTTCCCTCTACATCCTGTTACTTAAGCACTCCATGTTTCTTGCCGACCTTGGTGAAAGCGTTTATAGCTTTATCGAGATGCTCTTTGGTGTGTGCGGCGGATATCTGCACCCTTATCCTCGCCTCGCCCTTGGGTACCACGGGATAGCTGAACCCGATCACATAGATGCCCTCGGCCAGCATGTCCTTGGCCATGTCATGTGCCAGTTTTGCATCGCCGAGCATAATGGGGATAATGGGGTGGAGCCCCGGCTTTATGTCGAAGCCCCTTTCGCTCATCTGCTCCCGGAAGTACTTTGTGTTTTCCTCCAGTTTGTCCCTGAGCTCGGTGGTCTCCGAGAGTATGGTGAACGTGGCCAGTGCTCCGCAGACTATGGGCGGTGGGACCGTATTGGAAAACAGGTAGGGCCGCGAGCGCTGCCGGAGCGTATCGATTATCTCCTGACGCCCGGTTGTAAAGCCGCCGGATGCTCCCCCGAGGGCTTTCCCCAATGTGCTGGTTATGATATCAACCCGGCCCATGACATCTCGATACTCGGGTGTTCCCCTTCCGGTTTGCCCAAAGAACCCGGTCGAGTGGCAGTCGTCGATCATCACCATGGCGCCGTACTTCTCAGCGAGATCGCAGATCTTATCCAGCTTCGCAACGTCGCCGTCCATGGAGAAGACCCCGTCTGTCGCGATCATGACCTTCTTGGCACCCTTGGATTCCTTGAGTTTCTCTTCGAGGTCGGCCATGTCCCCGTGCTTGAAGACATTTCTCTGGGCCTTGCAGAGCCTCACGCCGTCGATGATGCTCGCATGGTTAAGGGCATCGCTTATTATGACGCACTCCTTGTCGAGGATGGTCTCGAAAAGCCCGCCGTTGGCATCGAAGCATGATGAATAGAGGATCGTGTCGTCGGTGCCCATGAACTTCGCAATCAGCTTCTCGAGGTCTTTGTGTATGCTCTGGGTTCCGCAGATGAAACGGACAGAGGACAGGCCGTAACCGTACTTGTCCATCCCGTCCTTGGCCGCTGCAATGATCTTGGGATTGTTCGCCAGACCAAGATAGTTGTTGGCGCAGAAGTTGAGCACTTCGCCATGCTTGACCTTGATGTCGGCTCCCTGTGGAGTCGTTATCACCCATTCATCCTTGTAGAGACCGGCGTTCTTGATATCCGCCAGTGCGGTCTGCAAATCCTTTTTTACTTCCTGTGATAACATGCCATCGACCTCCTCTTGCTATGGGAGTAAACTGCATCGGGATCCAAACCCAATCAAAGGACTCTCTGAGGCCCGACAAGAGGATTATAAGGAAAAGTAAACGATCTTCAAGCTTTTTCACCGAATGTCCGACCGGGAGCCCTCACTTATCGAGGAGCAGCGGGCACGCCCATAGAGTGAGGAAGCTACTTCAGAACCGTGATCCTTCTCGTGGATACTGTCCCGCCACCGGATGCACGCACGAAATAAAGGCCGCTGGACAGTTCCCCCGTGTTAACCTCAAGTGACAGCGGTCGGCCGGCGGTCACCTCGCCATCGTGAAGGAGGGCCACACGGTGACCGAGCGGATCGAAAACCTCCACTCTGACACTCTGAGTTCGTGAGACAGTCACAGTGACCCCGGTTCTGGTGGTGCACGGATTCGGATGAGGGGCGGACAGGCAGACGCCGAAGTCCGGACGGGTTACCTGCGGAATCCCTGCGTGTATTGAGGGGATCAAGCCCTTGATGGCATCGATGAACTTGGAATAGACGGCCAGGCTATCACGTACGTAGCGCTGTTGCTCTGCGTGGATAAAAAAGCCGGTCGTCGATGAGACACTCTGAGAGCACGGGGCGAACGACCCGTTGGTGTAGCGTCCCTGGGTGTTTGTGCTCCCGTGCAAGGGACAGGAGGAGACCCCATCTCCGGCTATGCCAATGGTGATATCCCCGGAGGCAAGCATGTGATCCCTAAGGTCATAGAGGATCTGCCGGGAATCGGATTCGTGCCCGTTACTCAAGAAGATATCTTCACATGTATCCCGACCGGTGCCGTGCAGGCTGAACGAGTAGCCGTCTGGGTAGGAAACGGTGAAGGCCTCGTGGGCTACCTGATAGACGGCCTCGGTCAGGTGCGCCATATCGGACACATGGTAGACCCCGTCCCCGCATACACTGGATGTCCCGTCGCAGGGCGAGTGTGAACTGTTGGCGCAGCGGTGGGTGCCTGCCATAATGAAAAGCCTGGCGCTTGTGCGGCGAAAGATATCTCCTCCCTCTGAGGGTGTGTTGGTCTCAAAAAGAGGATGCGGCACCTCGATCGCGATTTCCCGTTCGTAGTCAAGCCTCAAAATCAGAGTTCCCCAGCCTCTGGTCACCGGCGGGGTCTCTCTCAGCAGGTAATACTCTGCGCTATCGAGGCCGGTGTCGGTGAAAAGGACGAGCTGATACTTCGGGAAACACGCCGTAACAAGACTGTCGACCGTACCGGCCTCCTCCTCCAGCAACGCCGACGCGATAGTCCTCCAGAGGTCCATATCCTCACCTGTAAGTGGGTCGAAGCCTTCGCTGTCCCGTCCGGGCATATCGCTACGTATGGATTCTATTTCACCAAGCAGGTCCCCGCTGATCTCAGGGATCTCGGTGGCTGCGCCGGCCACACCCAAGACACTTAGGAGAAGGAGGAGACTAAGGACTAGTAATCTTCCAAGCGAACCGATTACGAACCTAATCTCGTTGTGCGACGCGCATTGTCCCATGGGGGTCGAGGCCTCCTCCGGTATAGGATCCCAACAATGGCCGATTGTGGCATTCGCTTATGTCACTATGATAACACGGCCAGAACCTCTGAGACATATGAATGTATGCCCGCCTTGGTGTCCTGCTCTGCATTCACCGCCAAAGGAGCGACGACGCTACGTCCGGGCTGGAACCACTGGGTTTCCGTGGCGGGTGACGTCGGCGAGGCTCCGCGAGCAGCCGGGTGCCGGTTCAGGTTTGGCCCGTCAAGCCGGTCTGGTACTCGACCCTACTTGATAAAGATCAATCTTGCTGTGCGGGTTTCCGACGCGGTTGCCAACCTAAAGAAGTATATTCCCGGTGGTACATCGGCCATCTCGTCGTAGCCCGGTCTCCAGGAGACCGAATGTGATCCTGCGCCCATTAGGTCATCGGCAACCACGGCCACTCTCCGCCCGCGGGTGTCATAGACCGCTATCTCCACCCGCTCCGGGCGGGCGAGCTCGAAGGTGACCGCGAAGCCGTCACGACTCGGGTTGGGCTTGGGAGGTTCGAGGACGATGCGGGCGGGGGGAGGCTCTCCGGTTTCGGGTGGAGCCGCATTCCCGACATCCGGTTGGGTCAACATACCGCTATTGTCGATCGAATAACCGCGTCCGACCGGTGAATCAAAGTGTTCTCCCATTATCCCTGTACGCGCGGTAACACAGAAGTAGGTCCAACACGTATCGGCCGGCGTGCGGTCGCAGTGTGTGGGAGCGGTAAACTCATAGCAGCACGTCCCGGTTGCCTCAACGGTACCTATGACCTCCCAGGCGGGTCCCTCGATACCGTGCTGGTAGGGTCGGGCGATCTCCGGCCCATCGACAGCGCCGGCCTGAAGCATCGGTGCCAGCGTCTCCTTGCGCTTCCTCCAGACCCGGTACCACTTCGTATCTCCGGATTCACCCGCATCACCGGTGTTCCGGGTCCAGGCCAGGTTGACATAGCCGCCGCTGTCTCCCGGTAGGTCGCTGATATCGGTTATAGCCGGTGCTTCACCTACTCCGGCACACACGAGATCTGTCCTCGCACGCAGACGTATTCCGAGGTCGCCGTAGAGGAACTCGTTGAAATAGGTCCCGTCGGAGCTCATGTAGCAGACTCCCGGTGTCCGGGGGCCGTTGCTGTCATAGACCAGGGGAAACTTCGAGACTGCAGTCGTAATCTTCATGGCCACATAGACATCTTCGCCCGCGCGTACGGTCAGAGGTTGGGTAAGCGAGACCGAATGATAGCCGGCCATATCGAAGGCGTTGTCCGGTTTCGATACCAAGAGATCGGACGGCACGCCGCCATCGAAGTCATCGTAGATGTAGATGTCTATGTCTACCGTGGCATCCGCCGTCCAGAACTCCACTCGTCTTACCTCGACAGATCCTGAGGGTACGAACTTGCATAATCCCCAGATGGTCCTCTTGTTCAGGATCCCGATGCAGCCGCCGAAACCACCCTCGTCATAATGGAGAAGGGTATCGGCCGGGCTGAAGTCGGCCACCTCTGCGGCGAAGGACGAATTGGCCCCGATGGCGGCGGAGCCGTAAGCGATCGTAAAATAGCCACCTTCCGACCCATAACCGCAGGGCCCGCCCCATGACGTGCCCCAGCTGTTCTTTACAATCCATGCCCCGGTACCGCCTGTGTGGGACAGGTCATCGTCCCAGCCGACTATCAAGACCGCATGGTTGGGCGTTTGATAGCCTTCACGGTATAGCACGCAGGACCCGTCGTAGGCGGCGAACTCCGCTCGCCAGGCGTCGCCGTTACCGACGTAGAGAGTGCTGTAGATTGGGCCATACATCATTATGTAGCTCTTGAGCACATCAACCGACGCGGGCACCCCGCCGCTAATCACTCTCCAGTCCAGCAGGGTCTTGCGATACCGACAGGAGGCGTTGCACTCGACGTCATCGGGGATATAGGGATCACAGGTCTCGAGCACGGCTCCGGCCGTCGTGAGGAAATTCGCGACCATCCAGTCATTGCCGCCGCCGCAGCTCGCCCCGAACCATTCACACTCTTTCACATTGTTTTCTGAGAAGTCGAACAAGCTGTCGCCTGCAATCAGGGCCCTGGATTCGATGTTGGCAATCGCGGCGAAGGCATAGCAGGAACCGCAGGAGCCCTGGTTCTTGACAGGCGTGACTTTGCCTGTTTCTCTCCAATCGAAATGGCGCGGAGTGGTGAGCAAGCCCAGGGCCCCGCGCGTCTGGAGGTGTGAGAGATCCACCGGAGGGGGCAGGTAACCCGTTGCCGGCAGCGCCTCCTCGTGGAGTTGGCTCCTGACGGCCGCAACCGGGACCTTCTTATACGCATCACGGGCAATCGACTGATCTATTGTGCCAAAGACGGCAAGCGAAACCAGGAACATCAGAGGAATCACACCGGCATGCAAAACCCTGCCGGTGTAGTTCCTGTTCGGGCTCCGACTAAGTCTGATAATCGCCAAACCTCACATTGTTTGGTATGCTCGGCAATGTTTGCGTTTCTTGGATATATGACGGCACTGAGAGAGAGACACTTTAGCATGTATTGAGATATGGTGAAACCGGCAGGTTTCAGAATCACATCCGCGTGAAGTCGCGGTTGAGTCGGATAGGCCTGAGATTCTTGCCTGCCGTCCCTGGCGTATTGTCTCCATCTGCTCCTTAGTGCCCGGTCAAACCCGTTTCATGGCCTCTCTACGCCGGGCGGGCGGCCACTTTTCAATGGCATATCGAAGGGCCGTCCGTGGCATTTCATGCTTGTGCTTCATGACGAACTTGCGGGCGTCCTCGAAGAAATAGTCACCGGCGACTTTGAGCATCCAGCCGTAACCCTTCTGTACCAGGTCTTCCTCGTCCTTAAGGAGGGTCTCCGCCGTCTCGAATACATCCCCGAGGAGATGGCTGTGCCGGACAGGTTCAATCAACGCGACCGCCGACGCGCGTCTGATCCACAGGTTCTTGGAACGTGTCCACTTCTTTCTCCCGGCGGAAAGGTCGGGGAATCGAATGATGAGCTTGCCCAGGATGTTGCATAGGTGATCGCATGCCCCCCAGTTGTCGACATACTTCTTCAGCCAACGTTCGAAGCGGGCAAAATCCTTTCTCTCGTATTGCCTCTCGAGTTTGCCGGCCCACTCGAACGCGATAAAACGCATGTAGCGCCGACCGCCTGCAAGCATCTCATCGCAGATATCCAATATCTCGTTCTTGCCGTATGGCTTGGCGCCCTTGAAGACCTTGTTCGAGACGCGGCGCAACACCGGGGTCTTTATGCCCACGGGATGCTCGAGTTTCTCTTTGAAGAAGCGCTGATAGTCGGTTCTGTTGGCCGGAGTATCTACCGCCTTTATCTCCCTGAGCAGGGTTCCTATCATGTCATGCATATCTATTTCTACCCCTCTCTGCCGGGTAGGGTCGGGCATCCAGGACGGATTGCGACCATTATATTGCGTTGGCTGACGGCGTCAAGCGCAGATTTGATCTCTTCACGGAATCTGCTATGATCATCTTCACGAATCCGACTTTGATTGGAAGGAGATCCAACATGGGCGGCATTCTTGTTACGCATTGTGTGGGCGACGGGTCGTTGGCGGAGGACCTGCGGTCCAGATTAGCCGAGTTGGCGGTTCCGGAGCCGGCCGAGTTCGTAAGTCTAACCAGCGTGATATCCGATAAACCCCTGAGGGCGGAGATGGCCGCGGCCGGTGCGCTGGTGGTCTTGCTTTCGGAGTACGCCACGCGGGATTCGAAGGTGATGACCGAGACGGGACTCGCCGTCTCACTTGGTAAGCTCGTTATTGCCGTGATTGTGGACGAGACCCCACCCGAGGCCCTGGACTTCATCGAGGCGCAGGTGTGGATTCCGGCCGCGGGTGTTAAGACTCCGACCGATCTGGCCCGCGAAATCTACGAGGTTGCCCGAGACCTGATGACCGACGCCGACCCGGGTTGATCACTTCGTTGCCACAGGAGTGGCAATGCTACGAATACGATACCGGATTGAAGCAAGCCGACGTCGGAGGTGGAACCCCGACGCTACACAGACGAATCCGAACCGAGTTTCTGCTTGACCTTCTTGAGTCTCAGCGAGTTGGTTACCACATTCACCGAGCTCAAGGCCATGGCCGCCTCGGCGATGATGGGGTGGAGGAGCCCCAGACCGGCCACGGGGATCGCGACCACATTATAGACGAAAGCCCAGAACAGGTTCTGTCTGATCTTTGAGAATATCGCAGTCGACAGCCCTATCGCGCGCACCACCCCCGTCAGGCTCTCGCCCGCCAGGGTCACATCGGCTGCTTCTATGGCTATGTCGGTGCCGGTCCCTATGGCTATACCGACGTCGGCCTCGGCGAGCGCCGGAGCATCGTTGATTCCGTCACCCACCATGGCCACCTTGCCGTAGCGCTCTCTAATCGCCATCACCTGGTCGGCCTTCCCGGTCGGAAGCACATCGGAGACTGTCTCGTCGATCCCGCACGCGCGCGCAACGGCATTTGCGGTAATAGGGTTGTCCCCGGTTATCATCACGGTCTTAAGACCCATGCCGTGAAGTGAGTTTATGGCCTCGGACGAGTCCGCTTTGAGAGTATCGGCAACTCCTATGAGACCTAATAACTTGCCGTCCCAGGCGACTGCGGCCACGGTCTCTCCCCTGGCCTGGAGGTCCTCTGCAGCCTGCCGGTACTCCCCAAAATCGATGCCGCTCTCTTCGAGGAAGGCGATCTTGCCCAGGAGCGCCGGCTTCCCGTTGAGCTTACCGGTAAGCCCCAGGCCCGCCATCGACGAGAAATCCTCAAGCGGCTCCGGCTTTACACCCGCCTCTTGGGCCCGCTCCATTATCGCCACCGCTATCGGGTGCTCCGATGCCCGCTCCAGCGAAGCTGCCACCATGAGTAGATGCTTCTCAACCACGCCTTCGGCGGCGACTATGTCAACCACCGACGGCCTACCTACGGTCAGGGTCCCGGTCTTGTCGAAGGCGATCGCTTTTATGTCCTTCATTACCTGGATCGCTTCCGATGAACGGAAGAGTACGCCGAGCTCGGCCCCGACACCGCCACCTACCATGATTGCGGTGGGAGTGGCAAGTCCCAAGGCGCAGGGACATGAGATCACAAGCACAGCGACCGCGGCGAATATGGCCAGCGTCAATCTCGAAGCCTCGGTATCCACCCAGGGCAGGCTCACGATACCGGGCACCACAAGCCAGATTACGAAGATGATCAGTGCGAGCACGAGAACCGCGGGTACGAAGATCGATGTTACGCGGTCCGCGAGTTTCTCAATGGGCACCTTTTGTGCCTGGAATTCCTGCACAGCCCTTGCCACCTGGGCCAGGAAGGTCTCCTCTCCGACCTTGGTTGCGCGTACCGTAATGGTCCCGGCTTGGTTCACAGTGGCGCCTATTACCTCGTCACCTTCGGATTTCTCAACCGGAATGGATTCTCCGGTCGCAAGCGATTCATCGACACTCGTCCGGCCGGATTCCACGACGCCGTCGGTGGCGATCTTCTCGCCCGGGCGTACCACGAACCGGTCTCCCGCCCTAAGCCGGTTCACCGGAATCTCCTCTTCTCCGGCAGGGGTCAGTACTCTCGCGGTTCGAGCCGCAAGTTTGAGAAGCTTTCGCACTGCATCCGATGCCCGGCCGCGTGCCCGCGCTTCGATGTACCGGCCGGTGAGGTGAATGCCCATTATCATCGCGGCCACAGCCGCATAGGATGCAATCGCAAGGCCCCCCAGCCGCATAATGCCGGTGGCGAGCGATGCAAGGGTCCCCAGGGCGATCAATACGTCCATGTTGGGGTATCCGTGCGTTGCGCTCTTCCAGGCACTTATATAGACGGATCTGCCGGCATAGAACAGGACCGGCAGCGAAAGGGTAACCATCAAGACGTCCGGGACAAGACCATGCCAGAGTGCCGTCATATGGAGGATCATGACGGCTATGACCGGAACCGCGAAAGTCCACGCCCGGACCATGCGCCGTCGCGCAGCCGCGCCCTCGTCTTCCTCCTCCGCCCCTGCTGCCTCAACCACCGCATATCCCGTGTCCGCCACCGCCTGCTTCAGGGCTTCGACACCTACAGTGCCCGGATCGTAGGTTACCCTGGCCGTCTTTGTGGTGAGGTTTACCGAAGCCCCGTTGACACCTGGAAGTTTCGCAAGCCCCGCCTCTACCGCACCCGCGCATGCCGCGCAACGCATGCCTGCTATCCGGAGACTGGTCTCTGTGGGGGGTTCGACAACATCGTAGCCAACCTCTCTTATCCTGGTGACGATCTCGCCGACGGACACGCCGGCCTCGTCGAAGACGAAGGTACCTCTCGAAGTAGCGATGTTGACAAAGGCCGATCTTACACCCGGCAGGCTCCCCACGGCCCGTTCGACCGTCCGGGCGCAGGCGGCACAGCGCAACCCCTTAAGGTCGAGCGTAATCTGCCGGTCCGTCACTCCTCAATGATTCTGGGTGTAATGAAGATCACTATCTCCCTCTCTTCGACCGAGACCGTCTCCTGTTTGAAGAGATAGCCCAGGATCGGGATCCGGCTGAGGAAAGGCACGCCTGTGGATCTGACATTCTCCATCCGCAGAGTGAGGCCGCCCACGGTTATTGTCTCGCCGTCCTTGACGCGCAGCATTGTATCGACGCTCCGTTTGCTCACAACCGGCAGATTGGTCGCCCCCTGTCCGCTTACGTCACTGACCTCAGGATAGTTCACCGGGCCGGTCACGATCGAGTAGTACTCTTCTCTGCCTATAAATATGGAGGCAGGCTGTCCATTGAGGGTTGCGAGCCGGGGATTGGCCCGGATGTCGATCTCACCATCGTCTTCGAGGGCCCTGAGCGTGGTCTCGAAAGTGACATTGAAGTCACCCATTGTCCGGTTGAGTTCCGTGAAGGTGGAG
>JALGWN010000062.1 GCA_025774115.1 bacterium
ATCACCTCCGAGATGGCTGCGGAGGAGATGTACGCGAGGGGCAAACGGTCCTCCATACTCAATGCGTATCTTCATGCCACGTGGGCCTATGTGAAAACTCTCTTCTTCAACCTGGGCTTTCTCGATGGATGGGTGGGTCACACTCTGGCCACCAATACCGCGTACTTTGTCTTTCTCAAGTACATCAGACTTTGGGAGAAAGGCCGGGGGGGTGACGGCCGATTACCGTGATCGGCGATAGAGGCCGGAAGGATTGCTGGATTTTCGGGGGCGGGATCCCGAGTCGGTTCAGACTGAGGAGCCTCTCCGCCGGGCGCGTGGGAGTCCCGCAATGGGAGCAAGATGCAGACAGCCTCTTCTGAGACGCGGCGCATACTCATAATACAGACCGCTTTTCTGGGTGACGTGATTCTGATAACACCTCTCATCCGGGCGACGCATAAGTTGTTTCCAGAAGCGCTGATCGATGTCCTCGTAATCCCCGAGACCGCGTCCGTGCTTGCCAACAACCCGCATGTCCGGCGCGTGCCGACCTTCGATAAGCGGGGCAACAAGGCCCTTGCTTTCATAAAGACGCTTCGAGAGATCCGGGGCAGTCGCTACGATCTGGCGATCTCGCCTCACAGCTCTCTCACAACAGCCTATCTAATGCGCCTGGGCGGGATACGTGAACGGCTGGGTTTCGACAGGTGGAAGGCCTCCGGACACCTGACCCTAAAAGTGCCTCATCTTAAGGATGTCCACAAGGCCCGGAAGAACCTGCATCTTCTCTCAGTGTTCACAGATCGTGAATTCGGCATGCAGACGGAAGTCTTTCCGGATCAGGCCATGGTAGATAAAGCTGCGAAGATCAAAGGGGATCTTCCCCGGCCCGACAGACCCGCGATCGCAGTTTTTCCGGGATCGATATGGTTGACCAAACGCTGGCCGGAAGGCCATTTCGTGACGCTCATACGGGGACTGGAAGGCGCCGGGTTCAATCTTATCCTCGGAGGATCACCCTCGGAGAGGGGTCTATGCGACCGGATCGTCCGGGCGTCCGGGTCAGCCGCGGTCAATATCGCCGGTGAGACCGGGCCACTGGAGGCTGCTGCCGTGATCCGGCAATGCGATCTTGTCATTTGCAATGATAGCGCGCCGCTTCATCTTGCCAATGCGGTCGGGACAGATGTCTTCGCAATCGGGGGGCCGACCGACATGAAGCGAATGGGCTACTTCCCCTTCCGTGAGCATGACGTCATATTCGAAGTCGATCTGGCATGCCGGCCGTGTGGAAGCCACGGGGGCACTCGCTGCCCTGAGGGCCATCACCGCTGTATGAAGGACCTCAAGCCCGAAGTGATCCTGGCCCAGGTCCTCGAGCGCTTCCCCTAAAAAGGGGTCACCAGGTTGTTGAAAAACACCCATCTGCTGCGTTACGCTCGCCTCCCGTCACTGCGGCGTACGCTGAAGTACGCCTCGTTCCTGGAGTCTTCGCACGCCTTGCATCTGGATGTTTTTGAACAGCCTGTGGGATAAAATAGGTGTGACCCCTTTTTCACGGGAGTGAGGACGCTAGTTGCTCAAGAGGTCGTAATACATCTTTTCGTAGGCGAGGACCTTGTCGTTCCACTGGTACTTGGCCTCGACGTGAGCGCGGGCTTGGCGGCTTCCGACCTCGATCTTCTCTGGGTTTCGGATTAGGTCCTCGAGAACGCGTCTGAGATCCTCCCAGTCACCTGACTTGAAATAGGAGGCATTGGCCTCTGCGGTCTCGATACTCTCCGGCGTATCGCTGGATACGACGCATGTGCCGAATGCAAGCCCTTCGAGCAGGGCTATGGATTGGCCCTCGGATTCGGAAGGGTGGGCATAGATCAGGGCGTTGGTGAAGAGCTCGTTCAACATGGCGCCGTAGACGGGTCCGGTGAATCTTATCCGGGCGTCACCCCGGGCGATTCTCCGCAGGAATCGTCCATAGGTGCTTTCGAGCGGCCCACCCACTATCACGAGCTCCAGATCTGTCTCGAGTTCCCTGAAGGCCCGGATCAGATAGTGGCAGCCTTTTCTGGGGACCAGTCTTCCAACGAACAAGAGATACCTCTTTGGTGTTATGCCGAGGCCCAGCATCTTATCGGCCTGTAAGAGATCGGGGATGTTGCAGCCATTGTGTATGAGCACGAACTTGTCCGTGTTGGTCGTGGAGATGTAGTCGGCGTCGGGCTGGGATATGACGAGCACCCTGTGTGCGAACCAGATGGTCGGATATCGGCACAGATTCAGAAAAACCCGGCTGAGGAAGATCTTGAAGTTCATCAAGAAACGCTCCCGGAATGTGCCCCACCGGAGCATGGGCCACGCAGGCCCGTGCGGCTGGATTACCACTTTCTTGCCGAACAGGCGCGGTATGAATCCGAAGATCGCATTGTGCGTGTTGTTGATGTGGACAATGTCGATGTCCCGTTTGAGAAGATCGAGACACGCCAGCAGAGTATGCAGGAGAGTGCCGACATATCTTACCGGGATCGTCGGCAGATAGACCAGCTCGGTGCCTTTGTATTCACGAGGCCGCTCCTCATATGTATTGTTCCAGCAATAGACGACCACCTGGTGCCCTCTCGGCGTGAGTCCCCGGGTGATCTCTTCGATCACGCGGTCCACGCCGCCATATACCGCAGGTATGCCGCGAAGTCCCAGGAAGGCTACCCTGAGGGCAGAACGGCCGGTGGGAGGATGTGTCTTTTCGCTCACGGCAGACCTATTCCAACACTATGTCCCGATTGCCCATCATGAGCCTGAGCTTGTTCTTCAGGACCCATGCTACGGGAATCCAGATTCTGTTGCGCATGGCGGGTACGGCCGAGCCGGTCATCCAGCAGTTTCGGTCACAGTGCTTGACCTTGTCCCTGACCCTCTCGGCCTGTTCGCTGTTCCAGATATCATCAAAATCCTGGGTGGTCAGATCGCCTATGACCCAGGGTTCGCCGGAACCGTTACAGGCCAGGATCTTGCCCCAGGGATCGAGAAAGAAGAAATCGGTCGCGGCCCCACACGGGATGGGGCGGACCTTTCCTTGCATGTAACGCAGGATGCCCATGTTTATATACGCCCGGAACCAGTCCTTCACTCTCTTGCCGGGCGATCTACGCCTCGAGGTGAGGAGTCTTATCATGAATTCTCTCATTATTCCCGTAATCAGATCCAGATTCTCGATGCGGTTATCCTCTTTATGGAAGTAAAAAGAGTTGTGTATTGTAGCCTGTGCAAACTCCACCTCAAGCCCCGAGACAAGCTCATACAGACTCAAGAGGTCGCGGATGTTGTTCTGTGAGATCACTACAGCCAAACCGATGTCCTTGACACCCAAATGACGGAGTCCGAGCAACGTCCTGAGGGCATGATCGAAGCCGTTCTTGATCCCCCGAAGCTCGTCATTGAGTTGGGGCAACCCCTCCACGCTGACGCGAAATGTAAGGTGGCGGTACTTTTCAGCTACCGCCAATATCCTATCGGTGAAGTACCCGTTGGTACTTATCTCGAGGTGCCCGGTTCGCTTGTCGAGAATTGGGACTATGTCCATGAGGTCTTCCCTGAGGGCCGGCTCGCCGCCTGTGATATTCATGCGGTGTATTCGCATCGGCAGCTTCTCGAGTATCTCCGGCTTGAATTCCTCGGAACTCTTGCTGGGGAAGTTCCAGCTGTTGCACATCCGACACCGCGCATTACACCGGTAGGTTGTTATTACCGAGCACTCCATGTTGCGCGAACCCCCCGCTATCCTTGTCAGTTCATGAGGTAACAGAGTTCCTGTTGCGACGTAGGACGGCCCGAACACCCTAGGATAAGGGATGGCCGACATGGAGTCAACGCAAATGGGTGTCTCATGGCGGTCTCCTCCCCGATCAAAGTTGCCGGCCTGAGTACTATTCCCCCTATCCCGTTTATCGTTCATCGGGAAGGTGTGCATGAGGCCGAGCATCCCCAGCCTCCTCTCGACTCACCACATAATGATGCTTGACAACAAGAGAAAAACGGTGTAATCTGAAAAGCGTGGTAATGCATGGCCATCTACATCGATCATTCCGGACCTGGCTCTGATCGCTTTTTAAGCCGTTCTTAAGCGGTTGTGTATGCGAAGAGCCATAGAGCAGATTTCTACTCTGCCGAGTTTCTCTTCATGTCGTGAATTGAAAAGGCAATGGGCCTGTATAGCCTATGCCGTACCGGGCAAGATTAGCAAGGGTGCGGCGATAAGAACGCCCATACGGCCGGGCAAAGCAGGCCCTCTCTTTTGATACCGGGGAGTGGGGCACAAAGGGGACACAGTACTCGTTTCGGCAAGTGCCGCGCGAAAGCGAAATGAGTATTTTGTCTTATGGTCTCCCGGACCTCCTCAGGGGTCACGGTCTGTCTCAGGTCCTCCATATGTTCCATGACCTGGCGGAACCGCTGACCTTCGGCTGCACTTATCCACTCGAGCTGAAGGCGCTCGCTCCTTATACCCATCTTTTCAAGACGTTTCTTGAGCTTTTCGATGCGCTTGGCGGTCCAGTGGTTGGCGTCGATATAATGACAGTCTCCGAAGTGACATCCGGATACCAGCACTACAGGCGCGCCCTTCTTGAAAGCATGAAGTACGAACTTGGAATCCACCCGGCCGCTGCACATGGTCCTTATGAGGCGGGGGCTCGCCGGATACTGGAACCTCGAGGTGCCGGCGAAGTCGGCACCGGCATATGAGCACCAGTTGCAGGCGAACACCACGACCTTATCCATAGCGTTCTCCTCGAGCATGGCATCTATCTGAGTGATTATCTGCTCATCGGTGAAGTGCCGCATCTCGATGGCATCGAACGGGCACTCGGCTCCGCAAGTGCCGCAGCCGGCACAGGCCGCTTCTACTACCCTGGGCGGCTGCTTGCTTGCCTTATCGAATATTATTGCGTTATAGGGGCAGACCTTTGCACAGATACCGCACATCTTGCATTTCTCTTCGATCACCCTTGACGTGATGGCCTCCACGGTGATCTCGCCCTTGCTCATCAGCGCTCCGGCCCGCGCGACCGCTCCGGCCGCCTGGGTAACCGAGTCCTTTATGTCTTTCGGGGCCTCGACGCAGCCGGCGAAGTAGATGCCGCGCGTAGGAGCGTCAACGGGCTGAAGCTTGGGATGGGCCTCCATCAGGAAGCCGTCTGAGGTCTTGGAGAGGCTGAGCATCTGTCTAAGGTCATCGAGTTTCGCGTCCGGCTCGAGCCCCACCGACAGGACGACCATGTCGTATGGATGCTTTTCGATCTTCCCGGTTTCGGTGTTTTCGACAAGGAGTTCGAGCATGGCGTCGCCCGTGGATCTTATCTCACCCGGAATTCCCCGTATGTACTTCACCCCGTAGCCGCGGCTTCTCAAGTAGAGATCCTCGAAGCCTTTCCCGAAGGCCCGTATGTCTATGAAGTAGACGCTGACGTCCACTTCGGGCCAATGCTCCTTGATGAGGATCGTGTCCTTCACCGTATTCATACAGCATATATTGCTGCAGTAAGGCCGGCCCCTGTGCTGTGACCGCGAGCCTATACACTGGATGAAGGCCACCCTCTTCGGCCTCTCCCGGTTGTCAAGCCTCCGGAGATCGCCCTCGGTGGGGCCACCGGCGTTTATCAGCCTCTCGAACTCCATGCTGGTTATCACATTGGGATATCGGGTGTATCCGTATTCGGACAGCATAGTGGGATCGATGACTTTCATGCCCGTGGCCACTACGATGGTCCCGACTTCGATCTCGACATCCCGGTCCACCATGTCGTAGTCGATACACTCCTTCTCGCACGCCTCGGCACACTTCTCACACGCCAGGGGCATGTTACCCAGGCAATCCTGTACGTTCAGTACATAGGCGGGGGGGATGGCCTGGGGGAAAGGGCTGTAGATCGCCTTACGGGTGGAAAGTCCCATATCGAATTCATCAGGCCGTGTGATCGGGCACACCTCAACGCAGTCTCCGCAGGCCGTGCATTCCTTCTCATCCACGTACCTTGCCCGCCGGGAGACGGTCACCGTGAAGTTCCCTACATAGCCACGGACGTTCTTGACCTCGCTATATGTCATCAACTCGATCAGAGGATGTCGACCGACATCCGTCATCTTGGGCCCGAGAATTCATATAGAGCAGTCCATGGTGGGGTAGGTTTTATCGATCTGGGCCATAATGCCGCCGATCGAGGGTTCCTTCTCCACCAGATAGACCTTGTAGCCGTTCTCGGCAAAATCCAGCGAGGCCTGGATACCGGCGATCCCGCCACCAATCACCAGAGCCGTACGCCTTACCGGGACCACCGTCTCGGTCTGAGGTTGAAGCTCCCTTGCCCGGGCCACTGCCATCTTGACCAGGTCTCTGGCCTTATCGGTCGCCGCCTTCTTGTCATGGAGATGGACCCAGCTACACTGCTCACGGATGTTGGCCATCTCCAGAAGGTAGGGATTCAGGCCCGCCTCCTCCACGGCCTTCCTGAAGGTGGGCTCATGCATTCTGGGCGTGCATGAAGCGACCACGACCCGATCCAGCTGGTGCTCCTTGATGGCCTTTTTTATCTCCGTCTGGCCGGGATCGGAACAGGTGTATCTGTTGTTGACGGCAAAAGCGACATCAGGAAGCGTCTTTGCGTATTCGGTGACGTCGTCACAGTCAACGCTACGGGCGATATTCATGCCGCACTGGCACACGAAAACACCGATTCTCTTGTTCAAGACTTTCTCACCCCCTTTCTGTGCAGGAATCCGAGAATGTTCTCGGTCTTGATTCCATTACCGACTGATCCGTTTTCCATCTGAGCGCAGGCGAGATGGATCCTGCATTTGTCGCATGCAGTAAGCAGAATTTCACAGCCCGTCGCGCGCGCAGCATCAAGCAGATCATACTGCATCTTCTTCGATATGGAGTCGCAGCTGACCCAGAGGTTGCTCCCGCAACAAGGTGCCTGCTCTCTTGAAAACTCCATTTCCGTGAGACTCAGCCCCCCGACGCTCCCGATGATCTTGCGGGGTTCGTCGTAGAGGCCTGAGAACCGCCCCATTCTGCACGAGTCGTGATAGGTGACTCTTGTCTCACCGTCTATGGCCGTCAAGGCAGGCCCCTCTTGGGCAAGGAACTTCACCGTGTTCACGAATTCGATGTCGAGGCCGTCGAGGTATTCGCCATAGTCATGAGTGAAGGTGTAGTAGCCCTCGGGGCAGGATACGAAGACGCGTTTCGCCCCGGTCTTCCGGAAGAGTCCCACGTTACGTCTCGCGAGTTCGCTGAAAAGCTCCCTGTCCCCGGTCCAAAGAGCATCGTGCCCGCAGCAGCGCTCGTTCGCAAGGACCGCCGGTGTGACCCCGCAACCCCTAAGGAGTCCTAGCGCGCCCTTGTGGGTAGCCATCAGGTCGAGAGCGAAATCTTCGAAGACGATATCGAAATAGGGCGCGCAGCCCACAAAGTATACGTCGTCGCTCCTGTCCTTCTCTTCTCGGTCATCCAGCACCTCAACCCAATCGGGCAACCAGTCGGTCCTCATCTGGCGGAGTCGCGGGTCGGCCATGAGATGCATCAAATGTTTCAGGGTGCCGCCATGGGTATCCTGGGGCCTGCTCCCTCCGTCGAAAGCAACCTCCCGAAGCGCATGTATAAAACCCGGGAAATCCACGTTGGAAGGACATCTTTCCCTGCAAAGCCCGCAGGTCAGGCAGCGCCAGAGGTCGGTCTCCGAGGGATCCCGACCTTCGAGTATAAGGTGTTGCACCAGGGCCCGGGGTGAGTAGACCGATCCCGCTTTGCCGACAGGGCAGCTGCCCGTGCATTTACTGCAATCGATACAGAGGTAAGCGGTCGTACGCTTGATTATCTCGCGCACTTTCTCAGCCGACGGGGCTTTTGCCAAGTTGCTTTATCCTTTCCACGAATTCCCTTATCGAGGAGGCGAACTTGTCCCCCTCCGATGCGGAAATCCACTCCAAGCGCAGCCTGTCGGGTTCGAGTCCCAGCATCTCGACGAGACGCCGGGCGTGGTCGATCTGCTTTTCCGCCCGGCGGTTCCCAAACCCGTAATGACAGTCGCCTATGTGGCAGCCCGATACGAAAACACCGTCCGCGCCGGACTCGAATGCCCTCAGTATAAAGGCGGGACTCACGCGGCCCGAGCACATGACCCTGATGGTCCTGATATTGGGAGGATACTGGAGCCGGGAAACGCCGGCCATGTCCGCACCGGCATAGCTGCACCAATTGCAGGCGAAGGCTACGATCTTGGGCTCAAAATCCTCCATCGATCCTCACTCCTCGAATAGGATATCTATCATCGACTCTATCTGATCGTCCGTATAATGCTTGGCGACAATGGCCCCGGTCACGCAGTGGGACGCACAGGTGCCGCACCCCTTGCAGAGGGCCTCGTTTATGAAAGCGTACTTGTCGCCGTCATCGTCCTTAAGATCCGGAGCATGATATTCACATATATCGACACAGGTCCCACAGGCCCTGCACATGTCCTTTCTGACGAACGCCGTTGCCGGTTCCAGGGTCACGTAGGACTTGGAGAGCAGTGCCCCCACCTTGGCCGCCACGCCGGACGCCTGGGCAAGGCAGTCGGGTATGTCCTTGGGATACTGGGCACAGCCGCAAAGGAAGATGCCCTCGGTGTTGGTCTCCAGCGGTCCAAGCTTGATATGTCTCTCAAGGTAGAACCCGTCCCTCCCCAGAGGAACACGAAGCATCTCGGCAACACGGGCTGCGGTATCCGACGGCATCATCGGCACCGCGAGCACCACCAGATCGCAATCCAGCGATATGTCGGACAGCAGTGTGGCATCCGAGAGTGTGAGTGTCATGACCGCTCCATTGCCCGATATCCTGACATCGGTGTCTTCGGCCCTTCTAAGGAAACCGACTCCGGCCAGCCTCGCCTCGCGGTAGAGATCCTCACCGTTGCGCGTAAAGGCTCTCACGTCCCGGTGTATGATGGCGGGCCGAGCCCCTCGCTTCGTGGCCTCAAGGGCTTGCTTTAGCGATACCTGGCAGCAGTATCTCGAACATCCGGTGTAACCCTCTTGCTCGCGTGCTCCTACGCACTGAACAAAAGCGATGCGGTCGCCTTGCTTTAAGCCGCCGGCCTTTTGCAATCGTTCCTCGAACTGGAGTGATGAGATGACGTTGTCATACTTCCCATAGCCCTGTCTTCCCGTGGGCTCGAGTGCCACGCCGCCCGTGGCGAGCACGATCGCTCCCACAGAGAGGTCCCTGTCTCCGAGATCGACCTCGAAGTTTCCCACAAAACCTTCGATGGCCTCGATACTATGGCCGGTCATGACCGTTACAGGGAGCTCCTCTAGCTCGGCGATCTTCGCCTCCAAGAGATCCTGTGCCGGCCTGCCTGCTGGGAAGAGGCGGTCCAGTGCTTTAAGCTGACCGCCCAGCGCGGCATCCTTCTCAACCAGATAGACGTCGATACCCAGCCTTGCCATGTCGATAGCACACTGGATACCGGATATGCCGCCCCCTATGACCAGTGCGCTTCTTGTGACATTCACACGGCTTCGCTGAAGAGGTCTCAGGAGCCTTGCCCTCGAGACCGCCATCCGGACCAGATCCTTGGATTTCCGCGTGGCGTCTTCGGGGGCCTGGGAATGTACCCATGAGCACTGGTCCCGGATGTTTGCCATGTCGAAGAGGTAGGGATTCAAGCCCGCATTGGCGCAGGTCTGTCTGAATAGAGGTTCATGGGTGCGGGGCGTGCATGCCGCAACCACAACCCGGTTGAGGTTCTTCTTCTTGATCAGGTTCTCGATCTTCGACTGAGTGTCGTCGGAACAGGTGTAGAGGTTATCGGTGGCATAGGCAACGCCGGGAAGAGTCCCCGCATACTCGGCAACCGCCTTGCAGTCGACGACGCCGCCTATATTGAGACCGCAATGGCATACGAAAACACCTATGCGTGGCTTCTCGTCCGGATCATTAAGGGGCAGCGGCTCCTCCTCCACCGGGCACTTCTCGTCCAGATAGGCCAGGGCTTTAGCGCCTGCGGCGGATGCCTGGGCTACGGAATCGGGTATGTCTTTGGGGCCGGACGCGCACCCGCACACGAAGACGCCCTCCCTTGTCGAAGAGAGCGGATCGCCGAGAGGATCGGGGATCTTGAAGAAGCCGTCGGATTCGACTTCGACTCCCAGAGCTCCGGCCAATTCGGGGGTCCCTTCACTCGGTATCATGGCGCAGGCAAGCACCACCATGTCTACATCCCGGAAGACGGGCCTCGCCGTATGGGGGTCCTCATATCTCACTCTCAGCTTGCCGCCCTCCGAGGGCGCTATACTCGCCGGAGACGATCTGATAAAGTGTATGCCGGTCTCGTCTCTACCCCGGAGATAGAACTCCTCAAAGCCTCTGCCGCAGGCCCTCATGTCACGGTAGAAGTAGTAGAAATCACGGACCTCCGGTTCGTGGTCCTTTGCGACTATGCACTGCTTCACCGAATACACACAGCAGACCCTCGAGCAGTAGGAATGGTATCTCTCATCCCGGGATCCCACGCACTGTATGAGGGCTATGGAATCGGGGGTCTTGCCGTCCGATCTCCGGACCACGTGCCCGGTCGTCGGCCCCGCGGCATTGAGCATTCTCTCGAACTCCATGCCGGTCATGATATCAGGTGTTTCGCCGTAGCTCAGATTGCGGATGCCGCCCGGGGCCATCTCATCAAAGCCTGTAGCGATGACAGCCGCGGCCACATCGATCTCGATCTCCCGGTCGGCGAGCCCGAAATCGATCGCCTTGCGCGGGCAGGAAGTCCGGCACTTGTCACACACCTCACGGAACTCACCATCCTTGAAGTTGAGACAGCTCTTCTCGTCTATCGTATATACAAGCGGAGTCGCCTGAGCGAAGGGAACGTAGATGGCTCTGCGGTCTCTGAGGCCCATGTCGAACTCGTTGGGCACGGATACCGGACACGACCGTTCGCACACCCCGCACCCGATGCATGCATGTTCGTCGATATAGCGCGATTTCCGGAGGATCTTCGCTCTGAAGTTGCCCGCTTCACCTTCCAGAGACTGAAGCTCGCTATAGGTGAGCATCTCGATATTGGGATGTCGTAAGGCCTCCACCAGAAGAGGGGAGAGGATACAGATCGAGCAGTCATTGGTGGGAAGCGTCTTATCGAGCTGGGCCATCCGGCCGCCCACCGACGGGGTTCTTTCGACGAGATATACCGGGGATCCGGCCTTGGCGAGATCCAGCGCAGCCTGGATACCGGCAACTCCGCCCCCGATAACGAGAACGCCTTTTCGGGTCCCAGGTCTGGTTTTCGTGGCTTCCTTTGCCGGCATCCGGTTCTACATTGTTGAGTATAAAGTACCCTTAAGCTTCGATTCCTTAGAATGAAACTCTTTCAAGACGAGAGGATCAGCCTTCGGCCTTTACCGCCGATCCCTCAGTGAGACTCTTTGCGTGCTCCCGGCCTTTGTCAAAGGCCCTTAAATTCAGCTGTATAGTCGGTTTAGGTACTGAATCGGCAATCGCCTTCTTCAGAGCATCCTCACTAACCATCTCGGTCATACCGGACAGGAACCCAAGCATGACTATGTTGGCCACGATCTTGCGGCCGAGCTCTTCGGCAAAACGCGTTGCCGGGATAGTGTAGATGTGCTCGGCGCCCTCTTCCGGGGCCAGTGTCACGAGATCCTCATCGTAGAGGAGGACACCGGTCTTCTTGAGATTCGACCTGTGCTTGTCGTAGCCCTCCTGGGACATTCCTACAAGGATATCCGAATGGATTACGTAAGGGTAGAAGATCCTCCCGTTCGATATGATCACCTGGCTGCTCGACGCCCCGCCTCTTGCCTCCGGTCCGTAGGACTGGGTCATCGTGGCCTGCTTGCCGTCATAGACCGCTGCAGCGCGGCCGAGGATGGAGCCGATGACCGCCATACCCTGCCCGCCAAACCCGGTGAATCGAACCTCTTTTCGTGAAGAGTCAGTGCCGGCCATTATCTACCCTCCGAGCTTATCGTGTACATTCTGAGTCAGAAAATCCCTGAACGTCGGTCTTTCTTCGTCCACAAACTTGCCGCAGATCAGCTTGCTGTTCAGGCCGATGTCGGCCTCTTTAGGGTCGGCACCGTGCTTTATAATGCTGTTATCGTGGTAAAACTTCAAGAGATCGAGACCCGTCCCCAGCCGGTTCTTGCGGGCAAAAGCCGTCGGACACGGACAGATAATCTCGATCACGCGGAATCCTCGCTTGGGAAGCGCCTCGGCCATCGAGTTCTTGAGCCTTCGCATGTGAAGCGAGGTCCATCTGGCCACATAGGATGCGCCTGCGGCCATGGCAAGGTAAGGTATGTTGAACGGATATTCGAAGTTGCCGTAGGGTGCGGTGGTAGCCTTGGCCGCGACCGGAGTGGTTGGGCCCGCCTGTCCGCCCGTCATACCATAGGTGAAGTTGTTGACACAGATGACCAACAGGTCCATGTTACGGCGCGCCGAATGTATGAAGTGGTTGCCGCCTATGGCGACGATGTCGCCGTCCCCTGAATAGACAACGACCCTGAGCTTCGGGTTGGCCAAAGCCAGTCCGGTTGCAAAGGGGATCGCCCGTCCGTGGGTGGTGTGGAATGAATCCAGATTGAGGTACCCGGCTACACGGCCGGTACACCCGATACCGGACACCACAGCCACGTCATCCTCGTCTATGCCTGACTCCCTGAGAGCCATTATGAAGCAGGTGAGCCCCGTGCCAAGGCCGCAGCTCGAGCACCAGATGTGCGGCATCCTGTCCATGCGAAGCAGGTCCGCCATCGGATGTGTGATCTGCTCCTCGCTCAATGTGGCAGTCGGGGTTACTGGTTTGTTCATTTGGCTGCCTCCTTAATAGCTTCCAGGATATCCTCCGGGTTGTGCACGTCGCCGCCCGCGTGAGGCACCAGGTAACATCCGGCCTTGCCGGCCGTGCATCTCTCGACTTCCAGGGCGATCTGGCCGAAGTTGAGCTCGACCGTGACGAAGGCCTTCACCCGTTCGGCGAGTTCCCGGATAAGGTAATCGCAGAAGGGCCACACCACTATGAGTCTGAGCATCCCGACCTTGATTCCCTGCTCCCTGGCCAGGTCCATTCCTCTGTGGGCGACTCTGGAGGATATGCCGTAGGAAACGATAACCACATCGGCATCATCCATGTTTATCTCTTCGACCTCGATGATCTTGCGTTTGTTCTTCTGGATCTTGTTGATGAGGTGTCTCACCATCCAATCCTGGCACTCTGCGTCTATGACCGGATAGCCGCGTTTATCGTGGGTAAGCCCGGTGATGTGAAACTTGTAACCGTCTCCGGCCTTAACCATATCGGGGACCTCATCCTCGCCGAATTCGTACGGCAGGTACTCACCCGGTTTCTTCTTCGTGAATCTCCGCTGGACTAGTCCAAGCTGGTCGGCCGGGGGTATGACCACCTTCTCGGTCATGTGGCCCACGCTCTCATCGCTCATCACCAGCACCGGCACCCTGTATTGCTCGGAAAGGTTGAATGCCTTGACCGTGAAATCGAATATCTCCTGGGGTGAATTGGGACATACCGCGATGATCTCGTAGTCACCGTGGGAACCCCACTTGGCCTGCATCATGTCCGCCTGGCCTGAGAGGGTGGGAAGCCCCGTCGAGGGTCCCCCGCGCTGGATATTGACCAGCACGGTTGGAGTCTCCAGCACGATTCCCAGTCCGAGGTTCTCCATCATCAGACTAAAGCCCGGGCCCGAGGTACAGGTCATAGATTTCCAGCCGGCCCACGAGGCGCCGAGGATGGAATTCATGGAGGCAAGCTCGTCCTCCATCTGTATGAATATGCCGCCAACCTCCGGCAACCGCTCGGACATGCGTTCGGCAATCTCGGTGGAAGGAGTGATGGGATAGCCGCCGAAAAACATGCATCCCGCCGCCATGCCGCCCTCCGCACAGGCGTGGTCTCCACTCAAGAAATGCTCTCCGGTGAGCACTCGTCTGTCTTCAGCCAATTGCTAAACCTCCGCCTTTTCTTTCTTGTCCGTCTTATTGGTTTTGCCCGGAGTCTCTTTCTCCACGGTCTCTTTATGGCCGCCCTCTTCAACGAGCTCGGCATAAATAGCAAACTCAGGGCAAATGAGCTCACAGAGTCCGCAGCTGACGCAGTCGTCCTCCCTTATCGCAACGGGAGGGTGGTAACCCTTTTTGTTGAACTCCTGCGACAGCTCGAGCACATCCCTGGGGCAATACTCCACACAGAAGCTGCATCCCTTGCACAGCTCCTTTATGATGTAGATCCTGCCTTTGGGAGACTTCACGGTGTCCGCATCCAGCGGTTTTCTCCAGTACTTCACGCCTGAATACCCCCGTGTGGTGGGTTTAAACCAAAGGGTAACGAAAATTATATGGCCAACTAATCCTCTGAACATTACCATACGGGTGTTGCCTGTGCAAGTACAAATTATATGGAGGTAGAAGGGGCTCCCGCCGCGGACGGCAAAGCCTCCAGGCCCGGGCTCCGGTGGGGTTTGGGGATAGGCCGCGAGCGGGGCCGGAAGGCCGGGGCAAGGCCCCGGACCTAGGGAGAATCGCTATGAATAGAACGATTTTGATCTCAGTCATTTTTGCGGGCCTTGCCTGTGGGGTCTGGCCGGGCATCGCGCCCTCTCCGGCACTGGGTTTCACGTTTGCCGTGCTTGGCGACAGGACCGGTGGAGCAACGGAGGGTGTGTACGAGCAGGTGCTCAGAGATGTGGAGTTTCTGAGCCCCGACTTTATACTTACCGTCGGCGATCACATAGAAGGTTACCTGTCCGATTCGACCGAGATCGAAGCGGAGTGGGACTATGTCGTTGAGCTCCTCGATCGGCCGGGTATCGGGTATCACCTCACGCCGGGCAATCACGATATCTGGGATGCCCAGAGCAGGCGCATCTATACCAGACGATTCGGCTCCCCGGATACTGCCTTTGTATATGATGACAACCTTTTCATAACTCTCGATGTCTCGATGCACTACAAGGCCGATAACCTTCCGGCCGAGAGGATCCAGTGGCTTGAAGAGATCCTCGGGCGGGCGGGCGAACACACCAACACCTTTGTGTTTTACCACAAGCCCTTCTGGTGTGAGGACTTTTCCTTCGAAAGACCCAACCTGCTCCATGATATATTCAAGCGCCATGGGGTCGATGCGGTCTTCACCGGCCACTACCATCGCCACTTCTACACCGAGCGCGACGGTATCCGCTACTTCGGTGTATCGAGTTCGGGGGGCTCGCTACCTTATGGTGGCAGGGGGAAAGGGTGTTTTTACGCCTTTCTCCTGGCCAGGGTCGAGGAGGAGGATCTGGAGGTGAGAGTGCTTGAGCCGGGCTTTGGCTCAAGCCCCGGCGATATCACGATGGAGGATATGATCCGGGTTGCCGGCATCCAGTCGGAGACGGTGGATATCGAGGAAATCCAGCTTACCGGTCTTGCATTGACAGGCGCAGCGAAGGTCAGAATAAACATCGATAACCTCGGGTCATCGACCCTCAGGGATACAGCGAGGTGGGTCGCAGCCGGGGATTGGATCGTGGAGCCGCCCGAGGCTTATGTGGAGGTACCGCCGGGGGAGACGGGAACGATGATCGCGTATCTAACAAATGACGGAGATCTCTTCCCTGTCCCGTGGCTGGAGCTGAGCGTGGCATATGACGGCGGTGAGCCTGTGGAGATCGCAAAGACCCTTCCGGTAAAGCGGGTGATCTATGCGGCCTCTTCGAGCGGGGCGCTCGAGATGGACGGCAGCCTTGAGGACACATGGCAGATGGCCGCCTCCGAGACCGGTTTCTTCGGCTCCGGACCGGGAGAGGCGCCGGCCGATTCCACATCACTTCGTATCTGCCATGACGGTGAGAATCTCTATGTCGCAGTCGAGTGCTTCGACAGTGAGGTGGGGGAACTCGAGGCCAACGTTGAGACCAGGGACGGCTTCGGCGGCCACGACGACTACGTCCTCGTGCTCCTCGAGCCTGAGATAGGCGCCAATGTCTTTTACCAGGTGGCGGTGAATCCCAAGGGCACCGTGTTCGACAAACACATCGAGATATGCCCCTTCGGCACCTATGTCCAGGATTACGCCTGGGATGCCCCACTAGATGTGGGGACGCAAATCTATGACGACAGGTGGGTGGCCGAGCTCAGGATCCCGTTTGAGGCCCTGGGCCCCGGGGCCGCAGACGGCGACCAGTGGGGCTTTAACTTCCGCAGGCGGCACAAACGATTAGGGGCGGTCACCGATTATCAGGCGCCTCTGTGGTTTGCCACCGATCGCCTGGGCCTGCTCGTCTTTGAGTAAAAGGCGGTGTCAGGCGTGCATTGTTGCATTCCCGGTGCCCGGGAATGCAACAATGCACGCCTGACACCGTTCCGAACCATGTAGCGTCGGGTCTCTGC